>JBDONT010000041.1:0-91973 GCA_039831155.1 Nautiliaceae bacterium | reverse complement strand
ATTGCCTCATTATCGATAAATTTTTAAGCTTGAACTCTATGAGGCTTTTTTTATTTAATGAGTCCTTTTCTTTAGCTTTCCCACAGCCCAGTCCATCTCTATCGTGGTCTTTCCAAGTGTTTTTGCCTGCGGTGGTCGCCAACCCCAGCTTTTACACACACAAAGTTAACTAAAAAGTGGTTAACATCCTTGACAAAATAGTTTAAAACTACCGATATTACGAAATTATTAGAGAGTTAACCGGTTAACTTTTGAGAGGGGGGAGGGTTAAAAATTATTTACCCTGTATATTAGCAATCGGACGCCCAACACTGAAAAAACAAAAACCACTTTTAAGGGGGGGGGTATTCTGCTTACCAACCCCTTGCTAAGCCCCTGCCTAAGCTCAGCAATACAACACCTGCAACTGCTTATGAACTTCTTTTTTATCGGCATAATTCCAGCTATAAGTGAAAAAAAAGCACCATAAATTCTCGGCTTTTGCCTATAAAGGTGAACGGGTTATCAGAAAAAGTTAACAAAAGTCAACAGACAAACGCAACAAAAGGCAACAGGATTTTTGAAAAGGAAACAAAAGGAAACTCAGCCTTGAAAGTTTCTAAAAGTTTCCAAAGGTTTCCACTAAAAAATTAAACGCTACTAAACAAAACTAAACGGATTTTTTAGAAAAAAAGTATTTTGTTAACTAAATTATATTCCTCTCAGAGAGTGTATTTAGAAGTTAAATTTTGAGAAAATCGCTTACTAAGGAACACCTCATCAGTTTTTAAGCTATCAAAATATCGATTTTATTGGAGTTTTAATGGTAGTGAGGGGGAGACTTGAACTCCCGACCTCCGGCTTATGAGACCGGCGCTCTAGCCAGCTGAGCTACCCCACCATCTTGCGGACTGAAATAATAATAAATTTTCGTACAAAAGTCAAGTTAATTTAAAACTTTTTCTAAATTACAAAACCTAAAATCTTACAAACAGAATTATTTAACCCAGACTATAAAAATACTTTAGTATAAATCGCTCATTTTTTTTAAATTTTTTTGTAAATTTTATTGACTTTTTCATATCATTTTTATATAATTCCGTCAGTTAAACTAAATAACTGCTAAAAGGAGGAGGAAATGTTCAAACCGCTAGGGTTAAGAGTATTAGTGGAAAGAGTTGAAGAAGAAGCAAAAACAGCAAGCGGAATCATTATTCCGGATAACGCAAAAGAAAAACCTCTTGAAGGAATTGTAGTAGCAATTTCTAAAGAAGTTGAAGAAGACGACAATCTACCTTTAAAAGAAGGTGATAAAGTAGTATTCGCTAAATACAGTGGAACTGACATTACAATCGACGGAAAAGAATATCTTGTACTAAACACTGACGATATTCTTGGAAAAATTGAAAAATAATTAAAGGAGGGGAGATATGGCAGCAAAAGAAGTTGTATACAATGATATAGCAAGAAACGAACTATTAGCCGGTGTTGAAAAACTAGCTGATGCAGTTAGAGTGACAATGGGACCAAAAGGTAGAAACGTTCTACTTCAAAGAAGTTTCGGTGCACCTCACATTACAAAAGACGGTGTATCTGTAGCAAAAGAAATCGAACTTAAACACCCTGTGGAAAATATGGGAGCTCAACTTGTAAAAGAAGTTGCAAGCAAAACTGCTGATGAAGCGGGTGACGGTACAACTACCGCAACAGTACTTGCTCATGCAGTATTTAAAGAAGGTTTAAAATACATCACAGCTGGAGCAAATCCGGTAGCTGTAAAAAGAGGAATGGATAAAGCTGTTGAAGCTATTATTGCCGAGCTTAAAAAAATGAGCAAACCTGTAGAAAACAAAGAACAAATCGCTCAAGTTGCAACAATTTCAGCAAACAACGACAAAAAAATCGGTGAACTTATCGCAGAAGCTATGGATAAAGTTGGAAAAGACGGTGTAATTACAGTTGAAGAAGGTAAATCACTTCAAGACGAACTTGAAGTAGTAGAAGGTATGCAATTTGACAGAGGTTATCTATCACCATATTTCGTAACTGATACTGAAAAAATGGTTGCTGAACTAAATGATGCATACATTTTACTGTACGACAAAAAAATCAGCAATATGAAAGACCTTTTACCGTTACTTGAGCAAATGGTTCAAGCCGGTAATAAACCACTATTAATTATCGCTGAAGATATTGAAGGTGAAGCTTTAGCAACTCTAGTAGTAAACAAACTTAGAGGTGTTCTAAACGTATGTGCAGTTAAAGCACCTGGATTTGGTGACAGAAGAAAAGCAATGCTTCAAGATATTGCAATTTTAACAGGTGGTCAGGTAATTTCTGAAGAACTTGGTAGAACGCTTGAGAGTGCAACTTTAGCTGACCTTGGACAAGCCGGAAGAGTTGTAGTAGACAAAGAAAACACAACAATCGTTGACGGTAAAGGTGACAAAGCAGCTATTGAAGCAAGAATCAACCAAATTAAAAAAGAAATTGAAGAAACAACAAGTGACTATGACAGAGAAAAATTACAAGAAAGACTTGCTAAACTTAGCGGCGGTGTAGCTGTAATTAAAGTAGGAGCAGCTACTGAAACTGAAATGAAAGAGAAAAAAGACAGAGTTGACGACGCTTTAAGTGCAACTAAAGCGGCTGTTGAAGAAGGTATCGTAATCGGTGGTGGTAGTGCAATTTTAAAAGCTGCTAAAAAAGTAAACGTAGAAACTGAAGACGCTGATGAAAAAATCGGTGTTGAAATCGTAAAACAAGCAGTAAAAGCGCCTATTAAACAAATCGCTAAAAACGCGGGGTTCGAGCCTGGCATCGTTGCTATGAAAGTTGAAGAAGCTGATGAAAACACCGGATTTAACGCAGCAACTGGTGAATATGTAAATATGTTTGAAGCTGGAATTATCGACCCGACAAAAGTTGAAAGAATTGCACTTCAAAACGCAGTATCAGTAGGTAGTCTGCTTCTAACAACTGAAGCGGCTGTAACTGAAATCCCGGAAGAAAAACCAACACCAGCAGCTCCTGATATGGGAGGAATGGGTGGAATGGGAATGATGTAATTCCCTTCTTTCCCTTTATCTTAAACATAAAGGGTGCCAGACACTCTAGCTAAAAAACAAAAAAAGAAAAAGAAAAGATTAATCTCTTCTTTCTTTAATTCTTGCTTTTTTACCTGTTTTTCCTCTTAAGTAGTATAGTTTAGCTCTTCTTACTTTACCTTTTCTTACTACTTCGATTCTGGCAATACTTTCACTATATACCGGGAAAATTCTCTCGACACCTACGTTGTTTGCACCGATTTTTCTTACCGTAAATGTTTTTCCGGCACCAGTACCTTTAATAGCAATTACCACACCTTCAAAATTTTGAATTCTTTTTTTGTCACCTTCTTTAATTTCTACTGCTACTTTTACAGTATCACCCGGTCTGAATTCAGGAATTTCTCTACCTTCGATTTGTTTCGCTTCAAAAGCTTCAATAAATTTGTTTCTCATATTCTCTCCTTTGTGCCATTGGCCACTTATGGGCATTCACACTTGATTTTTGGAATGAAATTATATCAAATATCAATTTCTTTTCAAAGTGTTTTTAATTCCTCAAGAGTTAACGGTTTTGAAAAATAATACCCTTGTGAATAATCAACTCCCAATTCACATAAAATATTATAAATTTCTTCATTTTCAACAAATTCGGCAACCGTTTTTTTATTTTCTTTTTTAGCAAAAGAAACTATAGCTTCCACTACATTTTGTTTTACTTTATCTTTATCTATCTCTTTAATCAAACTACCGTCTATTTTAATAATATCGGCTTTAAATTCAACGACTCTACTAAAATTAGAATATCCGCTTCCGAAATCATCTATCGCTATATTGGCTTTCAACTTTAAAACTTCATTAATAAATTCATTCAAAACATTAGGAAATTTAACAATTTCATCTTCCAATAATTCAAAAGTAACTTGTCCGTAACTTATTTGATTAGTTTTCAATAAATCAAAGATTTTATTTTTAATTACATCTCTTAAAATATCACTAGGAGATAAATTAATAGAAACCGAAAAACCTCTTTTTAACATATTAAAGCTATTTTCTATTACTTTTAACGTAATATTAGTATGTAACCCGGATTTTTTAGCAATATCCAAAAAGAAAAAAGGACTTAAAAAATTTCCGTTTTCATCTATAATTCTTACTAAAGATTCATATTTGATTATTTTTTTAGTTTTATTATCTACAATAGGCTGAAATAAAGAAACCACTCTATTTTCTTTTAAAGCTTTCTCAATAATTTTTAACATTTTCATATTTTTTTCAACTTCTATTTTCTTCTCTTCACATAACCCGTTCGCACAAATTAACCTCTCTTCTCCTTTTTTTATTTTTTCTATTCCCACAATAGCATTTTCATAAATATGCAAACTTCCGTAAGAATAACTTATTCTAATAAAAGGCAAAAATTCTAAAGATTCCACAACAATAGATTTGTTCATAACTTCACTTATAATTTCTTTCAAAATTTCATTTAATTTCGTCACTTCATATTTTTCTATCAAAAATCCTACCGTATTATCTTTTACCATATAATCTTCTATTAAATTCGACTTCAATTTTAATTTTTCTTTCAGCAAAATTTTAACTCTTTTTAAAAGTTTTCTTTTAAATTTATCCAATACGTCTTTTAAATAAAGAAGCCTTAAATCCTCATAATTATCTATATAAACTAAAATTAAAAGTGCATCTTTTATCAATTTCAATTTATCATTTATAAGTTCTTCCGCACTAATAAAACGCGTTACGTCTTTTCTAAGAGCTATAAATTCACTTATATCTCCGTTTCTGTCTAAAATAGGTTTTATAACGGTATCCACATAATAAGATTCTCCGTTTTTTTTCCTATTTTTAACCAATCCTCTCCACGTTTTCTTATTTAAAATAGTTTTCCACAAATTTTTAAAAACTTCCGGTTTCATATCCGGATGTTTAACTATCGAATGAGGCTTACCTAAAAGTTCGTTCTCTTCAAAACCGGATACTTTTTCAAAAGCTTTATTCACATAAGTTATATTTCCATTTACATCAGTTTTGGAAACTATCATACTTTCATCTACAATATCTTTATATTGTCTTAACACATTTAATTCATCGGCAATTTTAAGCTTTTGATATAAAAGTTTATAAACTTCCCCTAAAAACACTTCTATATCAAAAGATTCTTTTAAAAATCCGTCTATTCCGGCATTTATAGCATCTAAAAGTTCATCTTTATCCAAATCATCGGCGATAACGGCGGTATAAAGGTAAGGATAGTGAGATTTTACATATCTTACGAATTCCAAATAAGACATATCTTTAATAGAAGCTTTAACAAGAACTATATCATAATTTTTCTCTTTTAAAAAACTTATAGCTTCTTTAGCACTTTCCGTAACATCTACACTCTTAAAAAAAGATTTGAAAATTTCAATATCATATTTAACTTTTTCTTTATCATCAACAACAAATAATAAATTAAGATTATTCAATTCCAAAAAAAATTTATCAGGTTCCATATATCCCCTTTAATTGATGGAGAATATTATAACAAAATTAAATCCGTTCTATGAAATTTAGTCTTTAAATAAGAAGTCTCTTTTTTCCATTCATCTATTTTTTTATGATTACCGCTTTTTAAAATTCCGGGAGCGGTTTCTTTTGAAAAATTCGGAGCTTCTAGTAAATTATTCTCAAAACTTTCTCCCTTTAAAGACTCACTATTCCCCAAAACCCCTTTTATATTTCTTAAAACTGCATCTGCAATAACTAAAGCTCCGAGCTCTCCTCCTGTTAACACAAAATCCCCTATACTCAACACCTCACAAGCAAAATCCTCTATAAGCTTCTCATCAAACCCCTCATACCTTCCACAAACCAAAATTAAAGCTTCCTCTTTTGCCAAACGAATAGCATCTTTTTGATTAAACCTTTTTCCGACAGGAGTTAAAAAAATAGTCCTGGCATTTGGATACTCTTTTTTCAAACTCTCCAAACAATCTCTTAACGCTTTATTATCTATAATCATTCCGGCACCACCACCGGCTAATGGTAAATCCACTCTTTTTTGTTTATTTTTGGCAAAATCCCTAAAATTAATAAATTCTATTTCAAACAAACCTTTATCTTTAGCTTTTTTTAAAATAGAATCTTCAAAATAACAACGAATTAAATCGGGGAAAAGAGTAATGAAGAAGATTTTCATTTTAAAGAATCTAAAAGTTCTTTAGCACCTATTGCCGTTATTTTTTTATTTTCAACATCTACTTTATCAACGTTTCTTTTAAAATCAATTAAAAATCTTTTAGGATAGCCCTCTTTTATTAATTTTTCGTCGGTATTGATAATTAAATAATCCGTCTCATTTGCTCTTTCTATCTCTTTTACTTTTCCTAAAAGCTTTTCATTTTCATATACGTCACATCCGATAATATCAAACCAAAAATATTCGTCTTTTTTAAGCTTAATATTCTCTTTTGTCTCTTCTTCGGTAGTATAAAGCATTCTGTTTGTAAGTTTTTTAGCATCTTCTGGAGTATCGACTCCTTTGAATTTAACAAGTCCTCTTTTTAGGTCTATTTTCTCGATAGTAAGGTCTATTTTATCCGAAGAGAAAGTAGTATTCGGTTTAAACTGTTCAGGAAAATCAGTTAAAAGGTGGATTTTTTGCCACCCTTTAATTCCGTGACTTTTACCAAGTTTTGCGATTGGTATTTTATTCATCTTCCGTCTTTACCGTAATTTTATAGTTTTTGTCTTCTTTAGCACGACAACCACTAATAACGGTTTTAATAGCTTTTACCATCGAGCCTTCTTTACCTATTATTCTACCTACATCCGCTTTTTTAGCGAAAATTAAAATTTCATCAAAATCTTCATGAGGTACAACCTCAACTCTTACTGCATCCGGTTCGAAAGATAAAAGCTTTGCATATTCCGTTACAAAGTCAACGACCATTAAGCTTTATTTTCCTCTACTATTTTTTTAAGTTTAGCAACTCTTTCGCTCATTTGAGCACCAACACCCAACCAATAATTTAATCTCTCTAAGTCAATTTTAACTGTAGTCGGTTCAGTCATCGGGTTATAATATCCGATTGATTCAATCCATCCGGAATCTCTTCTTTTTCTGCTGTCTGTTACAACTACTCTATAAAAAGGTCTTTTTTTTCTACCGAATCTTGCAAGTCTAATTTTTACCACGCTTACTCCTTAAATTTATTTTTTATTTTTATCCCACCCTAGCCTACCCTAGTACAAATTAATGTGGAATTTTAATATATTATTTAGGAAAATTCAACCCTTTAGCCATTTTCATAAGCTCATTCATATTAGGTATCTTTTTACCGGCAAATTTCTTAGCCATTTTTGCAGCGTGTTGGAACTGTTTATTAATTCTGTTTATCTCTTGTACGCTAAGCCCGGCACCTTTTGCAATTCTTCTACGTCTGCTTGCGGACTCTTTAATTAATTCCGGATTTTGTCTCTCTTTCGGAGTCATAGAACTAATCATAGCTTTTATTTTTTTTATTTCAGAAGAGTTTTCAAGGTCTATATCACCTATTTGTTTTAACATATTTCCCATTCCGGGAATCATTCCCAAAAGATTTTTCATACTTCCTAGTTTTTTCATCTGTTCTAGCTGATTTAAAAAGTCTTCGTAGTTAAACTTGCCTTTTTTTATTTTTTTCGTAAGTTTTTTAGCCTCTTTTTCATCTATTACGGCTGCCGTTTTTTCAACTAAACTCTCTATATCCCCAGCCCCCATTATACGGCTTACTATTCTATCGGGTACAAACACCTCCAAATCCGGAACTTTCTCTCCGGTACCTATAAATCTTAGAGGTTTTCCTACCTGATGAGCGATACTTAACGCAACTCCACCTTTTGAATCCCCGTCATATTTAGTAAGAATAACTCCCGTAATATCAAGTTTTTCGTCAAACTGTTTTGCAGTATTTAAAGCGTCTTTACCGGTTAACGAATCTGCTACGTAAAAAATCTCATCCGGATTTAACTGTTTTTTAATTTCCACAAGCTCGTTCATAAGTTCTTCATCAATAGCCAAACGCCCGGCAGTATCTATTAAAACAACATCATAATATTTCTCTTTTGCAAACTTTACTCCATTTTTAGCAACCTCAACGGCATTTTTAGCCCCCTCTTCATAATAAATATCCAAATCGTTTTGTTCAGCCAACTGCTTTAACTGTTCAACGGCTGCAAGTCTTTGAAGGTCTGCTGCGACCATTAAAACCTTTTTCTTTTTAAAGTTTTTTAAATAATAAGCAAGTTTTGCAGTGGTTGTTGTTTTACCACTACCTTGAAGACCGGTCATTAAAGCGACTGTAGGAGGTTTATTGGAATAAACAAATCCGTAATTCCCGGGAGCCGTCAAAATTTTAATTAAAGCATTTTCAAGAGCCTTTAAGAAACTAGCCCTACCTATCCCCTCTTTTTTAGTCTCTTTTTCAACATCTTTTAAAAGTTCTTTTACCACTTTAAAATGAACATCCGCTTTTAACAAACTCTTTTTAAGTTCGTCCAATGCTTTTTTAAGTGCTTTTTCGTCATCTTTCATTCTCATTTTGTTAATAGCACTTCTAAATCCGTCACTTATTCTATCAAACATAACTCTCCCTTATCTTTTTTTCTTTTTTCTATAGGTGTTAATCTCTTCTTGCATCTTAAAGTCGCTCGGTTCGTTTGATACAAACTCATAATCAAAAATTTTAAATTTATGATGATGAAGCATTACTCTCTTATAAGGTTCGCCTCCATATTTTTCATCACCGATAATAGGATGTTCCACTGCTTTTAAATGAACCCTTATTTGATGAGTTTTTCCGGTATGAATTACGGCTTTTATTTTGGATTTGGTCCTAAAAGCCAAAATAGGTTCGATTTCGGTTATAGCGTCTTCTCCGTCTTTTGAAATTTTGGCAATCGCTCCCATTTTTGTTTTAATAACTTTTATAGGAAAATCTATAACCATAGGTTCGGCCACTATTCCGCTAACCCACGCCAAATACTCTTTATAAACTCTTTTTTTTCTAAACTCTTCTATAGCTTTTTTTCTAAACGATTCATCTTTTACCAAAACCAAAACCCCACTTGTCTCTTTATCAAGCCTATGGAGCAAATCGGCTTTAAACATTTTTGATATCTCTTCGCTTGTTATATAAGGAGGTTTATCAATAGCTATTAAATTTTTATCTTCAAAAATTTTTTTAGGCTTTGGAACCTTTAAAACTTTAAATTTAGTATCAGCCGGAAGTAGTCCTCTTGCTATTTTTATTTTTTTGTCTTTAGCATAAACAAGTCCTCTGTCAATAAGCTCTTTTGCGGCTCTATTTGAGATACCCTCTTGCTTTGCTAATAAAATATATGCTTTTTCTTTCAAAGAAACCCTTTTTTCTGAAATTATATCAAAAATAATCTTACAAATTATCCATAATTTATTCTTATATTAAGCCGACTTTAAGTTTTTAGAGTTATCATTTTTTTAGTGAATTGAATCTTTATTCATTCACTGAACTTTACCATTATTAAAGACGCAGAGTTTTTTATAAAAATTCAATCAAACCGCCTTTTAAGAAAAAATCAAAGGAGAAAAAAATGAAAAAACTATTTTTATCTACAACCGTAATAGTAGGTCTATTCGCAACACCTAACATAGATTCGTTACAAAAACAAATCAACGATTTACAACAGCAAATAAAAGAATTAAAAGCGAAACAAACAGAACAAAACGACAGATACTACAAAAAAGTAGCACCTATTGTAGCGAACGACCATTTATTTTGGAGCTATGATTTAAGAACCACTTACGACTTTATTTCACAAACTGTATCTGAATGGATGGATTCTTCTAATGTTTTACATCCGTCTAAAAGTTATACAAACAACATCCTTACAAACAGAGTTATTTTAACAGGTGTTGCAAAACCTAGCGACAATCTAAAAGCAACAGTAAAAATCGAAGCCAATAACATCTATGGAATGAACAGTGAAAACGGTATTTGGCAAAACACACCTTGGTTTGCAAACGAAACACCGGACGATATTACACTAAGAGTAAAAGAAGCGTTTTTTAATTACGAATTCGGTGATGATTTTATGTTTAGTGCCGGAAGACGTCCGGCAACCGAAGGCTATCCGGCAAACTTAAGAGAAGGAGACGAACCGGAAAGTCCTTTAGCACATTTAATCAATATGGAATTTGACGGGTTTAGTTTCAAAATAGGAAACGGGGAAGTTTCTAAACTTTCGGATAAATTCAGCGACTGGGGAACTTGGATTAAATTCTGTGCCGGTAGAGGATATTCCAGCTCAACCGGTAAATTTAACGACAACCTCAACCTAGGAAGAAACTACGCAAAAACCGCTTTAGAAAATATGGATTTTACAGGATTTATTTTAGTTCCTTACGATAACGGACAATATTCGGTATGGAGTGAAACGATATGGGCTTATAACGTTCAAGGTTATCAATTGGATATGACTACAAAAACTCCAACTATGAAAAACTTCGGTAACTATTTCGGTGAAAACATTATCTTCAAAGCGGACGGAATCGGTGATGAAATTAGTGATTTTCTTGACGATACAAAAGCGTTCGTTTCATTCGGTTACAGCAAAACTCACGCAAACGGAACATACACTTACGTAAATACTCCTGAAGGCAACATCGAATCTCAATCACATTCCGGATACAGCGTATGGATTGGTGCGGATATGCCGGGAGTTAATGATAACGACAGATTCGGTATCAGCTTTGTAAAAGGAAGCAAATATTGGAGAAATTTCACATACGGAGAAGATACTTTAGTAGGAAGTATCGCTTCTGTTAGAGGTAAAGCGATAGACGCTTACTATAACACTCAAATCATACCTCATTTAACAGCCGGTATAAGAGCGACTTATCTAAAATATGATTATCCGGGAAGTGACGGATTCTTCGGTATGATGACCGACCCTGACATTTATACCAAATATAAAATGCCTTACGTAACAAAAGCAACTGATATAAGAGCATTCATCAGATATCAATTTTAATTTCTTCAATTATAATTTAAACTTATAAGTGCCTCTCGGCACTTGTTTTTTTATTTTTTTTGATATCATAAATTCGTTAAATTCCTAAAAGGAGAATCAATGTCTGAAATTATAGACTTAAAAAGAAGAAACTTTTTAAAAGGCTCTGCGGCAGCTGCAGCGGGTGTTGCAGTTGCTACAACTTCGGCAAATGCGTTTAACCCTTACGACGACGCATTAGAAGCTAAAGAACAAAAAGAAAAAGAGATAAAAAACGCCAAATACATCGCTACATTTTGCGGTATGTGTGTAAATATGTGCGGTGCGATAGCAAGAAACATAGACGGAAAAGTTGTAAAATTAGACCCAAACCCTCTATTTACAAAATCAAGAAACTTTTTATGTGCCAGAGGAAATGCCGGAATTGCGGCGGCATACGACCCGGACAGGCTCAAATGGCCGTTAATCAGAGTGGGAAAAAGAGGAGAAGGAAAGTACAGAAAAGCCACATGGGAAGAAGCATATGAATATATCAGACAAAAGATGGTTAAAATTTTGGATGAAGAAAAAGACAACAGAAGCACAATAGCTTTCGGTGCCGGTGCCGGTGCTGAAGAACCTCTGTTTACTACTTTTGCTAACGGAATCGGTAGCGGAAACTTCGTAGACCATTTTACGACATGTTTCGCTCCCGCTTTTATGGCAAACAAACTTATATTCGGAAGCTGGGGAAGTGCCGATTTTAAAAAAAGTAAATATGTCCTAATGCTAGGAGCTAATAGAGCGGAGGCAATAGTTACTCCGGATACTCTGGATTTATTTAAAAACACCCATAAAAGAGGAACTAAAATAGTTTATATCGATATAAGATATACTAATACGGCGGCTCAAGCGGACGAATTCATACCGATTAAACCGGGTACCGACCTTGCTTTAATGCTTGCTATGATTCACGAAACTATTAATCAAGGATATTATAAAACTCCTTACAAAACCGATTATTTAAAACAAGTCGAAGGAATCGATGAATTAATAGAGTATTTCACAACCGGAGAAGGAAGTAAATACACTCCTAAATGGGCTAGTGAAATAACCGAAATTCCTGTCGATACCATAAAAAGAATAACTAAAGAATTCAGTGACGCTGCGGAAGAGAGCAAAGGTGCCGCAAACTGCTATAGAAGTAGAAAATCAACTTGGTATTATCAAGATTTTGATTTTAGACGTGCTCAAGCTATCTTTAACGTACTTCACGGATGTGTAAACAGACCGGGAGGAGTATTATTAGGAAGAGGTCTTAAAATTGAAAACTACGAATATGAAGACTTTCCTATTTACGATAACGCTCAAACAAGAATCGATATATCTACGAATAAAGACGGAGAATTCCCTCTACTTAACCCGACAAAAGGTTCTTGGCAAATCTTTAGAAACAAAGTTCACGAAATTAACACAAAATGGAAAAAAGACAAAAAGTTAGCCGAAGGAGAATACCCGGTAAGAGGAATGTTCATTTATAGAGAAAATCCTATGCAATCGGTTCCCGGATATGAAAAAACGGCTGAAATGTTCGATACTATGGATTTAGTGGTTGTAATTGACATTATTCCAAACGACACGGCAATGTATGCCGACGTTATTTTACCGGATACCACTTATTTGGAAAGAACCTCTCCTATCAAATCTTTTTCAACTTTATGCGAACCTTTAATAGGTTGGAGAAATAAAACGATGATACCTATGTATTCGACAAAACCTCTTTATGAAATTATGAAAGAATTAAGCAAAAAATTGGAAAAAGATTTAGCGGCTATTACGTTCAAATATACATGGGATGAGGAAGAACTAGGTGTAAAATTACCTAAAAACTTTAATTTGGCTAAATATTTAACCGACGATTTCGAAATTAACGAAAGCAAATTAAAAGCGGATATCAAAGACGAAAAACTTTTAAAAGCTATTTTAGAACACGCCGGAGAAGACGACTTGGATATCACGACATTCAAATTAAGCAAGGCTTACGACAAATCTCCGGAAGAGTTCAACGAAGAAGTTATGAGTGAAATATACGGTAAAAAAGCCGCAAAAATAGCACAAAAATACGGAGCTTATTGGCCGGGAATCGAAAAAGCGGTGGAAGAAGCGGTAGATACTCATTTAAAAACCTTAAAAAAAGAATACCGAGATAAAGCTGCCGCCGTTTATGAATTATACGAAAAATATTCAACCTTACCGAAAGATTACTGCATAGTTCCTAAAAAAGGTAAATGGATTAACGTTTCTCTTAAAAACATAGATGGTAAAAAATTCAAAAATCCTATAAACGGAAAAGAAGAAACGCTACATAAATTTCCTAAATGGAGAGATTCACTGTTTGAAGAACCTAAAAACAATCAAGTAAGACTTGTAGTTGGAAGACACGGTTACTTTACTCAAAGTTCTCATCCTAATAACTACTTATTACTTGATTTGATGAATTATAACTACATTTGGATTAACGACGAACTAGCACGTGAGCTTGGAGTCAAATTCAAAGACGAAGTGGAACTTACAAACAGAACCGGACAAAAAATAAAAGGAAAAGTATATCCTACTAAAAGAATAAGAAAAGATACGATTTTCGTAGCAACTGGAATGGGAAGCAAATCCCCTATGCTTACACTTGGTGAAAATAACGGTATATCTCAAGCGGCAATCGCAGAAGACCACACAGACCCTATTATAGGAGCTGCTAGTATGAACGAAACTTTTGTAAAAATAAGAAAGGTGTAACAAATGGCAAACTATGCAATGGCACTTGAATATCAAAACTGTATCGATTGCAGAGCATGTGAAGTGGCTTGTAAAGATGAAAACGGTGTAATGCTCGGTGCCGACAAACAAAGAATTTGGGTTGGAATAGTTGAAGGCGGTACGACTTTAGCCGATACCTTTTTAAACTTTTATCCTTCCCAATGTAATCATTGTGAAGACGCTCCGTGCGTAACCGTTTGCCCTACCGGTGCCTCTCACTTTGCTGAAGGCGGAATTGTAAAAGTCGATTACGATATGTGTATTATATGTAAAGGTTGTATGGAAGCGTGCCCTTACGAAGCAAGATTCGTAGACGAAACAAGACACGCAGTTGATAAATGTACGTTTTGTGACGGAAGAATTCAAGAATACGGAACAACTGCTTGTAGTGCGACTTGTCCTACGAAAGTTAGAACGTTCGGTGATTTGGAAGACCCTAATTCCGATATTGTAAAAATTTTAGAAAAAAGAGAGTTTTTCGTACTTAAAGAAGATGAAAAAACTCTTCCTAAACTTTTTTATTTGGTACCGGAAGACCAAGAGTATGCACAAAGAACATTAGGAAACGTTACAAAACACAAATGGGGCGAATTTAAAGTAAAATATAAAACTGAGGCAAAAGCTAAAAAGCCTGAGTGGAAAAAAGCGTAAGGAGCTAGTATGAAGGAATATATTAATTGTTGCGGACTTAACATAAGAAAAGTAAGCATAAAAGAACTTCTTTTTAATAAAACTATGTTAATCGCTTATATTTTACTTGCAATAGGTATAATCGGATGGTATGAAATTTTTACTCTAAGATGGGCACACGAATTCGTAAATAATGCAAGTATTATAGCAGCCGCCGATCATTTGGAAGAATCCAAACAGGTTGCAATAGCCCTAAAAGAACAAATCTTTCATTTAGAACATATCGAAGAAGTAAACAAAGCCGAACCTTGGGGAATTTTCGTATCTCAATACACTTATTTGCTATACGGCGGTAGTGCTTTAATTTTCTTAACCGCACTTGCCGAACTTTTTCACGTAAAAACAGCTCCTAAAGTTGCGGCGGCATTTATTACTTTCGGTATTTCTATGGTATTTGGCGGACTCGTATCAATCGCAACCGACCTTGCTAACCAAATCAACATCTATTGGATGGTATTAAATCCTCAACCTCAAAGCGGTATGTGGCTTATGATGCCTTTATACAGTGTTTACATTCCGTTTACTTTTATTGAAATTTACTTTCTTATAACAAATAAAAGGGTCTTAGCAAGAAAAGTGGCCGGTGTTTTAGTAATTTTAGGAATTATTATCGATATCGCAGAATTTTATATTCAAGGTCTATTATTTAACTTAAACGACCCTAGACATTTATGGACGGATATTCCTCTATTATGGTTATATTTCTTAATTACCGGTGCACTTACTGCAGTAGCGGGAGCAATTATATTCAGTTTTTTAGCTTTAAGAGACAAAGTCTATTATAAAGAAACTTTAAACTTATTAACAAAAACGGGAATTGTAATTGCCGCTTTAGCTTTGATTTACGAAATAATAAATTGCCTAAGCGTAGACTCTAAATGGATGGATTTAATCATAAGCAAAAGCCCCGTTTCAGTAATGTATTGGACATGGATTATTTTAGGTTTAATAATTCCTTTAACGCTATGGAACTCAAAAAAAGAGATTTTAATTATTATAGGAAGTGTTTTTGCGATTATAGGTACGTTTTTTATGAGACAAACATTTACATACGGAGGTAATATAGTCCCTATGAGTGAAAGAGTTGAAGGCTTAGGACCTCAAGCGACAAGTATTTATAATTTAGCGGAGTTAACCCCTTACGCATACGTTCCGGCTCATACAATGGAAATTTTAATAGTAATAGGATGTTTAGGATTAGGACTTGCTATTTATTCGATTTTAGATTCCGTATTCGCAATAAGAGATGTGAATGACAATTCTTAAACATTAAAAATATCGCTTTTTGCGATATTTCATATCCATATTAAAACAAAATTTCTTAAAACGTCTTTAATTAATGAGAAAAATTGTCTTTTTTTGTTATAATAAAAAATAAAAAAATAAGGAGAAATTATGGCTTTAGAATTAAACGGACAAAATTTCGTAGATACAATAAAAAATAATGAAGTAGTAGTAGTAGACTTCTGGGCACCTTGGTGTGGTCCTTGTAGAATGCTTGCACCAACTATTGAAGAACTTTCAAAAGACTTTGAAGGAAAAGTGGTAATCGCAAAAGTAAACACTGACGAAGCTCCGGAAATTGCAGCAAAATTCGGAATTAGAAGTATTCCTACCGTTTTATTCTTTAAAAACGGAGAATTAGTAGACCAAATGATAGGAGCCGCTCCTAAAGGTATTTATACTGAAAAAATCAATGCTCTTCTTTCTTAATTGAAAAGCAGATTTTTTTATACATTCAGCTCCTTTTTCGGAGCGTTAATGGTTGCGGCTTTTTTCTTTTACTATAATTATAAATTCAAAGAATATAAATTTTTGGATTTTAATAAAATAATCCTATATGAAAAGAACGATATTTTCGAACCTAAAGAAAAAGAGTATACGCTAATAATATTTTCTTCAAGAATGAACGACCTAAATACCCTTATCTCAAAAATAAAAACAAAACACCCAATTCTCGCAATAGATATCTACCAACAAAGAAAAAAATACAAAAACGTACTCTATACAACAGCCGGTATAAACACTATAATCAAAATCATTCAATACCTTAATATCTATGAGGTACCGGTAGTTTTAAATATAAAAAAATACCACGGGAAACTATATAAACAAGACACTCCTTTAGAAATTATAAAATAACAAATAAGATTTGTTATAATTTTCAAAAAAAAGGAATCATATGAGATACGGAATTGTCGGAGCAACCGGAAGAGTAGGTCAACTTCTTGTAAATATTATTAAAAACAGCGACGATACTCTTGGAGCAGTTATGTTCGAAGGCAAACAGACAATAGAATTTGATAAAGATACAATAATCACAAACGACGCTAAAACACTGCTTGAAAATTGTGAAGTCGTAATAGATTTTTCAGCACCAATAGCCACTCAAAAATTACTAGAAGCAGCACTTGAAACTCCAAAACCTCTGGTAATAGCCACAACAGGACTTAACGACCATCAACAAAATTTAATGATAGAAGTAAGCAAAAAAACTCCCGTTTTATACGCAACTAATATGAGTTTAGGCGTAGCTATACTTAATAAACTTGTAGAAATGGTAAGTGCGAAACTAAAAGATTTTGATATAGAAATAGTAGAACAACACCATAGATACAAAGTTGACGCTCCTAGCGGAACAGCTTTAACTTTAGCGGAACACGCGGCACGTGCTAGAGGTCTTAACTTAAAAGATGTAATAGTAACGGGAAGAAGTGGACACGTAGGAGCCAGAACCAAAGACGAAATCGGAGTATTTGCCGTAAGAGGTGGAGACGTTGTAGGACGCCACACGGTAGGATTTTACAATGAAGGTGAATTTTTAGAACTAAACCACACAGCCACAAGCCGTGAGACTTTTGCAAGAGGAGCTTTAAAAGTTTCAAAATGGCTGGTAAACCAACAACCTTCTTTATACTCTATTCACGACGCTTTAGGTATCTGATGATACCTTCTTTGTATTTCACTCAATCATACGATATAATGCTTATTAATTATCCTAAAAAATTAAAAAGGAAAAATAGATGTGTTCAGTAGTTGGGATATATGGAAATGATAATGCAAGTAAATTAGCATATTATGCTCTTTTTTCTATGCAGCATCGTGGTCAGGAAGCAGCCGGAATTAGCAGCAGTAACGGAGTACATATTCATACGATAAAGGATAGAGGACTTGTAACCCAAATTTTTAAAGAAGAACATTTTAAAGTCCTAAAAGGAAATATGGCAATAGGTCATACCAGGTATTCAACAGCCGGAGACGACTCTATTCTTGACGCTCAACCGGTATTTGCAAGATACGGACTTGGAGAAATTTCCATAGTCCATAACGGAAACTTGGTAAACGCTAAAGAAATTAGAGACGAGCTGATAAAAATAGGAGCGATTTTCCAAAGCAATATGGATACGGAAAATTTAATCCATTTAATCGCAAAAAACTATGAAAAAGTTACCTTAAAAGAGAGAATTATCGATGCCGTTAAAAAAATAAAAGGTGCTTTTTCTTTAATTATCCTTAGCAGAAAAAAGATGTTTGCAATAAGAGACCCTTTTGGATTTAGACCTTTATCTCTTGGTAAACTTAAAAGTGGTGGTTATATAGTAGCAAGCGAAACTTGTGCTTTTGAATTAGTAGGAGCGGAGTACGTAAGAGACGTAAAACCGGGAGAGATGATTATTTTTGAAGATAATGAAATTAAAAGTGAGATGATCTTCGAACCTACTCCAAAACAATGTATTTTTGAATATATCTACTTTGCAAGACCGGATTCCAACGTATTTGGAAAAAACGTATACAGTGTAAGAAAACAGATGGGTAGAGAACTGGCACGCGAACTTCCGGTTGATGCCGATATGGTAGTACCGGTACCGGATAGTGGAGTGGCAGCGGCTCTTGGGTATGCGGAAGAGAGTGGAATTCCTTTTGAAATGGCTATTATGAGAAACCATTACGTAGGTAGAACGTTTATAGAACCTACTCAAGAAATTAGAGATTTAAAAGTCAAAATGAAACTCTCCCCTATTAAACACAAAATAGAAGGTAAAAAACTCGTAGTAATAGACGATAGCGTAGTAAGAGGAACAACTTCTAAAAGAATAGTAAGAATGCTAAAAGAAGCCGGAGCAAAAGAAGTTCATATGAGAATAGCTTCTCCGGCTACAACCGGACCTTGTTATTACGGAGTGGACACTCCTACAAAAGATGAACTGATAGCCTCAAGACTATCAACAGAAGAAATCGCCAAATTCATAGAAGCGGATTCTTTAGCTTACCTTTCTATAGAATCAATCGTAAAAGCTATTAAAGACAAAAGAGAAAATTACTGTTTTGCCTGCTTTGACGGTAATTACCCTATTCTTTAATTTTTTTCTCTTTTTTTCCTTGATTAAATTCTATCTTTTTGATATAAACTCCCATAAAAAGAGGTGCAATGGATAAACTTTATACATTTGGAAAATATTTAAGAAACAAATTTAATACAAACGTAAAAAAAGTTCCGATTTCAATTCCGGGATTTACGTGTCCAAATATCGACGGGACGGTCTCAAGAGGAGGTTGCGTATTTTGTGAAAACGAAAGTTTCTCTCCAAACTTTACAAAAGAGAGATTTACACTAAATTTAAAATCAACCCACAACCCTTTACTCCAAAAGCAGCTAAAAGTCTTAAAAGAACAGTTTTTTTCCACTATAGAATTCTTAAAAAAACAATACAAAGCAGAAAAGTTTATAGTCTATTTCCAAAGTTTTACCAATACCTACGCACCTTTTGAAACACTAAAAACCCTATACAACACAGCTTTAACGTTTCCGGACGTTATAGGAATAAGTGTAGGTACAAGAACCGATAGCATTACCGATGAAACTTTACACTACTTAAAAGAACTAAACAAAAATTATGAAATATGGGTTGAATACGGAATTCAGTCTTCAAACGACAAAACTTTAAAAAAAATCAATAGAGGTCACGACTTTAAAAACGTTCAAGAGACAATCAAAAAAACGAAAGATTTAGGTCTTAACGTATGTGGACATTTGATATTCGGTTTACCGGATGAAACTCAATACGATATGCTAAAAAGCGTAGCCGATTCGATAGCTTTAAATATAGATTCAATAAAATTTCATCCTTTATACGTTACCGAAAACACTCTATTAGCACTTGAATACAAAAAAGGAAACTTTACTCCTATTGATGAAAAAACATATATAAATACACTGGTAAAAGCTATAAAAATGCTTCCTCAAAATATCTCTATTCAAAGAATGACGGCAGGTACCCAAAACCTATTAGCCCCTAACTGGTGCAAAGATAAAGCCACTCAAATGAGCCATATTCACAAAGCCTTAAAGGAAGCCGGAATTGAACTCTAGATTTGATAAAGACGCAATTACGTGGGATGATTTGCCACGAAGAGTAAATCTGGCAAAAGCAGTAGTTGAGAATATAAAACCACATCTTAAAAAAACCGACAGAGTTTTAGAGTTCGGATGTGGGACGGGGCTTGTTGGTATTAATTTAGCTCCTTATGTAAAAGAGGTAATAGGCATAGATACTTCTAAAAAAATGGTGGAAAAATTCAACGAAAAAGCAAAAAAACTAAATCTAAACGCCAAGGCTTATCAAAAAGATATATTCGAAATAAATTCAAAATTTGACGTTGTAGTTTCATCAATGACTTTACATCACATAAAAGATATAAAAGCCTTAAACAAAAAGCTACAAGAAATTACAAATAAAGCTTTCTTGGCAGATTTGGTAAAAGAAGACGGAACCTTTCATACAAGAGGAAATGACTATGTTTACCATTTCGGATTTAGCAAAGAGGAGTTAAAAGAGTATTTTGAGGGTTGGGAAATGGAATATAAGACAATCCACACCATAAAAAAACATAAAGACTTCCCGATATTTTTGATAAAACTTTCAAGGAGAGAGAATGAAAAAAAATGAGAGAGCCTTACAAATTTGGTCAGTTTTAGCATATGCAGCTTATAATAGACAACTCCTAAACTACACAATATTATCAAAAGCCACAGGTATTCCAAGAGTGGCACTTGGAAAATTTTTAGATGTTATTGCAAAATATTGCCAAAAGCACAATATCCCCCCACTTAGCATAATTGTAGTAAGTTCCAAAACAGGAAAACCGGGAGATGGATTTCCCTCTAAGAATGAAGATTTGTTAAAGTTAATTAACGAAGTGTTTGAGTTTGACTATTTAGAATATGGATGCCCATCAAAAGAGCTTACAGATATTCAAGCCACATAGGTAAAAACCTTTGTGCCTTTTTTATTGTGGTAGTCGCTCCGTGTCCCGGTAAAACTCTTTTATCATAAGGAATTGTTAAAAATTTCTTTATGGATTCTTTCATTTTCTCCGGAGTAGAATAAGGAAAATCAACTCTTCCTATACTTCCGTCAAAAATAAAATCCCCACTAAACATCTCTTCACCAACTTCGATTGTAATACTTCCGGGAGTATGTCCCGGAAAATGTCTTATTAAAACACTATAATTTCCTATTTTATATTCCCCTTCTTTTACTAAAACATCCGGTTTTACTTTCGGAGGATTGTATCCAAACGGGTCGTTTTCAAGCATAAAGGCGTCGTTTTCATGAATATAAACGGGAATATCAAAGTACTCTTTTACTTTTTTATCATCCCACATATGGTCAAAATGTCCGTGAGTATTGATAATAGCCAAAGGCTTGTCACAATACTCTTTTACAAATTCAAAAGCTCCGACTCCCGGGTCGATAATAATTTTTCTATCAACTATATAACAATTGGTATAAAACTCTCCACACGGTTTAACTAAAACTTCCATTCAAATCCTTTACGCTGCGGCATATGTAACAGCTCTTTTTTCTCTAATTACGTTAACTTTTATTTTACCAGGGAAGTTTACTTCTTTCTCTATTCTTTTTGCAATATCTCTGGCAAGTAAAACTGCTTCGTCATCGTTAATTAAATCGGCTTCAACAATTACTCTGATTTCTCTTCCGGCATTTAAAGCGTAAGCGTTTACAACTCCTACATAACTTTTTGCAATTTTTTCCAAAGACTCAACCCTTTTTAAGAAAGCCTCAAGCACTTCCCTTCTAGCCCCGGGTCTTGCAGCAGATAAAGCATCAGCCGCACAAACTGCTGCAGATTCTATACTACTTGGTTCTACGTGCCCGTGATGAGCTTTTATAGCGTTTAAAACAACTTCCGGTTCTTTATATCTTTTACAGATATCGTATCCTAAATTAACGTGGTCTCCACCAAAATCGTGTGTTAAGGCTTTCCCGATATCGTGTAAAAGTCCGGCTCTTTTCGCTAAAATTTCGTCTCCTCCCATTTCAGCTGCCATAATTCCGGCTAAATGAGCCACTTCCAAAGAGTGAGCCAAGGCGTTTTGACCGTAACTTGCTCTATATTTAAGTCTGCCTATTAATTTTACAAGCTCCGGATGAATACCACTGCTGGCAAGCCCTAAATCGACTAAAATCTCTTCTCCCTCTTTTGAAGCTTTTTCTTCAAACTCTTGAGTTACTTTTTCATAAATCTCTTCAATTCTTGCCGGTTGAATTCTTCCGTCTTCTACCAATCTTTTAATAGTTTCCACCGCTATTTGACGTCTGTAGATAT
Organism: Nautiliaceae bacterium; assembly: GCA_039831155.1. GTDB lineage: Bacteria > Campylobacterota > Campylobacteria > Campylobacterales > Nautiliaceae > Nautilia. The sequence goes on along the minus strand of JBDONT010000041.1, from coordinate 69,801 downwards.
TAAAACTGCTAACAGTAACAGCTCCCGGAGTATCATCTATAATAATATCACAACCGGTTACCATTTCTAAAGTTTTAATATTTTTACCCTCTTTTCCGATAATTCTTCCCTTCATTTCATCATCACCTATAGGCACTACATTTATAAGTCTCTCTCCGGCAAAATCCCCGGCATATCTTGTAGTAGCCTGGGCTATTATAAATTCAGCCTTTTTCTTTGCGTCCTCTTCTGCTTCTTTTAAAATTTTTCTAGTTAAATGTGCCACTTCATCTCTTAATTCTTCTTCCGTTTTTTTAAGTAAAAGTTCTTTCGCTTCTTGAGTGGTAAATCCGGCAACGTTTTCTAAGATTTTTTGAACTTCTTTTAATTTCTCCTTATATTGGGATTTTAACTGTTCTATAACTTCTCTCTCTTTTGAGAGTTGCTTAAGTTTATAAGAAAGCTCCTCATCTTTTTTGAGATGTTGCTGAATTAACTCCTCAATCTCTTTTTCTTTATTCAAAATTTCATTTAATTTACTCTCATACTCCTGTTTTAACTTCATCTCTTGCAATTCATAAGCGTTTTTAGCTTCAAGTTCAAGCTCTTTTGCTTTTGTTTTCGTATTCTCAAGCAAAATCTCCGCTTCGTGTTCTATAGCTTTCGCTTTCGCTTTCGCTTGTTCTATATAGATGTCATATTTAGCAGCATCCATTTTTTTTGCTATAGCAAATCCCGCGAGAGCGGATAAAATCATAACGACTAAAATTATTAAAAACGACATTTCTTCTCCTTTTTTTTACGATATTAAAACTTATATACAAATCCCCCCTTACATCATATTTATCCCCTACGATGCTTTTTGAAATACAAGGTTTTAATTGAATAAATAAAATTTCAGGCTTATAACCCAGAGTGTCAAAGAAACGGTCATACATTCCTTTTCCAAAACCGATTCTTTTAAATGAGATATCCATTCCGACAATAGGAACTACTGCTAAGTCAATTTTAATAAGAGATTTTTGTTTATTGACCGGTTCTAAAATAGAAAACCTCTTTTTCTTAAGAGGTAAATGATATTTTACCATTTTAAAGCTTAAATCCTCCATAAACGGGACTAAAATCCGCTTTTTTTCTCTTCTTAAAACCTTTAAAACCCAATGAATGTCAACTTCGTTTTTCATAGGTATAAAAAATAAGATATTCTTATATCCTTTAACGTACTTTAAAAGCTCTTTTCCTATCTTTTTTGAGTAGTAATATCTGTTGAATTTTTTTAACTTCAGACACTCTTTTCTAAACTTTTCTTTACAATTATTTTTCATTTTTTACGCCTTATGTTAAAATTACGAAAAAGGAATAAAAATTGAGACTTATTTTAACATTATTTTTAGCTGTTTTTTTTAATGCTTGTTCCAAAAAAGAAAAATTTTCTAACGAAAACAAAACACAAATAATACAAGAATCTTTACCTAAAGTAAATATTAAAAATATAAAAATAGACGATTTGGAACTCTCTTTTAAAAATAACAAACTAATATATCCTCCGAAAAGAATTATTTTATTATTTGAGAACAACAATACTTTATCAAAAGCTCAAGAGCTGGTATTAAACAAATTAAATGTAAAATACTACAAAACAAACGCGAAATTTCTTGAAAATTACTTTAAAATTGAATATCATCCCACAATTATTATTTTAGATAAAAATAGAACTATAAAATATGAAAATTTCACACCGTATGAAATATTAAAAACGGAAGGATTGTAAATGTTCGGACTTTTTAAAAAAGCACTTGAAAAAACAAAAAAGGCGATACAAACCGTAGTAGGAACGGAAAAAAAAGAAAAAATTCCTCGCGAAATAATAGAAGAGGCGTTATTAGAAGCAGATATGGACTACGAACTGGTAGAAAAAGTTATAGAAAAACTACCGGAAGAAGTAAGCAAGGAAAAGCTCAAAAAAGAACTCTCCTGGATATTCGATACTCCCAATAATGAAATTGTTATAGACGACAAACCGTATGTATTTTTAATTATCGGAGTAAACGGAGCCGGTAAAACGACAACCATTGCAAAACTAGCTTATAAATTTAAAAACGAAGGAAAATCGGTTATCCTAGGAGCAGCAGATACATTCAGAGCGGCAGCTATAGAACAGCTTACAAAATGGGCGGAAATTTTAGACATTCCTATAGTAAAAACAAAACAAGGTCACGACCCGGCAGCCGTAACATACGACACAATAGCAAGTGCAAAAGCCAAAGGAATTGACGTAGCGTTAATAGATACGGCCGGAAGATTACATAACAAAATAAACTTACAAAACGAACTTAAAAAAATAGTAAACGTAGCAAAAAAAGCCTACCCAAACGCTCCTCATAAAATTATTTTAATAATAGACGGAACTCAAGGCAGCAGTGCGATAAACCAGGCAAAAGTATTTAAAAAGATAATAGGAGTTGACGGAGTTATTATTACAAAACTTGACGGTACGGCAAAAGGCGGAAGCGTATTTACGATAGCCGACGAATTAAGACTTCCTATTTTATATATAGGAGTTGGGGAAAAGCCGGAAAATTTAATAAAATTCAATAAAGAAGAGTTTATAGAAGGAATTTTGGACGGGCTTTATGGAGAGTAAAATAATCCTATATTTCGGAGATATAGTTATCGTAGCGTGGATAGTTTATCTTGTAATAGAAAGATTTAAAGACGAAGACAGTATAAATTTAAGTGAGCATAAATGGATTATTTTTTTATACATTTTAATTATGTTATCCACTTTATTTACTTGGAAAATAATATACGAACTTATTATCACTTCAATATCAAACGACTTAACATACGACCAAATAATTCAAAGTATATTCAATGGCTAAAAAGAAAACTGTATTTGAATGTATAGAGTGCGGATACAAAAGTGCTAAATGGATGGGTAAATGCCCGGCCTGTGGAAGCTGGGAGAGTTTTGTCGAAGTAAAAGAAGAATCCACAAAAACAACTGCAAAAAAAGCTAACGTCTTAAAATTCGAAGAGATAGAAAAAGAGGAAATTACAAGATTTTCATCGGGAGATAAAGAACTTGATTTGGTCTTAGGTGGAGGAATAGTACCCGGGAGTTTGGTATTAATCGGAGGAAGTCCGGGAGTCGGTAAATCGACTCTTATGATGAAACTTGCCGGGAACATAAACAAAAAAGTCCTATATGTAGCCGGAGAAGAGAGTCCGGGACAGATAAAAATAAGAGCCGAAAGACTCGGTATTAAAAATAAAAACCTATTTTTAATGCCGGAGATAGTAGTTGAAAATATTATCGACGAAATAAAAAAAGGGTATAATTTAGTTATTATAGATTCAATTCAAACAATCTACTCCGAAAATCTTCAATCAGCTCCCGGAAGCGTATCTCAAGTAAGAGAAGCGACGTTTGAGCTTATGAGAATTGCAAAAGAGACCAAAACCCCTATTTTTATCATAGGTCATATTACTAAAGAAGGCTCAATCGCCGGACCTAGAGTACTTGAACATATGGTGGATACCGTTTTATACTTTGAAGGAGATGCAAGCCGTGAGCTTAGAATCCTAAGGGCGTTTAAAAACAGATTCGGCTCAACCAGTGAAATTGGAATTTTTGAAATGACAAAAGAGGGCTTGATAAGTGCTAAAAATAAAAGTTTCTTTAGTAAAAAAGCACTGCCCGGAAGTGCAATTACCGTAATTTTAGAAGGTACAAGACCTATTGTCCTTGAAGTCCAGGCACTTGTGAGTGAGAGTTATTCAATTCCTAAAAGAAGTGCGACAGGTTTTGATTTAGCTAGACTTAATATGATTTTGGCTTTGCTTGAAAAAAAATTAAATTTACCTTTTAACCAATACGACGTATTTATAAACGTAACCGGTGGAATAAAAATAACCGAACCGGCAGCCGATTTGGCAATAATAGCGGCAATTGTTAGTAGTTTTAGAGACAGAAAAATAAGCAAAGACAGTATTTTTATAGGAGAAGTCAGCTTAGTAGGAGATATAAGAGACGTCCCGGGACTTGATATAAGAATAAAAGAAGCTGCAAACTTAGGTTTTAAAAGAGCAATAGTACCTTCCAAACCGCTAGAAGAGTCTATTAAATGCTATGAAGTAAAAGAAGTGGAAAAACTGCTTGAATGGATGTAGTTATTTTACCTTTTGATTATAATACTCCTCTAAAAGCTCATAAGACTCTTTTATCCTTGCAAATTTTTTAGCATAAATTTTTTGAATTAGTTCGGGTTTTTGTCTGTGTAAATCGGGATGATATTTTTTAGCAAGACGTCTATATTCTTTTTTTATCTTATCAAACTCATAAATACTAGAAACTCCAAAAAGCTCAAGAGCGTTTCTTATTTTATTTAAATACTCTTTTAAAGACCCTTCAACACTAAAAGATTTAGAATACTCAAAATCCCTCTCATCTATATTAAAAATAACCTTATACCCCATTACGCTATTTTTAGACGCTAAAGCCGTAACGATTCTTTTTGACTCTTCATTAAAAACGACAACCATTCTATCAGGGGAAATATCTATCAAATCAAACAAAAAAAGCCCCTTAATATAATTAAAAACAGGTGCTTTAGGATTTGCAAAAAGTATCTCAAATTCTTTACTTGATAGCTTTCTAATGGTAATATAAATGGCCTTTTCATCAAATGAAAGATTGTATTTTTTAATCTTAATAATCAAATCTTTTTTGTAGTTTAAAAAGAGTTTCTTTATAGTCGCTTCATCTTTTTTCTGTTTTTTATACATATTCGCTATAGCGTGAATTAAAAGTTTATGTTTTTTTATATTGTTTTTATCAAAATATACTTTGTATTCATTATCTTTAATTTCAAGCCTATTAAAAGAAAGTCTTATAAACTCTATAAAACCTTTAATCTTAAATCTTGAATCGATAACAACTTCGATATTTTCATTAATAGTAATCTCAAATACTTTATCACTCATCTCTTTTCGCTATTATTAAAGTGGCGATAGGAAATATAAGTTTTTGTTTTTTAACAATTTTAAACCCCTTTAAACACTCCAATATCTCTTCTTCTTTTAATGAATCTATACTTTTCCCTAGCAATTTATATTCCTCTTTCATCCCGACAACCATTCCGGCAATAATAGGGACTACCTTATTCATATACCATAAAATTATTTTAGTTAAAAAAGAATCACTCTTTACCATCTCCACAATAGCAAAATATCCTCCGGGTTTTACGTATCTTTTTAAATTTTCCATTCCACTTTCTAAATCTTCAAAATTTCTAAGTGCCATAAAAGCCGTTATCAAATCAACTTTTTCATTTATTTTAAAATTTTCTGCCATATCTTGAATAATTATAATCTCTTTATTCTCTTTTTTAAGCCTAATATAAAGCATCTCCTCAAAAACCACCTCAAAATCTTGCTTTACAAATCCTAAACTCTGAAATTTTTGAATTATTACTTTTACCATTTCACTGCTTGGTTCAAGTAAATACATTTTATCAAAATCCATAGCCCTAGCCATCTCTCCCGTCGCACTTGCCACATCTAAAAGCACTCCGTTTTTTATATGATTTTTTATTTCTCTTTTAAACATCCACCTCCAAAGCTCTTCTATCCCAAAACTAACAATCTTTGTGGCAAGGTCGTATTTTCTTGCGAGTTTGTCATATATTTTAATGTCCATTTATCTCTCCTAGCAACATTCCAACTAAATATCCACCACTTCATCCAAAACTTTTTCAAAAAGTCCCAAAGAATTATTATTTAATCTTTTTAAAATAGCTTTATAATACTTTTCTTCTTTTTCAATTCCAATAAATTTTCTATTAAAACGTTTAGCTACAACTAATGTCGTTCCACTTCCGGCAAATGGGTCTAACACTATATCTTCTTCATTTGAAAATCCTAAAATTATCCTTTTTAACAGTTCTTCCGGTTTTTGAGTCGGATGCAAAGCTTTTCCGTTTTCATCTTTTAATCTCTCTTTTCCTTGACAAAGAGAAATTTGCCAAACATCTCTCATCTGCTTACTTTTACCATCTTTTGTTTTTTCCGGATTTAGTTTCTTTAAAACTTCATAATTAAATATCCAATTTTTTCCGTTTACCACCCAAATTATAAATTCCGTCGAATGAGTCAAAACTCTTCTTGTTAAATTTGGCATTGCATTAGTTTTTTGCCATGTAATTATATTTTTTACTTCAAACCCATTGTTTTTAAGCCCAAGCATACATTCCCCGATATTATGATAACTACAACATATAAATATACTACCGTTTGGTTTTAATATTCTTTTTGAAGCCCTTATCCATTCATTTGTAAAATCAAAATACTCCCTCTCTTCCATTTTATCCCAATCTTCATTAATCATAAAATAATCACCACCCGTTTTATTACCTAAAAGTTTTAATCCGTTTCCACTTAAATTATATGGTGGGTCAGCAAAAATAAGTTGCACCGACTCATCTTCAATTTTTGTATTATCATTTAAAACATTTAAGCAATCATCGTTATACACTATATTTAACTGCATAATTTTTCCTTATATTTTTCAATGATTTTAGGAATTGTATTTACCCATTCTTGTGAATTAGAATAATTATTTACATTCACAATTTCATCCAGCATTTCTTTAAATTGTAAATGAGTTAATCTTTTTCCGTTTTCTTTTAAAACTTTTATTACCTCTAAAATTTCAATTATTTGAGAAACTGTTAAAGGAACAATTTTTTGTTTTTTACCTTCATATTCATATTTTACGGCAAACCAAAAAGTATTAATTGTGTCTTTATGCAATTTAGGAGCAACAAAAAGAGCATAAGAATTTGAATATTTATTTTCAAAATCTCTTAAATGCCTCATTACAGGTTGTCCCTCATTATACCATTGGTCTCTACTTGTTAAATTAGTAACTTCACAAATTGAATTAAAAGACTGATAAAAACATTCAATATCCGGAGTCTCTGCTGGAGCAGTAAAAATAATTTCACCATCGTCACCTGAAATATAATTAGGCTTTATTTTTAACGCATCGTTTATTATTAATAAAGCTTCGGTTATAAATTTTTCAAGAGCAATACTTGGCTTTAAAATAGGATGATTTCTATAATTTTTTAAGTTTTCAATTGTTTTTTCAATTTGTTTAATTTGTTGAAAAATTTGTTTTTGCTTTTGTAATCTTATTTCTTGTAAAATTTGTTTTAATTCCGACATATCTTTTTTTTCTAAATCATGTAAAGAATATTTATTTGTAATTTCTAAAATATCCCTTATAATAAATTCTTTTTCTTCAAAATTGAAATTTGGAACATTAATATCAGACAAATAATCTATATATTTAAATTTGTTATCAAACTCTTCTTTTGATGATTTAATGTTATTTATTATAAATTCAACAACTTCTTTTTTTCTATAATCTATATCAATATAAAAGCCACCTCCTCTTAAATATAATAAATTTGTCAATCTAAAATATCTTATTACATTACCAGCATAGTCCCTTAAATGCTTTTTATTTGAAAAATCTTTTAAATATTCATTTTTAAATTCTTTATAAAACCTTTCTTTTTTTCTAAAATCCTTTTGCTTTTCCAATTCTTCCCTAAAAGCAATTAATTCCATTACATGCAAATCTATATTTTTATAATGACTTAAACTTAATACAAAAATCTCAAATTCCCAAAATGATATTCCCTTTGCTTTTTTACCATTTTCAATACAAAATTTATTAACTTTATCAATTAATTCCAATGTAGCTACAAAAGGTTTAATATCAAAATCCCTAAAATCTCTATCTAAAGGATTTGCATATTGCCATTTTAAAAGAGATTTTAAAAAAAATTTATTTATATCAAACTCTTCACTTAAAATCCATTTTCCCAGTTTCGTAATTGTAACTTTACCGTTAATAACTGATACTGCCCCAAATTTTTCCAACGGTTTAAATGAAGTTCTCCCTCTCATTGAAGGGTCGGTATAATTTTTAATTTCAAATATCTTTTTTGCCGTTTTAAAACTCAAAGGCTTATTAAAGTCTAAAAACTTTTCTTCTAATTCTTTTGGCAAATCTTTTAAAAACTGATTTGTAAGTCCGTATAATCTGTTTTGAATTAATCTTATCTGAAATTCCATTTGAGTATTTTTATTCCACTCTTTTCCTTCTAATTCTGCTAAAACTTTTAAAAAATCTTTGAATCTATACGGGTTTCTTAAGGTTGTTGAAATTGACCATAGTTTCATAATTTTTTACCTTTTTGAATAAAATCATAAAAAAAGTTTATTTCTGAAAAAGACAAGCTACTATTAAAATGTAAATCATATAAATATAAATTAGCATTTTTATATTTTTCAAAAATAACATATTCGTTATTCACTATAAAAATATAATTCTTTTTATTTTTTTTCAAAAAATTATTTAAACTTATTAAATTTCTATTTAATTTACTATTATAACAATATAAATTACCAATATATTTACATTTTTTAATAATATATTTTTCTAATTTTATATATTTTCCTATTGTATCTTTCAAATTTTCTATATATTCATTTTGGTTGCTTATAATAAATTCATTAAAATCTCTTAATGTGTACTGATTTACAAATATACAAAAAACTTTCAAATTTTCTTTTTTACAATATAGTAAACTAAAATTTTTCAAATCCAAATAAAAATTATAAGGTTCAAATATTCTTAAATTATTGTTATAAACTACTCGTATATCATAATCCTTCAAAGAACTTTTACACTTAATATTAGAATTTTTAAATTCTATATATATATTTTTGGGATTTAATATAAAATTTAAATTTTCTACTATGTTACATATATTTTTATTCACTTCACAATCTCCACAAAAAACACTCTCTCTTTATTTTCTCCTCTTTTACTTTTGCCTGTTGTAAATTCTTTATACTCTTTTTCAAAAATTTCTACTTTACCTCTTTGTCTTAAAACTTTTAAAATATCTTCATCACTAATTCTTGCATTGCTTCTGCTATGTCCTTTATTACCCATATTATTATAACTAAGTAAAATATATTGAGCTTTTGCATTTAAAATTAAATCCTCAAAAAAATTTATCGCATTTTTTTGATTATATCCACTTTTTAAATGACTCGTATCAAATTTCTTTGCCACTCCCTTTACTTCCGGTTTTTGCCAAAGGGCTAAATTCTCCAAAACATGATACATGTTCGAATATTGTCTGCTATTATACGGAGGGTCTATATATAAAACATCACATTCAATTTCTCTAATTAAAACATTTGCGTCCATATTATAGATTTCATTCTTTTTATTTTTTTCATTATCAATTTCAAGCACTTTTAAAATCAAATCTTTTTCTTTTATTTCTTTTTTTATATACGCATCATAATGCCCTACCGTATTTGCAATTTTATCTATAGAGTAAATAAGTGAGGTTAATAAAATATTTTTTTCTTTTCTATTTATTGCCCCACTTACAAACCACTCTTTTATCTTTTCTCTAATCGCACCTATTTTAATTGCATTTTTTTTACAAAAATACCTACCTCCGAAATTTATAGAAAAATAATTTTCTTCTTTTGATTCTAATTGATTTAACTCATTTATTAAATCTTTTATTTTTTTTTCATCAAAATTTTCACTGCTTAAAAAAGCATTTATAGTTACATAATTGTGATATAAAAAATCATTTAATATAATCTTTTTATTTTCATCATTGAAATATGCCCCGACACTTCCCGTCCCTGCAAAAATGTCACAAAAAGAATGAAACTCCCCTATATTTTTTCTAATTACATCTTCAATTAAATCCAATACTTTCGCTTTATTACCAAGATACCTTCTCTGATGTATTTTAAACACATTACCTCCCGAATACAATCAAATCATCATTTTTAAGAGTATGTAAAATTTCAAATTTATCTTCACTTTTATAATTTATTCTATCATACATTTTAGGAGATACAATAAAAACTTTCCAATCTACCATATCTTTTAGCTCATTATAAAGCCTCTCTCCCCCCTCAATCATTATAAACTTATAATCATTAATTTTATCAAGAGTATCCTCAATAAAAACTTTTCTTTCAACATTAAAAAGAGGGATTGTTTTATCAAACTTTTTTTCTTTGCTATAAATCAAAACATCCGGAGATTTCCCTTTTACACGTCTGCTATCAAGAGTAGGTCTGTCAATTCTTACGGTATTTCCACCAATTACAAGTAAATCTATCTTATCTCTTATTTTGTGCACCCAGTTAAGTGAAGTTTCGCTACTTATATACCCTCCCGTAATTGATCCGTTTAAACTCTGGGCAAGTTTAAAAAATACAAACCTCTTTTGCCACTTAATAAAAGGTTCAATCAAATCATAACATCTCTTATCATTTAAAACTTTTACATCAATCCCTGCATTTTTGAGAATTTCTACCCCACCGCTATGCTCAATAATCGGGTCAAGATAGCCGATAGCTACACTCTTTGGCTTTAAAACACTTAAAAGATTAGCACAAGAGGGGGTTTTTCCAATATGAGAACAAGGCTCTAAGGTTACGAAGATATTAGCTTCTTTAAAAAAGCCGTTGTGGTTTTTGATTAAAAATTGATGGATTTCTTGTGAGCTTTTAAGATTCGGAGTATAATGAAAAGCTTTGTAAGCCTCCCACAAAACATTTACTTCGGCGTGAGGAAAACCGGCTTTTTTGTGAGCTGATACGAAGAGAGTGTTTTTTACAATTATCGCCGCCCCCACAGCCGGATTCGGATAGGTTAAAAACTGATATTTCCAGGCTTCGTTAAGTGAAGCTTCGAGCAAAAAATTATTCATCAAACTTATATTTATTCCATTCTATATAAGTTTTGGCTTTTTTAATATCGTTAAAGTTTACTTTTTCTTTTCCTATTTCTGCTACATTATCAGCAAAACTTTTAAGCTGACCTTTGATTTTAGTACCGTCGTTAAGAGTCGCTTTTACATTTTCTCCGATACTCTTTTCAAAATGCTCCGGTTTTGTAAGCTTTCTCTCAAGTCCGGGACTTGATACTTCTAAGAAATATTTCCCCTCCACCGGGTCTTCTATATCGAAAATAGGAGATAAAAGGTTATTGATTTTAGCACAGTCGTTTAAATTAACTCCCCCCGGCTTTGTAATATAAACTCTATAATATTTATGGTCGCCTTCTTGAGCGATATCGATATCATAAAGCTCACACCCGTTATCTTCTACTATATTTTTAATTACATCTTTTAAATTTCCCATTTAATCCCTTTTTTATTAATTATATCAAATTTACACAACTTTACTCAAGTATCTTGCTACTGCATCCTCATCATTCGTATGAGGCAATACGATATCAGCTTTTTTTTTAACTTCATCAAGAGCGTTTTTTACGGCTATGCTCTTTCCCGCCCACTCAAACATTCCAATATCATTTAAATTATCCCCAAATACCACAACTTTTTCCTTATCGATTCCCACAATTTCTTCAAGATGTTTAAGCCCGCTTGCTTTGTCTGCTTCTTTATCCAAGATAGTTAAAAAATAATAAGGTCCGTACGCATCTTCGATGAGTTTCGTTTCCACATAAAACTTATCTTTTATAAAATTTTCCACTTTTTCCAGAAACTCTTTTTCCCCAAGATACACCATTTTAAGATTATAATTCAAAGCTTTCAATTTTTCAATATTTAAAACCCTGCTATCGTTTTTATAATTTTGCAAAAGATGCTTTTGATAAGGATTTAAATCCTTAGGATACAAAAACTTCTCATCTCCAATCTCATTAAATCCCACAATTAAAGGATAATCTTTAAAATTTTTATAAACTTCATAAATAATTTCATCTCCAAGAAACTTCTCAATAGCATTAATTTCTATAATCTCTCCATCTGGCTTTGCAATCATAGCCCCGTCAAGTAAAATCAAAGGATATTTAAGTTCCAACCCCTTTAAAAGTCCTACACTTCCTTTATAACTCCTAGCCGTTGCAATTGTAATAGGATATTTAAAACCATTCCAAACTTGTTTGCTAAATTCACTAACACTCAAATCACTTCTTAAAAAAGTCTTATCAAGGTCTGTAACAAACATCATTTTTTTATTTTTTCAAACAACTCTTCCATTTTGTTTTCGTGCTCTAGTAAATCATCAAAAGTAAAAGTTAAATTCGGTACTTTATACCACCCAGTCGCTTTTAAAACTTGAGATTGAATATACCCACGGGCTTGTTTTAGTTTTTTAAGAGACTCTTTTTGCTCTTTTTCATTAAAATAACTTTTTTCAAGATAAACTTTTGCATCGCTTCCGTCACGAGAACAAACTACATCAACAACACCAAGCCCTCTGATTCTACTATCCCCCATTTGAGATAAAACTTCCGGAATTATCTCTTTTAAAAGGGACTCTTTTCTTTGAACTTTAATGCTTTTCATTTTTTACCTTTATACCGTTTTTTTCCAAAACTGCAAAAATTTTATTCTCTTCAATTCCTAATTCTTTTTTTATTAAAGAAATATCCCCGGTTATCTTATAAAGAGCTAAAATTCCTTTTTCAATTCCTTTTTCAATTCCTTTTTCCATCCCGTCTTGAAATCCTTTTTCCATTCCTATTTCATAACTTGGTAAATCCTCAAATTTTACTTTATTAGTAATAAACATTTCCCTCTCCTTCACAATTTCTCTAAGGTCTCTTAAAGAACTAAACTCCTCCAAAATTAACATATACTTTTTAAAACCTCTTTCATCCGTTATGGAAATGAGTTTATTTATTATATATTCTACCACATTTTTCGGATTTTTTCCTTTAAAATCACATAAAATCGCCAACACTAAATCATTAGGATTATCTTTATCTAAAAACACTTCACAATCTATTTTTTTCATATCAATAAGCTCAAAAGAGTAATTAAGTTTTACATCTTCTAAAGTATTTTTTAAATTTCCTTTACCTAAAAAAACAACATATTGATAAATAGGATAATTTATAAATCTCATTTTTATATCGCTATAATATCTAAGCATACGAAGAGGCATCAACTTATCATAAGCAGATTGAATCTCAATATGAATAATCTTATCATTATCTGCAACTGCAACTATATCGGCTCTTCTTGATTCTACTCTCTCAAACTCTTCATCTATCAAATTTATATTATTAACTTTAAGCCCTAAAAGAGTATTTATAAGCTCTTTTAGGACCGATTTTATTATATCTTTACTAATAATATCTTTATTCAAACTTAGCTTTTTCTTCTATTTTTTGGTAAGTCTCTAAAATATCTCCAACTTTTACGTCGTTATATCCTTCTACCATAATACCACACTCAAAACCTTTACCGACTTCTTTAACGTCGTCTTTAAATCTTTTAAGTGAAGCTAGTTTGCTATCGTAAATTACAACTCCGTCTCTAATTACACGTACATAATCTCCCCTGTGAACAACACCGTCTTGTACGTAACATCCGGCAACGGTTCCGACACGAGGTACGTTAAATACGTCTCTAACTTCTACGGTAGCCGTAACTTCTTCTTTAATTTTCGGTGTCATTAGACCCGATAAAAGTTCTTTTACATCATCAATTAAATCATAAATAATCGAATAGGTTCTAATTTCTATTCCCTCTTGTTTTGCTTTGTTTTTAGCTTGACTCGTAGGACGTACGTTAAATCCTAAAATAATTGCGTGAGGTTCCGTTGCTTTTGCTAGTATTACGTCATTTTCAGTAATTGCCCCTACATCACTGTGAATAACATCCACTTTAACCTCATCATTTTTAAGTTTAGCAAGACTACCTTTAATAGCCTCCACACTTCCTTGAGTATCGGCTTTTATAATTACCGGAAGTTTTTTAAGCTCACCTTCTAGTATCATTTTTTGTAAATCTTCAAGAGTCGCTTTTGTAGATTTCGATTTTTCTCTTTGTTCTAGGAACTCTTTCCATTTTTCGGCCGTTTCTTTAGCTACTTTATCGCTATCTACTGCAACTAAAACATCCCCCGCCATCGGTACTTCATCAAATCCCGTAATTTCTGCCGGCTCACCAGGAAGCACCTCTTTTTTCTGTTTACCAAGGTCGTCAATGATAAGTCTTACTCTTCCGTATGTTTTACCACATACAAAACTGTCTGATTTTTTAAGGGTTCCGTTTTTAACGATAATAGTCGCAACCGGTCCTTTCCCTTTTTCAACTCTACTTTCAATAACAACGGCTTTTGCTTTTCTTTTCGGGTTTGCTTTTAATTCCATCATTTCAGCTTGAAGTAAAATAGTCTCAAGTAAATCGTCTATTCCTTCGCCGGTTTTTGCAGAAACGTTTACAAACTCATAATCTCCACCCCATTCAACCGGAGTAATACCCATTTCTGCAAGTTGAGATTTTACTAAATCCGGATTTGCTTGAGGTTTATCTATCTTATTTACTGCAATAATAAACGGTACGTTTGCAGCCTGTGCGTGAGCTATCGCTTCTCTTGTTTGAGGCATTACACCGTCATCTGCGGCTACAACAATAATAGCTATATCCGTAACTTGAGCTCCTCTTGCTCTCATTTCCGTAAACGCTTCGTGTCCCGGGGTATCGATAAACGTAATTTTCTTACCGTCTTTTTCAACCATATAAGCACCAATATGTTGAGTAATTCCACCGGCTTCTTTTGCTGCTACGCGAGAATTTCTGATTTTATCAAGCAGACTTGTTTTACCGTGGTCAACATGTCCCATAATAGTAACAATAGGTGGTCTTTCAACCAAATCTTTTTCATCGTCTTTAATAGAATCATATTTTTTAACGTAATCAAATTCAGCCAGAGGGTCATAAATTTCTACATCAACCCCAAACTCTTCAGCCAAAGTTTCGATATACTCTTCACCTAAAAAGTCGTTTTTATCTCTCTCTTCTCCAAGTTCTCTTAAAGCTTCAATCACTTTTTCAAGAGGTTTATTAATAGCTTCTGCAAACTCATAAACCCTTACTTCTTTAGGAATTTTTACCGTTTTAACTTCAGCTTCTTTTTTCTTTTTTTTCTTTTTCTTTTTAGCTACCTCTTTTGTAATATTGTTTTCACTAGGTTTTCTTCTTTTTGGAGGTTGTTTTTTCTGTTTTTGGGCTTGAGTTTTTGTTTTCGCTTTTTCTTCAAGCTCTTCATCATTTTTAAGGTTTACGTCATTAAAATACAAATCCAAAAGTTCCACTTGATTTTCTTCAATTACATCCATTTCAGCCAAATCTACATTTATTTGAAGTTCTTTTTCCTCTCTTTTTTTAGCCGGTTGTGGTTTTTTAGGTTTTTGAACTTTTGGTTTTGGCTTCTCTTCTTTAACTTTTTCTTTAATTTCCGGTTCTTTTTCAACCTTTTCCACTTTAGGTTCCGCTTTTTTAACTACTTTAATGCTACCTTGAGTTCTGTTTACTAAATCATTAAAAGAGTTTCTTCTTCTGCGTCTTGGTTTTTCCTCTTTTTTTACTTGTTGTGGCTTCTCCTCTTTTACCTCTTTTTTTTCTTCTTTTTTCTTACCTACATTTAAGAAATGTTCCTGAATTTTTGCAGCTTCCATAGCTGTAATTTCACCTCTTACTTTAGCTTCAATTCCTATCTCTTTTGCAATTTCAACAACCTCTTTCGCTTTTAATCCTAATTCTCTTGCTACCTCTGATACTTTTATTTTCAAGTAAACTCCTTTTTTAATTTATAATGGAAAATGGAAAATGGAAAATTTGTTCTTTTGCATTCTCTTTTGAAAAATTACACTTTTTAGAGATATATTGAATAAACTTTTTATGAGAAACGCAATTTTTACACACATAAAAACTTCTTCCACTCCCTCTAAACTTTATCAATTTAGAGTTTTCACACTGCAGCCTATTAAGTTCCGATTGAAAAAATCTTTTTCTGCAAACCACACACATTCTAATAGGCTTATGTTTTTCCATTTTCCACTTTCCACTTTTAATTGTATACTTTTACTCCCACATTGTCAAATTGAAGTATTTTTACGTTAAAATCTTTAAAATTATCCCTAAGCACATTATAAATACTATAAGCGTCGTCTTTATAAGCCAGGTTAAAAAACGTAGACCCACTTCCACTAAGAGTAGACATCAAAGCCCCCTCTCTAAGGGCAATTTCCCTTACTCTAAACAGTTCCGGTACTGCTTTCATTCTGTTTTCCTGATGAATCTTATCTTCGACTACATTTCTTAAAATATCGAACTTTTCACTAAAAAAAGCCGCCGTAATCATAGAAGAACTTGAAATATTCGTAACTATATCTTTTAATGAGTAATGGGTTTTTAAAGCCGTACGGCTTTTTTGAGTGGAAATGGTTTTATTAGGAATAACTATTACGGCTCTTAAATATGTAGGAATAAATTTTTTTAAAAAATAGACACGGTTTTTTTTAAGTTTCGCCACACAAAATCCCCCAAGAGCCGCCGGTGTAATATTATCCGGATGAGGCTCATAAGCAAGTGCAAGGTTAATAATTCTGTCCTTTTTATAAGGTACTTGAGCAGCATCATAAGCAGCCGTAATTGCAGCTATAATAACGGCTGACGAACTCCCAAGACCACGAGAGAGAGGAATTTTATTATTAAATTTAAATTTAAATTTACCCTCTTTACCGGTTAAATTTCTATAATGTTCGTTAAAAATCTCCACAAAATAGTTTCTTTTTAAGGTTCTTAAATAATCGGCATTTTCTCCGTAAATCTCTATACTGGTATATTCGCTAGGAGTTATTTCTATTTCATTTCTTAAATTAATCGCAAGACCTAACGTATCAAATCCTGAACCCAAATTAGCACTTGTTGCCGGAACTGTTATAACCATTTACACCCTTATACTGCTTTTAATATATAAAGAGGTTCTACATCTTCGCTAAAATCATCAAAATTCAACTTATCCGGAAGAGAAAAAACACCCTCTTTTTCATTTTTACTAAGTGTAATTATACCCTCTTTTTTAACAAAATAACTACTCCCGGCAGCTTTAATAGGACTATTTTTATTAAAATAAAACCCCTCAACTGCAAACAATTTAATTCCTTTTACTATTTGTAACGTCTTAAAAAAGACATAAGCAAGTTTTATCGCCATATAACTTCCGGGACCTTTTGCGTAAATAATCGACTTAATATTAAACTCTTTTAAAAGAGAATCAAAAATCTCCGGTAACAAATCGCTTGTCATTCCTTCTTTTTCAATTTTTTTTATAAGTTTATTATCTTTATAAACCCCCAGTAAAAAAGGCTTTGAAATAGGAATTACAACCACATCAACTAAAGGCTTTTGCAAGAGCTTTTTCTCCTTCTTTTTCAAAAGTAACTATCTCATAAGCATTTTCTTCCACAACTTTTTTCGTTAAAAGATGATTTAAATGATGTCCGCTTGCAAAGGCTTTATACTCTCCTATAAAATTAGCTCCCATTAAACTCATATCCCCGATAGCGTCTAAAATTTTATGTCTTACAAACTCATCCGGAAATCTTAAAGAGTCGTTTAAAATACCTTTATCATCAAGTACTATAGCGTTATCAAGACTGCCGCCAAGGGCTAGTCCTATACTTCTTAAATACTGAACTTCTTTTAAAAACCCAAACGTCCTAGCCCTGGCTATTTCGTCAATATAGTTTTGAGTGGAAAAATCAAAAAGATATTTTTGATTACCTATAGCCGGATGGGCAAAGTTAATTTCAAATTCAAAACTGATATCTTCGCTAGGTTTTAAAACGGCAAATTTTTCTTTCTCTTCAATTTTTACCTCTTTAGTAATTTTAATAAATTTTTTAGGAGCATTTAACTCTTCTATTCCCGCCTCTTCTATCATCATTACGAAACTAATGGCACTTCCATCCATTATAGGAATTTCATCATTATCTACGACAATTCTTAAATTATCAATTCCAAAAGCGTAAACGGCACTCATTAAATGTTCTATAGTAGATACTACAACTCCGTCTTTTCCTATTACGGTAGCCATTTTGGTATCCACTACATACTCCGGACTCAAAGGAATAGTAACTCCCTTATCGCTTCTATAAAAAACTATCCCGCTGTTTTCCGCCATCGGCTCAAGTCTCAATTTTACCGGTAAACCTTTATGTAATCCTATTCCTCTAGCCTCAACCGGTTTTTTTATAGTTCTTTGCTTCATTGTAAAACCTTCTTAAAATTTTTAGTAAAAAGCGTCAGTTTTTCAACTTCTTTAATCTCTTCTCCTTTAAAAAAAATCGTACCTTTTTGATTTTTCTTTACAATCAAAACATCGCCTTTGCAATCTACAAAGCCTTCACACTCCGCATAAATTTCCACATTCCCACTGCATATAATTTTTGCACCGGCGTTTATTCTGTTTAAAAAAATTAAATTATTATCGCTTTTTATCTCTTCACCACTACGTATTATTTTATCATAAATAACGGTCTCTTTTTTTACTTCCCTAATTATTTCTTTTTCAATTACTTTAATTTGAGGCGTTATTTCCTTACAAGGAGTAAAACCTTCTTCGTTTACGATTAAAAACTTGAGTCCTTTTTCTTTTAAAAACTCTTCAATTTCCCTGTTTCTTTCCTTTAACAAAAAAAAGTGATTTTTGAGAAGTTCGTATTTAGATTCAACTACGCTTTTTAAACGTTCAAAATCGTCAACTTCAAAAACTCTTATACTCTTTTGCCTCATTTATTGATAATCCTTTTTGAAGAGTTTATAATATTCGTAATATTTACTTTTATCCAGTGAGAATCCATCCACTCCTTAGGATTTACGGCATATCCTTGGATATAAACCCCAAAATGCAAATGGTCACCGAATACTGCCCCCGTCGAACCGGTTCTGGCTATTACTTCGCCTCTTCTTACCCTATCTCCCATTTTAACCTTAAATACCGACGTATGACCATAAAGCGTATAAAGACCAAGTTTATGATACACAATCAAAGTATTCCCGTATATTCCTATATATTTAGCACTTACCACTTTTCCGTAATTGCTCGAATAAATTTTAGCCCTTTTAATTTTTGCCAAATCTATTCCCTTATGAATGGCTTTTGAAATAGCTTCGTTATGATAATAATACGTTCTCTTTTCCCCAAAATAAGCCCTAACGGCACTCCCGGGAAGAGGATTAAATCTGGCAAGAGAAAAGTAATTTATTTTATCTTCATACACTTTACTCGTAATATCGTGAATCTCTTTTTCATTTAAACTTCTTACGTATTCATTTACTTTTTTAAATATTTCAACCGGATCGCTTGGTACACTTAAATTCATCTTTTCAAGCACTCTCACAGCAACATTTTTAATAAATCTGTCACTAAGCTTAATTTTAGCTTTAGGGTATTTATATTTTCTCCAGTAATACGGAATATGCTCTTTTACAACATTACCAGCCATATCTTCTGCTACAAGTTCGGCATCAAAAGAGTTTTCGTAAATAGGCCACGCAAGAAGCGTTACGTAATAGTTTTTCTTCACAAAAGGGGTCAGTTTAAATTTATATTTTCCATTTACAAGTACATAAGCGTCTTTTAAATTTTCATCACTGACTTTTACGACTGCAGCCGCACTCCCACCTTTTCCTATCGCATAAGAGTTGTTTATAATTTCGGTAGTAGGAGGTTCTGTGTCAACTTTTAAAACCACACTTTTACTAGCTTCATTACCGGCAAAAAAGTGCCATTTAGAATTATCCACAGCCACTACGTTTATTTTTATCTCTTTTGCGTTTGTTTTAGGGAGTTTTACCCCTAAAACGACTTCTTTACCCATAGACGGATTTGTCATAGTAGCAAGTTCGGTTACATTATTACCGCCTATCATAGTAATTCTATAATACTTAATTCCCGAATCGTCTTTTAAAATAATTTTAAGAGGCTTTTTTAAATTGCTAAACCCGTTTGTTTCAATTTCTATAGTAGGTGGTGTTTTTTCGAACATAGGCGAAAAATATACAAACCCCACACCCCCTGCAATAGCAAGTAAAATTAAAATCCACAACTTTTTCATCTGTTTCCTTTTTTCAAAATTCTATAAAAGAGGAGTTAATTGGAAGTTAACAAAGAATCTCTTTTAAATCTTTTTTCAACATCTCTTTTACTTTTTCAAAATCAAACTCCCCTTTTAAAGTAGCACCGGCAGCTCTTATATGTCCACCTCCTCCGTATTTTACGGCAACTTTACTGACATCGGAACAATTTTTACTTCTTAGACTTATTTTTATACCCTCTTCATCTTCTCTAAGCATTACGGCAACTTCCACAGTAGCCAAAGCCCTCACACTGTTTACGATAGTATCGGTATCTTCTTTTATAGCTCCGGTTATTTCCATCATCTCACGAGTCACTTCCACAAAAGCTACTCTCCCTTCACAACACATCTGTATAGTCTCATAAGCTTTTGCAAGTAGTCTAAGACGCGAGAGTCTGTCTCTTTGGAAAAGCATTTTAGAAATATAATCCGGCTTAACTCCACATCTTACCAAATCAGCCGCACATTCAAACACTTTATCGTTTACACTCTCATACTGAAAACTCCCCGTATCCGTTACAAGAGCCGTATAAATACAAATCGCACTCTCTTTTAAAATTTCTACATTATTAGCTTTTAACAAATCATAAACAACTTGAGAAGTTGAAGCATAATTAGGCTCTATAAGATTGATATCTCCGTACTTGGTATTTGAAATATGATGGTCTATATTAATTAAAAAAGAGGGTTTCTCTTTAAGTCCCAATCTATCAAAACTTCCACAGTCAAAAGATATTGTCAAGTCTATTTTTTTAGTTAATTTATCGGTTACTTTATTAAAATTAGGCAAAAAATCCAAATAATCCGGCAAAGGTTTTGTGGAGTTAAAAACAGTTACTTTTTTACCCATTTTTTTCAAAATAGGATAAAGACTCAAACTGCTCCCCAAAGCATCCCCGTCCGGATTTATATGAGCTATAAGCATAATATTATCGGCTTTTTCAATCTCATTCCAAATCTGTTTATAAATATCCATTCTCAAGCCTTTTTATTGAAATTATAACTAAACCTTGCCTTTTGCTCTATATACGTAAGCTAAAATTTCGGCTACCGCTTTATATAATTTTTGAGGAATAACCTCATCCACATCCACCAATTTATAAAGTTCTCTTGCTAAAGGAGGATTTTCAACTATCATAATATCGTGTTCTCTTGCTATCTCTTTAATTTTTAAAGCCAGATTATCCACACCCTTTGCAATTACTCTTGGGGCTTCGTCTTTTGTTTTATCGTATCTTACTGCAACTGCATAGTGAGTCGGGTTTGTAATTACGACATCGGCTTTTGGAATTTCGCTCATCATTCTTTTTTTAGCCATTTCTCTTTGAAGTTGTCTTATTTTGGCTTTAATTTCCGGGTTACCTTCGGTTTGTTTATATTCGTCTTTTATCTCTTGCTTACTCATACGAAGAGATTTTTTATAACTGTATCTTTGATAAATAAAATCAAGTGTCGCAAATACCAAAAAAACAGCCAACATAGAAAATATTATAATTAAAGCCTTATTCTCAAACCATTTAATCTGTTCATAAAAGCTCATAAGTTCAAGTTTTGGAATTTCCAAAAAAAACTTAAAAAAAAGCCACCCCCCGACTCCAAAAGCCACCGCCACTTTTAAAGTAATCTTTATTCCTTCAACAACCGTTTTCATAGAAAAAATTCTTTTTAACCCTTTAATGGGATTAATCTTGTCAAACTTAGGCATTATAGGCTTTGTAGTAAACAAAAATCCAAACTGCATCACATTCCCTATAACCCCGGCTAACAAAACCGCCCCTAAAATAGGAGCCAAAAGAATAATGACGTTAAAAGCCGTATTTAATAAAATTTCAAAAATTATGTTTTTAGTTAGCTCAATTCCTATAAAAGAGACATAATACCTATAAAACCTCTCCAAATAATGAACCACATATTTTAAATAAAAAATTAAAATCAAAATTCCTATCAGTAAAACCACAAATCCGGTCGTATCCATAGATTTGGGGACATTTCCCTCTTTCCGGGCGTCTTCTAGCTTTTTGGAGGTGGGCTCTTCGGTTTTTTCCATATCATCAGCCATCAGCTACCTTTTCTTAAATCTTCATCCAAAATAGAGTGCATTTTTTTACCCAGTTTATTATAAACAAAACTAAAAATCACAACTATCACTACAACAAGCAAACTACTTTTTAAAGCTTCTGGAAAATGTTTTAAATTATAAAACACCAAAATAAAAGCCGCTGTAAAACAGAGTATAAAACCTAAAAAAGCTATAAAAGGGTTTGCCTTTGTTTTATCTTTTAATTTATAATTAGCAAGATTCACTAATCCGAATATTATCAAAAACCCTAAACTTCCGGCAACAGAAATATTTTGAATATCAAAACTGGTAGCGAAAATAATAGCAAGCAAACCTAAAATAATCATTCCCTCATACCCCTCTTTCACTCTCTTTGCAAATTCACTTGGAATCTCGCCCAATTTAGCAATCAAATACCCGACTCTTCCTCCTCCGTATAAAGTAGCGTTAATCGCACTTGCAGTAGAAAGAAGAGCCGCTACCGAAATTACGATAAAACCGGCTTTACCGAAAAACGGCTCGGTTGCTATTGCAAGAACGTAATCTTGAGCTTTTTTAGCTTCTTCAAAACTAACATTGCCAACCGTTACAATAGCAATACTTACATACAAAAATATAACAAACAACACTGAAGCATAAAAAGCCCTCGGCAGAGTTTTTTGAAGCTCTTTTACATCTTTTGCCGTATTTGCTATAAGCTCAAATCCCTCATACGCCAAAAATATAATAAATCCTCCCGTCATTATCTTAATACCACTCTCCCAATAAGCAAGAGAAAGCCTTGAAAAATCGGCACTGAAAATCCCAACTCCCACAAATATCAATAAAATAGCAACCTTTATAAAAACCATCAAATCTTCAGCTTTTCCGGTTAAAAAAGCACCCATTAAGTTTATCATCACAAATAAAACAATAACCCCACTAGCACATAGTTTATGAAACCACTCCACCTTTTGAGAGAAAAAAAGAGCACTTGCATAACTCCCGAACGCATAAGCATACAAACTAAGCATTATTACATAACTAATTAACAGCAAATTATTAACAATAGAAGAGAAAAGATTATTCCCAAACGCCTGGACTATATACTCAATACTCCCACCTTCACTTAAATAAGTAACCGATAATTTTGCGTAAGAGTAAGAAGTAATAAGAGCAATAATACCGGCAATTAAAAAAGCAACGGGAGCCGCACCCTTTGCCAAATCTATCGTGAACCCCAAAACTGCAAAAATACCTCCACCAACCATTCCTCCAACACCTATACTAAACGCTTCTAAAAATCCGATTTTTCTAGCCATAAAATCTCCTTTGCTATAATTATTATATCACTTTAAAGGAGAGAGATGAATATTTTTATATCTGCAAACAACACAAATCAAGGAAAAACCCATTCAACCGTTTTATTATTAAAAGCACTGGCAAAAAAAGGATATAAAGTAGGAGCCTTTAAACCTATTGAAACCGGAGTTGAAAACCATCCCCAAGACGGTCTAAAACTCCTAAATACCGTTAAGTCCTTAAATCCGGATTTTAATTCTATCTCTTTAAACGATATAGTCCCAATCCTACACAAACTCCCGGCAGCCCCTTATGTGAGTGGAGAAGTAGACTTTGAAAAAATAAAAAAAGCCTATAACAAAATAAAACCTCTATGCGATATACTGCTTATTGAAGGAGCCGGAGGAATTTTAGTACCGGTAAAAGACGAGTTTAAAATGGTAGATTTTGTAAAATTTTTTAACGCCAAACTTCTGCTTATAATAGGCAGTAAACTAGGAATGATAAACGACTTTTTATTAAATAAATTCTATTTAGACCAAAACAATATCCCTTATGAATTTGCGATAAATCTTTTTGATAAAAGCTATTTTACAACCTCTCATCCTTATATGAAACAATTTTCCCCTTTATTTATTCAAACCGATTTAGATAAAATAATAAAAAAACTGATAGGAGAATAGATGGAAGCACCTCAATTAAACACTCACTTAAAATTTAATAAAAAATTCGGTCAACTCATAGAAATAAAAGAAGGTAGTGCAAAAGTAAGGCTAGAAGCCACAGAAGATATGGCAGTTGATGAAGAGGGACTTATTCACGGAGGATTTACGTTCGGAGCTGCAGATTTTTGTGCAATGGCTACGGTAAACGAACCGTTTGTAGTGCTTGTTAGAAGTCAGTGTGAATTTATGGCACCGGTTAAGGTTGGAGACATAGTTGAATTTGAAAGTGAAACGATATTAAAAGACAAAAGAAAACACGAAATTAAAGTTGTAGGAAAATTAAATGATATTAAAGTATTCGAAGGGCTTTTTGGATGTGTGGTTTTAGATAAACACGTATTAAAAAAGTAGAAGACTATCTTCTTCTACCTCTAGAGTTTCTGCCGCTTCTAAAGTTTCCTCTTCTACCTCTTCTTCTGTCTCTGTCGTTTCCACTTTTAGAATTTTGGCTTCTCTCAAGCAGCCTTTTGGCTTCTTTTAGACTTTTACCGATTTTTTCTTTTCCGTCAGATTCTTTTTCGAATAACATACTCGCAAATTTAATTGCGATTGTAAACAAATCAAAATCGTTTTGTAAAACTTCCACGATTTCTATTGATTTGTCGTTCGGCTCAATTGAGCTGATTTTTTCAAGTATTTTTTGAATTTCAGTGTTTTTAACGTCTTCTAATGTCGGAACTTCTTTTAATTCTATTTTAGAAATTTTTTGAATTTTACTAAGTGCTCTAAATTCGTGAGGAGTTACAAGAGAAACTGCCATACCTTCTTTTCCGGCTCTTCCGGTTCTTCCTATTCTATGAACATAACTTTCCGGGTCAAGTGGTAGATGATAATTAAATACGTGAGTTACATCATTTACATCAAGCCCTCTTGCAGCTACATCGGTTGCTACAAGTATTTCTATTTTATTACCTTTAAAGCCTTTTATCACCTCTTCTCTTTTTCTCTGGTCCATATCGCCGTGAAGACCTTTTGCATCAAATCCCACTCCGCTTAAAAATTCGGCTACCAAATCAACATCTTTTTTTGTTCTACAAAATACAATTGCTTTATTCGGCTGTTTATAATCGATTAATCTTATTAAAGCGTCGTTTCTTTCGTGTTCGTCAATTACGTAAAAAAACTCTTTAATATTTTCGTTTGTGACTTCTTTTTTTGTAATTTTTATAAATTCCGGCTCTTTTAAAATGCTTTTTGCAAGAGCTAAGATTGGTTTTGGCATAGTCGCACTAAATAGAAGTGTTTGTCTGTCATTTGGTACATATTTAAAAATCTCTTTAATATCATCCAAAAACCCCATATCAAGCATTTCATCCGCCTCATCCAACACTACATATTCCGGAGAAATATCAATTTTACCACTGCTTAAAAGGTCAATAAGTCTTCCCGGAGTCGCAACTATTACTTCAGAGTTTTTAATATGGTTAATTTGTCTTGAATAACTGCTTCCTCCATAAACGGTTGCAGTGTGAATTCCCAAATATTTTCCGAATCTAAATATCTCTTCGCTAACTTGAATAGCAAGCTCACGGGTAGGTGTAATAATTAAAGCCTTTTGAGCTTTTTTTAGCATATTAAGAATAGGAAGTCCAAAAGCGGCGGTTTTACCGGTACCGGTTTGAGCTTGAGCTACTATATCTTTACCCTCTAATACCATAGGAATGGCTTTTTCTTGAATTGGACTCGGTTTTTCAAATCCAATCTCTTCTAATCTTCTTAATAATTCTTCTTTTAAATTAAAATCTTTAAATGTCATTTTTTCCCTTATTTTTATAATTTTACAACTCAATGACAGTAGAGTTTATAGTTTAAGTAAGTGTTTTTAAAATACGGAGGATATGGAATTGTCGCAGAGAAGTTTTTAATTTCTCCCGGCAATAATCCGTCTTTAATAATAACCCTCGTAGCTTTTATGGTGTTTGGTCTTGCCTGGGCTTTATCTTTACTTCCGAAGATATTTAATCCACCAGGTTTAAAAAAAGTCCCCTTCGTAAAACCTCCACCCCAGCCGTTATTAACCAGCTTAATTTCCAGCTTACAGTAATTAATTTTAAACTTACCTATATTTTTAACTCTACCTTTTAAAACTAAAGTTTCATTAAGCAAAACCCTTCTTTGTTTTATATCCAAAAGTTTTGCTTTTTTCGTATACTTTTCTAAAACAATCAACCCCAAAACCGCTCCGAATGCCGTAACCAAAAAAGAAGCGAATATCATACTAACAAGCAGTTTTGTGTTGTTATTTGCAGCTTTAACGGAGATAATAACTAAAAATATAAATAAAACTAAAAAAAATACAATATCAAGCCAGTGCAGAATAGTAAAATAAGGAATCATTTTTTACGATTCCTTTTCTCTTCTATTCCACTTACACCCTCTCTTCTTTTAAGCTCTTCTAAAATGGCTTCCGGGTGAATATTTTTTAAAGCAAGAGCGATTAAAGTATGAAAAGCAAGGTCTGCCGCTTCATAAATAATCTCTTTTTTATTATCATCTTTTACTGCAAAACAAAATTCAGCAGCTTCTTCCGCTACCTTTTTAAGAAGTGAATTTTCACCTTTGTGGTATAAAGAAGAAACATATGAAGTTTGTGGGTCGGCATTTTTTCTATCAAGCAGTGTATGATACAGCTTATCAATGAAATTATACTCTATTTCTTTTTCTTTGTCGAGTATAACTTCATTATTTTCAAGTCTGGTAAAAAAACAAGACTTTCTACCCGTATGACAAGCGACTCCGTTTTGTTTAACTTTTAATAAAATAGTATCGTTATCGCAGTCTATTAAAATATCTTTTACCTCTTGAGTATGCCCACTGCTTTCTCCCTTTTTCCACAGTTTGTTTCTGCTTCTTGAAAAATAGTGGGCAAAACCGGTTTTTTTTGTAAGTTCTAACGCTTCTTCATTCATATAAGCCAGCATTAAAACTTCATTTGTATCCACATCCTGAACGATAACGGGAACAAGGCCTCCGTTTTTTTTAAAATCTACCATTTTAGTCCTTATTTAGCCGTAGATATTGCTTTTTTCTTATCGTCAATATTCATCCAAATATTAGGCACAGCACCACCTGGCGTTAAGAAAATTTTAGCATCTCTATTTACTTTTAAAGCTTCATTAAATTTATTTTGCACTTCAAGTGCTTTTAGTTTTAATAAATTGTTAGTTAAAGATTCGCTTATAATTTTATTTGCTTTAGCCTGGGCTTTTGACTCTATAAGCATAGCTTCCGCTTTACCTTGAGCTTCAATTTTTTTAGCGTCTGCTATACCTTTTGCTATAGCCGCTTTTCTTTCAGCCTCCTGTTTTGCCCTTAAAACTTCATATTTGGCTCTTTCAGATTCTTGTTTTGCGATTTGAACTCTTTCGATTTGTCTTTTGATATTTTCAGGCAAAATAATATCTCTTAACTGAAAACTTTCGAAAATCACCGGTTTATGGTCAATTTTTAATAACTGTTCTCTTATTTGATTTTCAATTCTGGCTGCAATTTCGTTTCTTTTAGTAGGCAACTCTTCAGCCGGGTATTTACCTATTACGTTTCTTACGACATCCCTTACGATAGGATTTATAATTTTATCTTCCCAGTTAAGCCCGTAAGTCTTTACCACATAAGCGGCTTCTCTAGGATTTAGTCTGTAACTGACTGACAACTCTACCGTAATAGGAAGACCTCTTGCATCAAGTACGTTAATAGCCGGATACACTTTTATAGTCCCGTATCTATCCGGCATAGTACCTAACTCTTGATTTCTTTTATAACTAATCATATGAACCTTGGTATCCACTAAAATAACCTTCTGAACGATAGGTACGTAAAAATGAAGACCCGGATTTAAAGGTTCCGGAGAAAATTTACCGGTTGTAGATAAAATCCCAACCTCTCCTTCATTTACAATAACCCACGGTTTAAACATTAAACCGAATATTACTAAAAAAGCAACTATAACTATTCCAAATCCACTTCCACCTTGAATAAATTTAGGAGGTTCGAATTTAGGATGCTCATTATTAGAGTTTGAACTGTTTTTATTGTTGTTATTCATCCAACCGTTTAAGTCTGCCGGCATTCATTTCCTTTCAATATAAATTAAGAGAAAAAATCTCTTAAAAGATTTTATCCTTTTTTTATTAGATATAAGTTAAATAGTGTTTATAGTTTTTGTCTCTTCCATATACTACGTCAAAATAAGCGTCTTGAAGTTCTTTTGTAATTTCTCCTCTTTTACCGCTTCCGATAATTCTTCCGTCAACCTCTCTAATCGGAGTAACTTCTGCAGCCGTACCGGTAAAGAACGCCTCATCCGCAATATAAACCTCATCTCTTGTAATTCTTCTTCTCTCAACAGGAATTCCTCTATCTCTTGCAAGTTCAAGAACGGTCGCTTGAGTAATCGATTCAAGAGAATTGTCATTTGGAGGAGTAATTAAAACCCCGTCTCTTACAATAAAAAAACACTCCCCACTACCTTCTGCTATAAACCCTTCATCATCAAGCATTAAAGCCTCTTCATATCCGGCTTCTACTGCTTCAAATTTTGCCATTTGCGAATTTAGATAATTAGCAACAGCTTTTGCTTTACCAAATGTCGATTTTACCGGATTTCTAACAATTGAAGACACTTTTACTCTAATACCTTTTTCAAGCCCCTCTTCTCCAAGATAAGCACCCCACTCCCAAGCGGCAATACTTACATGAACAGGTGCTCCTATATGATAAAGCCCCATTTTTCCATACCCTAAAAATATAAGAGGTCTTATGTAAACGTTTCCTTTAAATTCATTGCGTCTTAGCAGTTCAAGTTGAGATTCTTCAAGTTCTTCTTGAGAAAAAGGAACATCTATTTTTACGATTTTTGCAGAATTTAAAAGTCTTTTTATATGGTCTTGAAGTCTAAAAATCGCAAGTCCCTCTTCCGTTTGATAAGCTCTTGTACCCTCAAAAACACCGTTTCCGTAATGAAGAGTATGGGTTAAAACGTGAACTTTAGCTTCACTCCAAGGAATAAATTCCCCGTCCATCCAGATAAATTTTGCCTCATTCATAATTTATAATCCTTTTTTGGGATAATTTTATCAAAAATTTGATATTATTACTACAATACCAATAAAGGAGAGAAGATGGAATTGATAGCAAAAAAACTCATAGGCTCAAAAGAGTTTGACGGAGAAGTTGAAGAGATTATAAACCCTTATACAAAAAAAGTAACCACAAAATACGTAAAATGCTCCGTTGAAGATGCTAAAAAAGCCCTTGAAGTAGCAAAAAAAGCTTTTGAAAATACAAAAAAATCAAATCTTTCACAAAGAATTGCGTGGATTGAGGATGTTGCCAAAAAACTTGAAGAAAAAAAAGAGGAGTTTGCAAAATATATAACGCTTGAAGTGGCAAAACCAATCTCACAAGCAAAAATTGAAGTTCAAAGATGTATAGAAAACCTAAAAATATGTGCGGCTGAAGGATATAGAATCATAGGAGAGACAATTCCTACGGACGCAACGCCTAGCGGATTTAAAACAACTTCATTTTATAAAAGAGTACCGGTTGGTGTAGTAGTGGCTATTACGCCTTTTAACTTTCCTTTAAATCTGGTAGCTCATAAACTAGCCCCGGCACTAATTGCAGGTAACAGCGTTGTACTTAAACCAACCCCCGAAGCTCCTTATACGGCTTATGCTTTTGCTAAACTCTTTATAGACAGCGAATATGCAATTCCGGATGCACTAAGCGTAGTATATGGAGATGCAGATGTCGGAAGTACTCTTGTTACAAGCCCGATTCCTAGAAAAATATCATTTACCGGAAGCGTACCGGTTGGAAAAATTATCCTTCAAAGTGCCGGAATTAAAAAAGTAACCCTAGAACTAGGTGGAAACGCGGCAACGTTCGTAGAAAGCACGGCAGACTTAGACCACGCAGCCACAAGATGTGCAATTGGAGCGTTTGCAAACAGTGGGCAAGTTTGTATCTCTCTTCAAAGAATTTATGTAGATGAAAAAATTTATTATGAATTTGCAGAAAAATTAGGAAAAGAGGCAAGCAAACTAAAAGTTGGAAATCCGTTTGACGAAGATACGTTTATGGGACCTTTAATTAATGAAGAAGCGGCAATAAGAGCGGAAAACTGGATTCAAAGTGCAGTAAAAGAAGGTGCCAGAATCATAGCCGGTGGAAAAAGAAAAGGAAACATCCTAGAACCAACCATTCTAGCAGATGTTACAGATGATATGAAAATCGTATGCGAAGAGGTTTTTGCCCCGATTGTTAGTTTAGTAAAAGTAAAAAATTACGATGAAGCCGTAGAAAAAATGAACAATTCCCCATACGGACTTCAATATTCAATGTTTAGTAACAGAATCGATTTAATGCAAAGGGCTATTGATGATTTTGAAGCCGGAGGAGTTGTTATAAACGACATTCCGACATTAAGATTTGATATTCAGCCTTACGGTGGAGTTAAATTAAGTGGAATCGGAAGAGAAGGTCCAAAATTTGCAATTGAAGATATGACGGAAATAAAAGCAGTGATTATTCGTTAGATTAATCCTGCTTCATTTAAGATAGGAAGAATTTTTTCCCAAACTTCTTCCAGCTTTTCTTCAATATAAGCTAAACTTTTCTTTTCGTTATACCATTCAACTAAATGATTAATAACATTCTCTTTTTCAAAATCATTTAAATCACTATTTTTAATTTTTTCTACCGCTTGATTTAACTTTTCCATTATTCTCCTTTAAATTTAAATCCCTTGGCACATCCCCACCCTCTTTTTATATTAAACTCTTTCGGAACGATTATATCATAATCAAATCCATCAAGTTCGTTTAAAGAGTTTATTTTCAAAAACATAACACCCTTATCCCTCAATTTCTTAATAAGCCCACTTGGCATATAAGTACCTATGACAATATTAACTTTTTTTATTTCACATATAAATTTTAAATCATAATCTTTATAAACTTTTTCTCCTATTAATAAATCGGACGGATATCCGCTTAAAAAACCGTCCTTTATTAAAATCGCCGCTTTTTTACAAATTTTGTAACCTTTTTTTCAAATTTACAACCACTTTTTCTATATTTTTAGCAAAAGCACTAGTATCATCATACAATCTAACGGTCGTACATTCTCCCGCAGCCTCCAAAACCGTCCCGTCTCTAGGAAGGGTACCTAAAATATTATTATGAGAAATAGCTTGAATAAAAGCAAAAAAGTCTTCCGAAATTTGATCCGGTTGCATACCGTTTACTATTATGGAATAGTCAGCCGTTATATTCTTTTCCTCTAAAGTTTCCAAAAAGATTTTTAAAGAAGCGACACTTGCCGGATCAGGTGTAATCACGATAATAAAAAAATCAGCAACACCTAATAAAGAAATAACAGGCTTAGATATCCTAGGTGAAGTATCGAATATCAAATATTTATATCTTTTTTCAAGTTCTACAATAATTTTTTTCAATTTTTCGGAATGAAATTCTTCTTCATAAATAATAGGATGTTCTATTACGTACCTTCCAGTAGGAATAATATGTAAATTTTTATTTTCTTCTATTTCCATAATCACATCGTCTAGCTTAGCTTCTTCAAAAATCAACTCGGAAAATCCGGCTTTATATCTTTTACAAAACAACGAAGCTATACTGTTTTGTTGATCCGTATCTATTAAGATAGTTTTTTCTTCCAAAGCCAACATATCGGATAAATTTATAGAAACCGTTGACTTTCCAACTCCACCTTTTAACGAAACTATAGGTATTACCATGTTCTTAACATCTCCTTCATATTATGATTTAATTCTGATTTCGTAATATACAATTTTTTTCCGAAATAATATTGTAAAGCAAAATTAACATACACATCGGTATAATCTCCCGAACGTCTCAAATCCGCTCCTCCTTTTAAAACGATAGAATCGGATAAAATATATTTAGCATAAATACCGGCTTCCAAAGCTAACGACATTTGAGCGTTATCCTCATCATAAAAAAGAGGACCACCCATTATAAACGCTTTAACTCCCAGTTGTTTTTCATCGTCAAACGCATACCCTTCATATCTAGGTGCAAATAGAAAAAAACTTTTAGGAGAAAAATATCCCCCTCTATAATATAAAAAGCTATTTTCATTATGTTTATATATTTGAACCATACTAAAGAGTCCTAAGTAATCATAATCCAAAATATTATTTCCCCAATACTTTAAAGGAAATAAATTTATTTCATATTTTTCGTTTTCATTTACATTTTCTCCATCCAAATAACCTATAGAAAAAGCAACATAAAACATAGAATCATTTTTATCCAATGTTTTCTCATATTCGAATTTTACCTCGTTATCCAATACTCTTCCCCAACTTCTATCACTGTAAGGGTCATTGTTTCCTACATAAGATAAAATAGAGTCTTTTACTGCACTTCTTGAAAAAGTCAATAAATATTTTTCACTTTTTTTTCTAGCTCCCACCGCAAGTCTACCTACATAAGCATAAGAAATAGGGTTATCTCCTATAGGAGTGGTTCCTAATTCTATATTAAAAATCTTTTCCCCACTATATGAGAATCCTATTTTAGGCATAAACCCCGTATAATCCGTCAACCAATCGTCAATAAAATATCCTCCGCTCGCTCCTACTTGAGCATAATTTTCCACATTACCGCTAGATAAATTCAAAAAACCTAATTTAGCGTATATTTTTTTCTTTGTTCCTAAAAAATAATCCCCTTTAAAGTAAAACAGCAAATCACTAAGTTGTCCCAAACCGGTAGTCCCGCTTTTCGTTCTTAAATTTAATCCTACTTCAACATTATTCAAATAATTACTTTTCGATAACAAAATTTTCTCTTGTAACTCTTGATACTCCTCTTTTAACTTAGAAGTATATTTATTTTTTACATAAACCGGTTTTAAATCGTTAATACTCATCAAAACCGTCTTTTTATAAAATAAATCATTAGCTTTACTATCTAAGACATCAGGGAAAAACTCTCCGTTATCTTGTTTTTTTATTATAGGCACCGGAACATCTTGAGGAGTATATTGAGGCTGAACGCTTCTAGTTTTTATTCTTATACTTTTTAAAAGTCTTTCGGCTTTTGAAACTTCCCCTAAAGAGACATAAGCATCTGCAATTTTTACTCTTAAATCAGGATCTTTCGTAGAAGCTATCGAATCCAAAATTTTAACCGCTTTTTCCTTTTCTCCTAAATTTAAATAAGCCAAAGCCAAAGCGTATTTAGTTTTTTCACTATTACTCAAAGCAACCGATTTTTGAAAATAATCTTTAGCACATTTATAATTTTTTAATCTAAAACAGCTCCAACCGGCTATCTCATATAAAGCGGGATTGGCACTATCATACTTCAACCCCTCTTCACAAACTTTAATAGCTGTTTTATACTCTTTATTTTTGAATTTATAAGAAGCGAACTTAACATAAAGAGCCGAATAAAATTTTCTTAAATCTTCTTTTTGTACAGGAGTTAATTTAGAAGGGTCTATAGTTTCTAACACTATTTTAATTTGAGTAAACATATCATAATGTAAAAGAGAATATAAAAATTTCAACTTCATATCAAAATTATTTTTAGCATACTGATAACCTTTTTCATAATTTAAAAAAGCTCTTCTTTTATCTTTCTGACAAAACGTATAATAATCTCCTAAAATCATATAAGCTTCAGCTAAAGTTTCATCCTCTTTTTTAGCTAACGTAGCATATTTATAAGCATTTTGACAATCTTTAGCTTTCATAGATTCTCTAGCTAATCTTAAATAATAAAGACTTTTTATTTTCGTATCGTCCACATCAATACCTAAAGCCCTTAGTTTATCCGAATATTCTAAAGCTTTTTTAAAATCTCCTCTTTTAGCGGCTATCCCTCTTAAACCTTGAAGAGCATAAATATTATCCGAATTAATTAATAAAACGTTATTATAAAAATTCTCCGCTTTATCCAATTGATTCGTTTGAAAATATAAATTTCCTAATGTTAAAAGTACGTTTACATTATCCGGATTTTTTTTATACAAATCCAATAAAATACTCTCCGCTTGCATATATTTTTTCTTTTTCAAAAGTTCGTTAACTTTATTTAAAGCTATATAAGTATCGTATTTTTTAAACAAAGAAGCATAATCGGCAGGCAATTTACGCTTTAACTCTTCCAATTTATTATAATCTTTAGCATTATATAAAGCAGCTATATACCCCCCTATCACCGCTTTATCATTAGGATATTTTTCATAAAGAGATTGAAAAATTTCCAATGCTTTGGATAATTGATTCATATTTAAATAAGCATATCCCATTCCTAACAACACGTCTTTATTATTTTTATAGGTTTGAGCGTTTTGAAAAAATTCAAGGGCTACGGAAGGATTTTTTTGCAAATAAGAATATCCGGCTTTTAAATTATAAGTATAACAAGCCGTATCGGCAAGTTTCTTATTCGATGTTTTTTTCAAATATTCACAAGCTTTATCCCATTTACCCATTTTCATAGAAACTATTCCTAAAACATTATAAGCATCTTGAGGATTAGTATCTATAAGACCGCCGGCTATATTCTTTGCGGTAATTAAATCTCCCGCATTCAAAGCTTTATACATTCTTGATATCAATACCCCCTGGTCGTCTCCTTTAGAACCGTTTTGGTCGCTTACTTTATTGATTATTTTCTTTTCTATACTTTTAGCTTGAGTAATTTTCAAAGCGGGTTTATTGTCAAGAGAATTACTTTCAACATTTGAAATTACGATTCTTTGAGGAATATAATCACATTTTCTTACAATTCCTTTATTTATCTCGTCTTTTAAAGAAATGATATCTGAATAACTTCCTTCTCCTATTCTTAGAACATAATATCCACCTATTTTTTCAACTCTTGCTAAAGGGTAATCTCTATATTTTTTAAAAATTCTTAAAATACTGTTTTTTGAAGTGGAACTGCTTATTTGCAAACACCAACCGGTTTTCTTAATATCTGTCGTTTTTAATTTTTTATTACTTCTTTTCTTTAAAGGAGAAGTTATCTTCTTCACATCCACCATATTTGCAGTATCACTATCTTGAGCTATAAAAGCATTTATTTTATAAGTCTTAGCTATATATTGTTGAATCCTTTTTAATTGAGCTATATCATTCGACGTTGCACATCTATAATAATTATTATTTTTATCCAACACACAATTCATTCCTGCTTTTTTTAATTTATTTGCATCGGATTTATCGTTTACTACTAAAGAATAAGCAAAAAGCTCAACTATTACACAAATTAACAACACCACCTTTTTCATTCAATCCCCTTTTGTAAGAAAAAATCTAAAAAACTACAAAAATAATTTTTTTTATCAACTTTTTTCAAATCCAAATATTTTTTTAAATAAGCTTTATTGTCATATAATAAATAAAACAACCCGTATACACAATAAGGCGATTCCGTTCTGGTTTGAGTAAGAGAAGAAAATCTATATTCTAAAGGAATATATCCGTTATTAATAAAAAATTTATTAATTTCTTTAAAAGAGTTCTTTAAAAACTCTATATGCCCGTTACTTAAATATTGATATAAAATCACTCTATAAACGTCCATAGTAACTACGGAGACATTGGAAAAATTCTTATTGAAAAAAGAAAACAACATTCTATCGCTTAATCTTTGATTATATAATACTTCCGTATAATCGGCAATATATTTCCAAGTAATATCATTAGTTTCATCGTAAAACCTATCGAAAATAAATTTAATATAATAAGCCGGAAAAACTTCTATACCGTTTTCTTTAACAAATCCATGTTTACCGGGTAATAAAATCATATTATTGTTAATCTCCAAAATATATCTTTTCAATTCTTTTATTATTTTTCTACTTTCTTCATAGTATCCGACATTATGCCATTTATAAGATGCTCTTAAAAGAGAATAAGCTATAAACAAATCTCCGTCGGTCGCATTATTATAATCTATAACTCTACCGTTATTATAATTCCAAGCAAAAAGAGAATCTCTTCTTTGCATATGAGTTTTAGTCCAACGCCACATAGAATCGAATAATTTTTTATTATTAGTCAAATAAGCATATAAAAGTCCGTATCCTTGAGCTTCTGAAGTTACCCTATTATGATTGTAAGGGTCTATTACATAAGAATTATATTTTATAAATTTAGTAACATCCGTTGCAAACAAAAAAGAGAATAAAAGAAAAAAAATTAATAATAATTTTTTCATTGCCACTCTTTCTCTTTAAATTTTAATCTTAAATCAAGTAATAATTTTAATACTACGACTATAGTCATAGCCACAATTAAAAACATTAATACCAACATCGGATAAGAAAAACCTATTTTAAACATAAAATACTCGAACCAAGGTAAATGCCCTACATAATATTTTTTTCCGACATCAGCATAATATACGTTATCTTTTTTATTGTCTATTATAACCAAATCGCCTTTAATATATCCTGCAAATTTCGGTTCGTATAAATTTTTAATACTTTTTAAAATATCTTTATCACTTTTTGAAGTGATAATCAAAAATGTTTTATCTCCACCATAAGGAGACCTACCTTCCGTAAAAACCGTTTCATTAATTAAATCGTCTTTCAATTTTATAATAGTTTGTAAATTCTCGTTTTCTTTCATACCTAAAAGCCTGTTTTTTAACGTATCTTCTATCTTTTTAAATGCGTTAAATCTTAAGGTAATTTTATCGTCATCAAACATTATAGGAGTATTTTTATAAAATTCTTTAGGTAAATTAGCTCCTATCGCAATTACGTTACTTGATTTCTTAATATCCTCTTGAGAACTTACAACCGAAACGTTATATAAAGGAACAAATGTTTTCTCTCCTATATAAGCCATTAAAGTATACATAGCCGAAACCAAATTTTTACTTTTTTCCGCAATATATATTTGAGTCCCTTTTAAATCCGGATAAATCGAAAAAGGATAAGCGGTTGTAGTAAACAATTCCATATAAGCCATTTCCCTCCAATGAGGAAATCTAGGAAGCTCTATATAAGATTTACTTGAAAAAACGGTACCTTGCATCAATAAACCGTTAGGTCTTTGACAACGTCCTCCTCCCGGGGCTTGTAAAGCATATTGAATAGTAATCGAATTTTTCCCGGGTTTTAACATATAAACCGGTATTCTCAATTCCGCATCTTCTAATAAAGTACCGTATGTCTTATCCGCTTTTAAAGCGGTTACGAATTTTCCGTTTATGAATATATTAATTGCGGAGGAGTCTTTAACCGCTTCGTTATAATTGTAAAAAAGATGGAAAGTAAATTTCTTTTGAGAAATCATAAAAACATCCGGAGGCATATTAAAATTTACCGTATATTGATAACTAGGATGATAAAATTTTAAATCGTCATATCCTAAATCGCTAAAATAAACCTTTTTACCCAACGGAATATATAAAGGAGATTCATAAGCGTCTATAAGAGGTTTTTTATATTTAGAAACATCTATACTTTTACCCATTAAAAGATTTTTCGGTATGGAAATAAAAGAATCTATAATATTTCTCAATTCCGTTTTATCTTCCGCATTCAGCACTATAATCGCTCTATTCGGGTATTTAGGATTTTTCATTACGAAAATATTAGGAATATCTTTTTTTATTTTTAAAACTTGTTTAACATAATCCGTACTTCCTATCAAAAAGATATCCATATCTTTATTAATGTTTTCAACTCTTTTTATATAAATTTTTCTATATTTTATAACACTTCCTAAATAACCGCTGATTCTAGCTCCCATAGTTAAATAATCGTCACTATCCGTTTCGGTCATAATACCTATAGAAATCGGACTAAAATTTTTATAATCCAACACATAATCTCTATATGTTAATAAATCATTATTCATTTTTTTATAATCGTAATTTATTTTCAAATAACTCTTATCCCACAAAATTTCGGTCCAAAGTTCAGGAGAAGAACCATTTTCACAACAATCCATACAATAATGTTGAGTTACAAAAATTTTAAATTTATTAATATCTTTAATCAAATACAAAGGAATTGAAATATCATAAGAATAAATGTCTATATTAGGGTCTAATCTTTGTTGATACAAAGCCACTCCGTTAAACATTGCGGTTAAAACGCTTCTTTGCTTCACTAAAGCTTTAGACGGGATATATTCTATATGAATCATAGCTTTTTTTATTTTTACCCTATCGGGGATAGGGATTGTAAGAACCGTCCCCCCTTGCGAACCTCTTAAAATTTTTTGATCCGGATAAAGGTCCGATAACTTTAATACGTTACTTTTCGCATACGAAAATGCAATAAAACTAAATATTAATAACAAAAATTTTCTTATCATCCTCTTTCCTTTCAACTACGTCTGTCTTCGTATCTAATAAAACATCAAAAAACAATCTATAAAATTCTTTTAAAAAATAATCCTTTTCATAAATCTCATCAAAAGGAGAATTATAATGATAAACTATTATCTCTTTATCATCTTCCTTAATAAGAGCTTGAAAACTTCCTAATCCGAAAGTTTGCAAAAAATAATTTAAATATTCAAATGCAACTTTTACATCATCTCCGCTAGTTTCTATTATAGATTCTAAAAAAAGAGCGTTTTTTTTATAAAAAGCCTTAGCGGAAATATCACATAAATATTCATAATCACTTTCATCACCAACTTCCAATACACTACTTAAAAAACTATTTAAAACGTCTCTTTGTTTTACATTAACCAACTCTTCAGGAACCAATCCGGTATCGATAACCTCCTCTTGAACTTTTTTTTCTATTTTAGCTTTTTTAAAAAGAGCCATTTTCCTTTCCTCCTTTAAGTTCTTTTAAACGAAATTATACCTAATAAATCTTTATAAAAAGTCTTCACTACCTCTATATAAGCTCTTCCGAAATCTCTAAATATCAATTTGAATAAAAACATTATAGAATAAAAAGGACTAACCGCTTTTTCTTGCATAAACAACTTCCATCTGGAACTTGAAGCATATACAAGTTGAGTAATTTTTTTCTCTTGGTCTATATTGGCAAAAACGAATTTCATTCTTATATTATGGGCATTGGCATTAACCACTTGCCCTTCCACCGCAAACATTATCCCGTATTCGTCTTTAATTAAAAATTTAAGTTTTTTATCCCATACATAATCCTTTAAAAGATGGGAAATATCCTTATGAACCTCTATCCAAATACCTGTTAAAGATATATCCCTAACCGTCCCTTCGTACGCCTTATGATTAATATAAACTATCGCCTCATCATTAGCGGGAATTCTATGAAAAGTTCTTTTTTCCGGCTTTTCGTGAGCGACTATCATTCCTACTCCCAAATACAAAATATTAAAACACATCCAAAAACCTAATACCGCCAACGTCCCTCTTTGGTCAGGATTTTGAACATATTTATAAATACCTATCATAATACCTATAACGGTTATATTAAATAAAAAGAAAATAGGTTTATAAAAAGGCGTTACGAAATCTTTTTCGATATTCTCCCCTTTTGGAGTAACGATAAAAGTCGGCGACCTCGGAGCTAAAATAACCGAAATAATAGCCGGTAATAAAAAGAGACTCTGTAAAGATTCGTAAACTTCGGAAAAAAACGGCCATCTATATTTAGAATACAAATAATAACTCAACAGTACGGAAAAGAAAAAATGCGGTAAAGAATAAGAAATAACATCCGCTAAAGTCGCATCATAAATTTTTAAATTAAAAAAGATAAAAAACAGAGGTACTATTAAAAACGTAAATCTAGCAAGTCCGAAAAACCAAAACACGTTGGCATTTAAATAACCCAGTTTTTGATACCATTTCAAACCTTTTTTAAATAAAGGATTTTTTAATAAAAATATTTGTATCATACCTTGAGCCCATCTAGACCTTTGAACCACAAATGCGGAAAAAGTTTCCGGTTGCAATCCGAATACCATTCCTTTAGGATAATAATAACTATGATAACCTCTAGAATGAAGTTCTAAAGCCGTTTCGGCATCCTCTGTAATCGTATCCCCGGCAATCCCTCCAACCTCTTCCAAATATTTTCTTCTAAGCATAGCCGCAGACCCGCAAAAGAAAGAAGCATCCCAAAAATCAAGACCTTTTTGAATAAATCCGTAAAACATTTCGTTTTCATTAGGAACTTGTCTAAATATTCTAAGATTCTTTTCAATAGGGTCTTGATTATAAAATTTATGAGGAGTTTGAACTAAGAAAAGTTTCGGATTTTTTATAAAAAATCCGACCGTCTCTCTTAAAAAATTTTGAGTAGGTACGTGGTCACAATCAAGAATTAAAATAATATCTCCGTTTGTATGTTTTAAAGCTTCGTTAATATTCCCGGCTTTTGCGTGTTCATTTCTTTTTCTTGTTAAATAATGAACGTTTTCTCCGGCAATAGCCGCAAATTCTTCCAACATTTTTTTTCTTTTTTGAGCGGCTTCACCCTTTTTTTTAGCCGTTTCCACTTCTTTTTCCTGATGAGCTTTTATTTCATCTTTTTTGTCTTCTTTAATTTTTTGAATGATTTTTTCCTCATCCCAATTTTTATATTTTTTCATATAAATTTTTTTATATTTTTCTATAATCTCTTCTTCAGCTTCTTTTTTTACTTTTTCCAAATCCGGAAATCTTTTTTGTTCCGTACCCCCGTCATCTAAAATATAAATATTAAATTTATCTCTAGGATAATCCATTACACTTGCAGCTAAAGTAGTAGGCTTAATAACTTCCAAAGGCTCGTCATAAGTAGGAATATAAATATCAACGGTCGGTAACTTTTCCGGCGGTATATCATCAATAGGTATACTTTTTCTATCATAAATTCTTAATGCTATAAAAGCTCCAAGCAAAAATACGAAAAACGAATAAACCTCCGCTAAATATAAAGATAAAGAGCCCAACGCATTAAAAATATTATCGAAATTCAACGTATACAAAGTTCTCCAGTATAAATATCTTAAAGAAAAAGTGAAAGCCGATACTATTAAAAATAATTTAATATATTCGTTTTCTTGTTTTCTTAATTTAGAATAAAGTACCAATACCAAATTTAAAATAAATATCGTTATAAAAAACTCCAACTGCACTATATCCGGCGAATATGCTGAAACTATTAAAACCAACAATACAAAAGAAACTACAAATAAAATCTTTAATATTTTTTCCACTTACACCGCCCCGAATATTTTTCTAAGTCTGGAAATAGAATATCTTTTAACTTCTTTTTCCGGCAGAACTATATGCTTGTTTTCAAAAGCTTCTTTTTCCAAAGCGTCCAAATAACCCAATATTTTCCATTTCTTTTTCATATCTTCTTTTCTGTCTTCCAAATGAAATTTTAAAAAAGTATTATTCATTAATAACTCCTTCCCTCTTATATCGGCAAAAAAACATTCCGCTTAAAATTATAATCAGTTACTATTACATTTAAATGACATTCTTCAAAATATACTCGCTAAAAGCAAAACTTGCCGTAAAAGCCGGTGAAACCGCATTTAAAATATGTATTTGATTCTCTTTTTTTTCAATCAAAAAGTCCATCACAAGTTCGTTTGTTTCTTTATTTAAAAGTTGAGCCCTAATTCCCGGGGTTAAAGGTTTAAAATCACCTCTCAATCTTTTTACCAATTTTTTGGCTTCATTAATTAAATTACTAGGAATATAGTATCTCATCTCATAAAGGGCTAAATCCCTAAATCCAAAAGCGTTACTAAAGAAAAGTTTAGCTTCAAGAGTTAAAATTTCTATCATTTCGCTTAAATTAAACCTACTTGTCATAGTATAGTTTTCTCTCCAAAAAGCAGGAATTGCAGTAGGCCCTATTTTTATGGTATTATCAGCCATTATAGTAAAATGCACTCCCAAAAAAGGATTTTTTATATTAGGTACCGGATATATTTGAGTTTTTATTTTATCCTCACCCAAATATTTTCTATAAAGCCCTTTAAAAGGAAGCATAGTATATTCAAGCCCCACACCGTTTTGATGAGCTATCTTATCGGCATAAAGTCCGGCTGCATTTATTAAAAAGTCGTAACTCTCTTTAAATTTTTCATAAGGTGTATTAAATATAAACCTAACCCCTTTTTTTTCAAGTTCGGTTCTTAAAACTTTACAAACTTCCCTCGGATTTACACTGGCCGTATTTGGCGAATAAAGAGCGTATTGGCAAGTTTTAGCGTTTGAGTCTATTTCATACACTTCTTTTTCACTTATAATATAAGCCCCGGCGTTATTGGCTTTACTTCTTTTTTCAAGCTCGAAAAGAGTTTCAATTTCATTCTCGTTTTTAGCCACTACAAGTTTTCCGGTTTCGTTTACAAGTATATTATGAGAATAACAAAACTCTTTCATAAGTTTATTACCTCTAGCCGTTAATTTAGCTTTTAAAGAATCACTGCTATAATAAAACCCGGCGTGTAAAACACCGCTGTTTTTACCACTTGCGTGAAACGCTTCGTGCGATTCTTTATCTATAATAATTATCTCATCCCCGCTTCTTTTTTTAAGCCATTCATAAGCCAGTGTCATTCCTATAATTCCGGCCCCGACAATTAAAACTCTCATTTTTCCCTCCGCTATATTCCTAATTCCACAATTTTCCAAAGTCTCTCTATTTCATCATCACTAAATAATAAAGATTTTTTCTCTTCAAAAAGAAGTTTTACTTTTTGTATTTCAAATCCCTCAGATAATACACATTTTTCATGTG
This sequence comes from Nautiliaceae bacterium, assembly GCA_039831155.1. Classification (GTDB taxonomy): domain Bacteria; phylum Campylobacterota; class Campylobacteria; order Campylobacterales; family Nautiliaceae; genus Nautilia. The sequence continues at coordinate 27,011 of JBDONT010000041.1, read as the reverse complement.
CCGGTAAAAAGCTTCGAACCAAAGCGATTCTGCTTTCAATCTTTTTTTCACACAAAAAACACTCAAACTCTTTATGGAGTCTTCCCTCTTTTTGCAATAAAGAGACATAATGTTCGATTATCGCTCTTTTTACGTCTCTTTTATCCAAATGTTTACAAAGATTTAATAAAGAATTAAAATAAAATCCGTCAACTTTACTAACATCGATGAAATGTTTATTCAAAAGTCTTATATACTCTTTAAAAAAGAGAGTTTTTTCTTGATTAAATAAAAATTTAAAAGGAACTTGCACTACGTTTCTTAATCTTTTAATAGTGGTTTTATAACTCTCTTCAACTTGAAAATCAATTAAAAACCCTACATTAATATAAGAGTGCCTAGCCCCGTAAAACCTATAAAGGCTCAAAACCTCTTTTCGGGTTAAAACTCTAACTATCAAATCCTCTTCTCTTACTTTAACAGTGCTTAAAACAAATCCTTTCATTTGAAAATTATAACAAATAAAGTCCGGAAACTTTAAACATTGCGATAAAATTATTTTGAAAAAAACAATTTATGTTATAATTAGCAAATTATAAAATCGGATTAATAACCTCTTAAAGGAATGTTATGTCAAAAACGTTAGAATTTAAAGATAATTGCGGTTTCGGAGTAATCGCTAATATTAAAGGCAAAGAAACTCATAAAATGGTACATCAAGCTCTTGAAGCACTTGAGAGAATGATGCACAGAGGTGCCATAGCCGCCGACGGAAAAAGCGGAGACGGGAGCGGTCTTTTATTTTCCCTCCCTAAAGAATTTTTCAAAAAAATAGCAAAACAAAACGGTATAGACCTTCCTAAAATTTTCGGAATGGGAGTTATTTTCCTAAAAAATGAAAAACAAAAAGAAATAGTAGAAGAATTTTGTGAAAAAAACGATTTAAAAGTAGCGTTATGGAGAGAAGTACCTATTAACAAATCCGCTTTAGGTGAACTCGCCCTAAAAACACTTCCTAAAATTTACCACGCTTTTATCGTGCCTAATTCAATTATCGCCATTAAAAGATTTGAAGAACTTTTATATTTAACAAGAAAAGAGATTGAAAACGCAATTGAAGACAAAGATTTCTATATCCCTACATTCAGTTCTAAAAAAATAGCCTACAAAGGCTTATTAATGCCAAATCATATTAAAGAATTTTATCCGGATTTGGCAGATAAAGACTTTAAAATATCGTTTGCCCTGTTTCACCAAAGATTCTCTACAAACACGCTCCCTGAATGGAGACTAGCTCAACCGTTTAGATTCATAGCACATAACGGTGAAATAAACTCTATTCAAGCAAACAGAATTAACGCATTAATTAAATCTGAATCAATCAAATCAGAAGTGTTTACTCAAGAAGAACTCAAAAAATTATTACCAATTGTAAGATTTGACGAAAGTGACAGTAGCTCACTTGATAGAATGATTGAGTTTTTAATAATGAACGGAATGGACTTCTTTAAAGCTATAAGAACCCTAATTCCTATGCCGTGGCAAAACGCTCCGTATCTTGATAGTGAACTTAAAGCCTTTTATGAATACTTTTCAACCCGTTTTGAAGCGTGGGACGGTCCGGCTGCTGTTAGTGTAACGGACGGAAGATATATAGGAGTCGTACTTGATAGAAACGGGCTAAGACCGGCAAAATACGTAATTACAAAAGACGATACAATTTTAATTGCAAGCGAATATGGGGTAATTGATTTTGAAGAAGATGAAATAGTAGAAAGAGGAAAACTAAAATCCGGTCAAATAATAGGAGTTGATACGAAATTCGGTGTGATTCTTAAAAATAAAGATATCGACGAATATTTAAAATCAAGCAACCCTTATACAAAATGGCTTAATGAAAATATGGTTTATCTGCAAGAATATATAGATAATCCCTATACCATAGATGAAGAAATAAAAATAGAAAACCTTATTCACAAACAAAGATACGCCGGTATTACAAAAGAGATTATCAACCTAATAATAACCCCTATGATAGAAGATGCAAAAGAACCGACCGGAAGCATGGGAGACGATACGCCACTTGCGTGCTTTAGCGATTATCCGTTTAGAAGCTTTAACGACTTTTTCCGTCAAAAATTCGCTCAAGTTACAAACCCACCGATTGACAGTTTAAGAGAAAAAATAGTAATGAGCTTAAACACTGGATTCGGAGAAATTCACAACATCCTTGACGAAGCACCGGAACACGCTAAAAGGATCAAAACAAGCACACCGATTCTTACTCAAACAAAACTAAACGTTTTAAAAAGTTTCGGGGATGAAACCTCTCCTAGATTTGAGAGTGATTACAAAAACGCAACATACTCGACAACATTTAAAGACAACCTAAAAGAATCCCTTGAAAAATTAACCGACAAAATAGTAGAAGATGTAAAAAACGGAGTAAGAATTATTTTCTTAGACGACAGTGGAGTGGATAAAGAGCATAAAACCATACCTATGGCTATGGTAATAGGAAGACTTCACAAAAAACTTCTTGACAACAAAGTAAGACACTTAACAAGTATAGTGGCAATGACATCGGAAGTTACGAACCCTCACGACGCAGCCGTAATGATTGCATACGGAGCCACTGCTATTTATCCGTATCTGTTATTTAAAACGGTATGTCAAATCTGCGATGAAAAAGGATTAAATAGAGACGACGCACTATTTAACGTTCACTCCGCCCTTAATAAAGGTATTTTAAAAATTATGTCAAAAATGGGTATCTCAACAATTGCAAGTTACAGAAATTCAGCCCTTTTTGATATTATAGGCTTAAGCAACGAAATACAACAAGAGTGCTTTATAGGAAGTAAAACCCTACTTCCTGGACTTACTTACAAAGACATTGAAGATAGAATAAACACAAGACATCAAAAAGCTTTTGAAGAAGATAAACTAATTGCGGGCGGAGTTATAAAACAAAGAAAAGGTGAAGAGTATCACGAAATTACACCTCAAGTTACAAGAGCGTTTTTAAAAGCTATAAAATCTGGCAAAAAAGAAGATTACGAAGAGTTTAAAAACCTTGTAGAAAACAGACGCCCTACATATATTAGAGATTTTCTGGAAATTAAAAGTGATAGAAAACCGATTCCAATAGAAAAAGTAGAACCACGTGAAAACATCATAAAAAGATTTATCGGTGCCGCTATGAGTATAGGTGCTTTAAGCAAAGAAGCTCACGAAATTTTAGCCGAAGCTATGAACTCTCTTGGAGCTAGAACAAATTCAGGTGAAGGTGGAGAAGACAAAGCAAGAAACAAAACCATAAAACAAAGCAAAATCAGACAAGTGGCATCAGGTAGATTTGGTGTAACTCCGGAATATCTGGTAAATGCCCAAGAGATTCAGATTAAAGTAGCTCAAGGTGCAAAACCGGGAGAAGGTGGTCAACTTCCTGGATTTAAAGTAACAACTTATATCGCTAAACTTAGACATACAACACCTGGAAAAACGTTAATTTCACCACCACCTCATCACGATATATATTCAATTGAAGATTTAGCTCAACTTATATTCGATTTAAAACAAATTAACCCTAGTGCAACTATCAGCGTAAAACTAGTATCAACAGCAGGAGTTGGAACAATCGCGGCAGGAGTGGCTAAAGCGTATGCAGACCAAATTGTTATCAGTGGTAGCGAAGGTGGAACGGGTGCCGCTCCTATTACATCTATTCGTCATGCCGGAAACCCTTGGGAATTAGGACTTATCGAAGCACACAACGCACTAAAAGCAAATCATTTAAGAGAATACGTAGCACTTGAAACAGACGGTGCTTTAAAAGTTGGAAGAGACGTAATCTTTGCAGCACTTCTAGGAGCTGAATACTATGCGTTCGGTACAAGTTTATTAATGGCAGTTGATTGTATTTTCTGTAGAAGCTGTCAAACAAATAAATGTCCGGTCGGAATTACCACTCAAGACGAAGCTTATAGAGCTAAATTTAAAGGTAACGTAGAAAAAGTTAAAAATTATATTATTGCTTTAGCCGAAGACGTAAGAGAATACTTGGCAAAAATGGGATATGAAAAATTAGATGATATTATAGGTAAAAACTATTTAATCCAAACAAAAGATATCCCTCTTGCTAAAAAATTCGATTTTTCTAAACTGTTTGAAAAAGTAGAGGGAGTTGATACGAAACAAAAAGAAAACAAACCGTTTGACAAAAACGAATACGAACAAAAACTTCTTCAAGAAGTAATGGAAACAATCAAAAATCCAAACCACAAATCTGTAATTAACACTACAATATGCAACCTAAACAGAAGTTTCGGTGCTAGAATTAGTGGAGTTATTGCCAAATACTACGGAGACGAAGGTCTGCCGGATGATAGTATAGTATTTAACCTAAAAGGTACTGCAGGTCAGAGTTTTGGGGTATTCTTAAGCAAAGGTGTTACTCTAAACCTAAAAGGAGTTGCCAACGACTATGTAGGTAAAGGTATGGCCGGTGGAAAAATCGTAATAACTCCGGAAAAAGGAGCCGGTGCTGGAAATACTTGTTTATACGGTGCAACTGCCGGAAAACTTTTCATTGCCGGAGAAGTGGGAGAGAGATTTGCCGTTAGAAATTCAGGTGCTGTAGCTATTGTAGAAGGTACGGGAGACCATCCGTGTGAATATATGACAGGTGGTGAAGTTATAATCCTTGGTAAAACAGGTATAAACTTCGGTGCCGGGATGACTGGTGGTGTTGCGTTTGTATACGATAAAGAACACGAATTTGTAGATAAAATAAACCCAGAACTTATCGAAATTAGAAGAATTGACATTGATGAAAATGAAAAACCAAAACTTTACCTTAAAAAAAGGCTAATCGAATACTACAACGCAACCGGAAGTAAAAAGGCTAAATTTATTTTAGATAATTTTAGAAGTGAAGTTAGACATTTCTGGCTTGTAACGCCAAAAGACAATCGCCCACCACTTGACCCAAACGATATGGACTAAGGAAGAGAATGAGACTCTCTTCTCTATTCAATAAGGAATAAAATGACTTATTCTCTTTTTCAAATTGCAAAACCTTTTATAAAATGGGTTGGAGGGAAAAGACAACTTATTCCGGAACTTTTAAAGTATATTCCAAAAAACTTTAATAATTACTTTGAACCCTTTGTAGGTGGTGGAGCTTTGTTCTTTGAACTCTACAATTTAGGAATTTTAAAAAATAAAAAAGTTTTTTTATTCGATATAAATGAAGAGCTCATAAATACTTATAAAATAATAAGAGACTACCCAAATGAATTAATAGAAAAATTAAAAGAATTCAAATCCAAGCATAATAAAGATTTTTATTATCAAATCAGGGAACTTGATAAAACTGATAATTATAAAAATTTAGATAATATTATAAAAGCTGCTAGATTTATATATTTAAATAAAACGTGCTTTAATGGTCTTTATAGAGTAAATAAAAAAGGCTATTTTAATGTTCCTATGGGTAAATATAAAAACCCTAAAATCCTTGATGAAAATAATATTTTACTAGTATCAAAAGCTTTACAAAACACAATAATAAAACATTCTGATTATAAAAAAGTTTTAGAATATGCACAAAAAGAGGATTTTATTTATTTCGATCCTCCCTATTATCCTTTAAATAAAACTTCCAATTTCACTTCCTATACTCAAGAAGAATTTTTGGAAAAAGAACAAATAGAACTTTTTGAAACTTTCGATATTCTTTCACAAAAAAGGTGTTTTGTATTAGAGAGTAATTCCGATACTGAGTTTATTAATAACCTTTATAAAAAATTTAAGATTGAAAAAGTGTTTGCTAATAGGTCTATTAACTCAAAAGCTAACAACAGAGGGAAAATATCAGAAGTTTTAATAAGGAATTATTTATGATAAGAGGAGGAATTGGAGGGTATAATACAAAAACTGGTCTTTATTTCGAAGGAAAGACTGATTTGATAACTTTTATTAAAAATTTACCTGGATATGAGATAAAAGAAACTCCTTACACCAAAAAGAATAAAAATAAATGGTATGAAATATTTTATAATAAAGAAAAAGTTGCAGATGCTTTCAAAAAACACGCTTTATATACTTATCTTGAATATTACGGAGTAGATTGGAGAAAAATTTTATCTAAACAATTGCTACCTGATGATGCTATTTATGTAATTTTAAATAATACGGCTTTTATTATAGAAGTTAAATATCAAGAAGTTGCAGGAAGTGTGGATGAGAAACTTCAAACGTGTGATTTTAAGAAAAAACAATATTTAAAACTTTTTGCTCCATTAAATATAAAGATTGAATATCTTTATATTTTAAACGATTGGTTTAAAAAACCGGAATATAAAGATACACTTGATTATATTATTATGATGGGTTGTAGATATTATTTTAATTATCTTCCTTTAAATGAACTTGGATTACCCTTGCCAAAGGAAAATTTATGAAAATAGCCCTCCACGTTCCATGCTATATAAACGAACTAAATCCGGAAATTGCAAAAAAGACCCTTTTAATTTTAAGATATTTTAACCTTGATGTAAAAGTGCCAAGAGGGCAGACATGTTGCGGGCAACCTTTTATTAATTCAGGACATCCTACCACTTTGCCTCAAAAATTTAATGAAATATTTAAAGATTTTGATTATGTAGTAAGCCCAAGCAGCAGTTGTGTTAGCACTATAAGAAGCCAAAATCTTGAAGTTAGCAAAAAAACATTTGAGCTTTGTGAATTTTTACACGATATTTTAAAAGTAAAAAACCTTGCGAAAAACTATCCAAAAAAGATAGCCCTTCACAACTCTTGTCACTCTTTAAGACACCTCTTTGAAGGTGCTGCGAGTGAACTTAATATCCCTTATTTTAATAAAATAAAAGAAGTTTTAGGATGTGAAGTAGTTGAAGCAAGCCGGGATGAGTGCTGTGGGTTTGGAGGAGTGTTTAGTTTAAAAGAAGGATTTATAAGTTATGTAATGGGAAGAAATAAGCTTGATGATTTGCTTAGCAAAAACCCGGATGTTATAACCGGAGTTGATTTTTCCTGTCTTATGCACCTTAACTCAATTGCAAAAAAAGACGGCAATAATATAGAAATAAAACATATAAGCGAAATTATCTGGGAGTGTATTGATGAAGCACTATGAGCTTGCCGTAAAATTTTACAAACAAAAAGGACCACGCCACGACAAAGCCCTTTGGACGATAAGACAAAAAAGAGATAAAGCAATAAAAGAGGTAAAAGAGTGGGAAGAGTTAAGAGAAAAAGCAAGTAAAATAAAAGATGAAGTGATAAATAACCTTCAAGAGTATATTGAAGAGTTTATAAAAAATGCAAAAAAAGAAGGTATTGAACTGTTTTTCGCAAAAGACGCAAAAGAACATAACGAAATTGTTTTTAATCTTTTAAAAGAGATTAACGCAAAAAAAGTAGTAAAATCAAAATCAATGCTAACAGAAGAGTGTGGGTTAAATGAATTTTTGGAAAAAAAAGGAATTAAGGTTATTGATACGGATTTAGGGGAGAGAATAGTACAACTAAGAGGAGAAAAACCATCTCATATAGTCTTACCGGCAATTCATACGACAAAAGAGGAGGTGGCTGAAATTTTAGGGGAGACCAATACAGACCCTACATATCTAACTCACAAAATAAGAAAATTATTAAGAAATGAATTTTTAAGTGCAGATGCTGGGATTAGTGGAGCTAACTTTTTAGTAGCAAATAAAGGATGGGCAGTAGTTTGTACAAACGAAGGAAACGCAGACCTTGGAGCAGTATTGCCAAAACTTCATATTATAAGTGTTGGTGTTGAGAAGATTGTGCCAAGTATGAAGGATTTGGGAGTTTTTTTGAGGATACTTGCAAGAAACGCAACCGGACAAAAAATAACTACCTACACTTCAATTTTTGGTAAAAAAGAAGATGGTAGAAGGGTTATTGTTTTAGTAGATAACGGAAGGTTTGAGAGGCTTAATACTCAATTTAAAGAGACTCTAAAATGTATAAGATGCTCGGCTTGCCTTACAACATGCCCGGTGTTTCGTCGCTCGGGAGGTCACGCATATAGATACGTAATCCCGGGACCAATCGGAAGCCTGCTTGCACCACTTAACGATAAAGAAGAGTATAAAGATTTGCCGTTTGCTTGTACTTTATGTAATAGCTGTGAGATGGTATGCCCTGTTAAAATTCCTTTTAGCAAACAACTTGTAAAAATGAGAGAATATGTGATAAAAGAGAATTTTGCTTTTAAATTTATAGAGGCTTCCTTTCATTCACCTTTTGCTTTTAAGCTATTTAGTAAAATTATCCGCCTAACTCCAAAATCAATTTTGAAAAAAGCCCTTAAAGAATGGAGTATGTATAAAGAACTTCCTAATATTCCACCACAAAGGTTTATAAATGGATGAATTTATAAAAAACCTAAAACTCGCTGGAGGAGAGGTTTTAGAAGAAATTCCAGATGGATGGTATGTGAGTGAGGCTGAGTTTGGAATTGTAGAAAACGGGGCTATCTGGGTTAGGGAGTATAAAAAAGAGCTTTTTTTAAGCGAAAAAGTTGCGGTAAAGATGCCAAAAAGGTTTGTAAAAACTATGCAAGAGGCAATGGAGCTTATTGATAGTCCCGGAGTTTTTATATCAGGTCCTAGTAAAACGGCAGATGTTGAGAGTTTTTTGGTATTTGGAGCACATGGACCGATTAGATTCGGGGTAAAGCTTACTTGATATTTTAAAAAATTTTAGATATATTGAAATAAAAAAAGGATTTAAATGAAAAATTTTGAAGAAATGAACTTAAAAGAAAAAATAGAGGCGATAGAAGAAGTTATAAAAAAGGACATTTTACCAATGCTTGCTTTTGACGGTGGATATGCAGAAGTATTGGACGTAAGAGAAAGTAACGGAGAAACTCACGTTTTCATTCGTTACGGAGGGGCTTGTGCAGCGTGTAGCAGTGCCGGAGGTGCAACGCTTTTTGCTATTGAAGAAACCCTTAGAAAAAATCTAAATACCGATAAAATCAGAGTATTTCCAATCTAATGAACGCTGTTTTTATTATAATATCTATTATCGGTTTTTTTGTTCCGTATGTACTTAAGTTTCTTTTAACATCAACCGAAGCGAATATAAAAATATTCGCTCTTTTTGCTTTAAATAAATTTAACTTAATCTATTTTATAATTATTATTTTCTTTTTCTTCGCCTCGTTTAGAAAAAAAGAGTTTAAAATAGCTCAGATTATATTCGTAACCGTATATTTAGGATATATTCTCGTAAGCTACTTTTTTTTATCTAAAAAACACGTAGAAGAATTTATAAAAACTCATCATCTCACAAACGTAAAATTAATGCCTCTTTCTAAACTAAATACACTTCCTAATTTTAAACTTCATTACAAAGAAGCCAACTGGGCTGCAGTAGAAATCTTAAAAGAAAAAAACTCCTCCCTTCCTTTTAACTACAAAAAGGATAAAGCACAGTGAAAATCCTAATCATAGGTGGAGGTCCGGCCGGAAGCATAACGGCTAAAGAACTCTCTCCCTTTTTTGACGTAACTTTAATCCAATACAAAAAAGATTTTGACAAACCATGTGGAGGAGGTGTAAAAACCAAACTGTTTGAAGAATTTAACTTAGATAAAAAACTCATAAAGCACTCTTTTTCAAAAATAGAAATGATTTATAAAAATTCTATAATCCCCATAGATTTAAAAGGAAAAAATCTCTCTATAGTAAACAGAAAAGAGTTTGACGCCTATTTAAGAAAATTAGCACAAATAAGAGGAGCCAAACTCTTTTACGGAAGATTAAAAAAAATTACAGAAAACAGAGCCTTTATAGAATTTAACAAAGAGTTAGTTCCGTTTGAATTCGATATCTTAATAGCAGCTGACGGAGTTAATTCAACTACAAGAAAACTATTAAACCTACCTCCTATTCCTTACACCATAACCCATTATGGAATTACATCAAAATACAAAACCCAAACTTGTAAGTTCTTTTTTGACAAAGAGTTAGGAGGTGAATTTTACGGTTGGGCTTTTCCTAAGGAAAACTCAACTCACATAGGAAGCGTAAAGAAAGAAAATTTTTTAAATTTATGCAAATATTTAAATATAAATCTAAAACCCAAAGGCTACAAAATTCCAACTTGGGAAGAAAATATTATCATCCAACACAAAAACGTCTATTTCGTAGGAGATGCGGCCGGCCAGGTGATGCCTTTAAGTTTTGAAGGAATTTATTACGCTATGCACTCGGCAAAAATTCTTGCAAATGCAATTTTGCATAAAAAAAATTATCAAAACGAATGGAATAAAAGATTTTTAAAAGAGTTCAAATTTTTAAAATTTTTAGAAAAAATAAACAAAACTCCTCTTAAATCTATACTTATAAATTCTCACAAAATCCCGTTTATTCAAAATTTAAGTATAAATATGTGGCTAGGAGAAAAAAATGTTTAACACCCCAATTTTTGAACTAAACAACATAAAAATAAAACTTGAATACAAAAACCCGGCAGGAAGCACAAAAGACAGACCGGCTCTGTTTATGTGTAAAGAGGCTTTTTTAAAAGGGTATAAAGAAATAGTGGAAGTTACAAGTGGAAACACTGGAATCGCACTGGCTTTTTACGCCAAAAAATTTAATATAAAAGCAACTATATTTATGCCAAAAAGCTTCTCGATAGAAAGACAAAAACTCTTAAAACTATACGGAGCTAATTTAATACTTACTGACGGAAACATAAACGACGCCATAAAAGAAGCTAAAAAATACGTAAAAGAAAACAACGCCTATTATACAAACCAATTTGAAAACCCTCTAAACCCTTCTTCTCAAGAGATAACAGGACTTGAGATAATTTCTCAAACAAGCATTCCCAAATATTTCGTATGTGCCGTAGGAAGTGGAGGAAGCATTAGTGGAATAGCAAAAATATTAAAACCTTTAGGAACTAAAATTATAGCCGTAGAGTCTATAAACTCCCCTGTAATTTACAACAAACTAAAAAATAAAACTCTACCCGTTAAACCACACAAAATTCAAGGCATAGGTGCCGGGTTTATTCCTAAAATACTTGATTTAAATTTAATTGACGATGTTGTTTTAGTAGATGACGAAGAAGCAATTAAACTATTTAAAAAACTACCTAACTTAGGAATAACCGGAGGTATCTCAACTGCGGCAAACATATTAGCTTCTCAAAATTTTAAAGACGTACTAACACTAGCACCCGATGGGATTGAGAGGTATTTGTCTATTATATAAATGGAGCCGGCGAAGGGACTCGAACCCCCGACCTGCTGATTACAAATCAGCTGCTCTAGCCAACTGAGCTACGCCGGCATATGCGTGGAATATAGAAGAAAATAGTGTCAAACACTAAAATAGTTAAACTTGAATGGCTCCGGCGAGAGGACTCGAACCTCTGACCCGACGGTTAACAGCCGTCTGCTCTACCGACTGAGCTACGCCGGAATGTTTAAGTGCTGAAATTATAATAAAACTTTTTCCAAAAATCAAGAGAAAAAAGAAAAAATTTTTTAAGTTCTATACTCTGCATTGATTTTTACATAATCATAACTCAAATCACATCCATAAGCCGTAAACTTTCCGTTCCCTACCCCTAAATCCACACTAATAGAAAAAGAGTCCTTTTTCATTACTTGATGAGCTTTTTCTTCTATCTCTTTTGTAAAGAGTATATTTCCTTTATCATACACTAAAACATCCCCTATTTTAATACTAAGTCTGTTTTCATCACACTCAACTCCGCTAGCACCTATAGTAGAAGCTATTCTTCCCCAGTTAGGGTCTTCCCCAAAAAGAGCCGTTTTCATAAGTAAAGAGTTTATCAAAGCTTTTGCCGCTATTTTTGCTTCTTGTTTAGTTTTTGCCCCACTTACTTTAAAAGCTACCAATTTTGTAGCACCTTCTCCGTCTTTTACGATATCAAGGGCTAGTTTTAACATAACCTGTTTTAAAGCTTCTCTAAAAGCCTCTTTGTCATAAGGAGCTTTTTTCGTACTCATTAAAAACACACTGTCATTTGTAGAAGTGTCTCCGTCTACACTAATAGCGTTAAAACTTTTTTCATTTACTTCTTTTAAAGCCTCTATCATTTCATCTTGAGGAATATTTGCATCGGTTGTAATAAAGCAAAGCATCGTAGCCATTTGAGGGTTTATCATCCCGGCACCTTTAGCCACTCCACCTATTCTAAACGTTCCAAACTCTCCTTCTACTTCGAAAGCTATCTCTTTATGAAAAGAGTCTGTTGTCATTATAGCTTTGGCGAATTTGGTCGAATCTTTTTGCGAAAAATCGAATTTATCGACTCCCGATTTTATTTTTTTCTTATCAAGTCTTACACCTATAACACCGGTTGAACTCATAATAGGATTTTTGAGTTCTATTTTATCCGCTAAATATCCTAAAATCTCTTCAATATCCTTAATCCCTTCGTCTCCGGTTAAAGCGTTTGCGTTTTTAGAATTGACTAAAATAAAATTGCTAGTTGTAATATTGTTTTTCAAAACGTATTTAATAGGAGCCGCCCTAAAACGGTTGGTAGTGAAAAGATAAGCTACGTTCATTTCCTCTTCACTTCTTATAAATCCTAAGTCAAATCCCTCTTTTTTAAATCCTGCATTAACTCCGGAGGCGTAAATTCCATCTACTGCACAAACTCCTCCGTTAATAGGGGTAATTCTAAACTTTTTCATATCTTCTCCTATATAAAATCTATCTCTTTAGGTTTTTTTGAACTTCTTATTACTTTTCTGGCTTTTCTCATATCTTTACCCGTACCTATTACAAGCAAAACATCATTAGGTTTTAATATTACATCCCCTTTCGGAATAGGTATAAATTTTCCGTTTTCCTCTTTTATCCCCACAATAGTTACGTTAAAAAGTTCCCTTAAATGAACTTCTTTTAGTTTTTTATAAGCAACCCACGATTTTTTACTAACTGTTATCTCTTCCAAATCCAAAGGAGTATCAACCGAATAAACAAACTCTTCCAAAATATTCTTTACATCCGGATCAACGGTAACTGCCGTCATACGTTTTGCTATAAGCTTAGTAGGAGAGAGAACTTCATTCGCTCCTAGTCTTACTAGTTTTTCTATTTCTTCATCAGAATTAGCAACGGATAAAATATAATAAGGCTGTCTTTTTAAATCTTTTTCATAAAGTCTAACCGAACTTACAACGGCAATATTATCCGTTACGTTTTTAGATAACGTAATTACACCTTTTGCACTGCTTAAGTGAGCTTTTTTTATAGCAAGAGTAGTATGAGGGTCTGCTTTTACAAAATATGGGTATTTGTATTTTTTCGCAATCCCTTCTAAATTTTCACTATTATCTATAACAACAAAAGAAATATGGGCTTTTCTAAGTTCTTTTGTAAGTTCTACGGTATAATCGTTATGATAACATATCACCATATGGTTTTTAAGTCTGGCTATTTTATATAACATTCTATTCTCCTTAAGCAGTGCTAAAAGCCGGCCTTTATTTATAACTTCAACTAAAATCCCCACAGCATAAGAAAAAATAGCGAAACCGGCAATAATTAAAAATATAGTAAACAATCTCCCAAGAGGCGAAATCGGAGCTATTTCCCCAAATCCTACCGTTGTAAAAGTAATACCGGTTTGATAAATAGCATCCATTAAAGAAAAATTATCAATCCATATATAACCTAACGTTCCAAAAAGTGTAATTAAAATAGTAAGAATAATAGGAGTTCTGAAAGGTTTAAGCTCTCCCCATATTTCGGAAGATAAATCAACTTCAGGTTTAGGACTTCTTTGCCAATGTAAGAAATTAGCTAGTTTTTTAAAAAAATTTTCGATAGGTTCATTCATTTTAACCCCGCGAGAGGGGAAATTATACTGATTTTTTCAAGCTTTTTAGACAGCTTGTACAAATTTTAATTCTTCTTCTTACACCGTTAATTTCAATTCTAACATTTTGAATGTTCGGACTGAATTTATGTCTGGTTTTTCTATTTGAGTGGCTTACTCTATTTCCGAATTGTGGACCTTTACCACAGATTTCACATTTTCTTGCCATACTATTTCCTTTATTGAATTTTAGATGCAAAATTTAAGTTCGAAATTATACCAAAAAAAACAGACTTTTGCTTTTAATTTTTTCCTTAAAAAAAGGAATTAGTGAAGCTCTTCGTTTAATTTTACTTCACGTCTGCTTCTAAATGCTATCATTTTTCCTTTTGTTGTATCAAATCTGTAATGAATACCGTTAAGTCCAGCAAGCTCTAAACCTTTGAAATACTCTTTATATTCGGCTTTCCATTCCGGATTTACTTCTTTGATTTTTTCAAATTCATCTTCACTTATCCAAATTTTAGTACCTTCAAGCACTGCTATTCCGGCATCTACAATACATCCGTCTCCTAGAGGAATTCCGGTAACGGAATTTGCTCCAAGAAGAGTGTTTTTACCGATTGTAATAGGATTTCCATTTGTTCCGGATAATACTCCTAAAATTGAAGCTCCTCCACCTACATCCGCACCCTCTTTTACAACGGCAGATGAGCTTATTCTACCTTCAACCATTACAGGGCCTTCAGTACCGGCATTAAAGTTAATATAACTAGCTCCGGGCATTACTGTAGTTCCGGCTGCAAGTTGAGCTCCCATTCTAACTTTTGCAGTATCCAAAATTCTTGTATTATCGTCCGGAATGATATGAGATAAAAATCTTGGGAATTTATCCACATATTCAACTTCCGGATAAGCGTCTTTTAATTTAAGTTCAATTTCATTCTCTCTTAAATAATCAAGCTCAATCGGAACATTTCCAACCCACGCACAGTTTGTAAGAATTCCAAAAGCTCCGTTTAAATTAATACTTCTTAAAGGAACTTTTCTTTGAGATAGAGCATATAATTTTAAATAAACAGCTTCAACGCTTTTTGGATTTGTATCTTCGAATAAAAAGCAGATTCTATAATTATCCATTACCTCATCATCAAAAATCTCTTTTAAAACTTTTAGAACTTGAATATTTTTATGTTTATCTCCTTTTGCTTCATTTACAAGTTCTTCTCCGAAATATTCAAGAGCGGTATTAACAAACTCTTTTGTTACGGGAGCTACAAATTCAGAATCGCTAAAATCAACATCAATTCCGTTATCAATTAAACTTTTAATAAATACGGCGGCACTTCCTAAGTTTTCATTCCAATTAATTAAAGGGTACGTAGCTTGAAGAACTTTATTACGATTCACTTGCCCAAAATCCACTCTTGCTATTCCGAATGCAAGTGGCTTTTTATACCCTTTAATATTTTCAACCAGCTTTTCAAACATAAACTATCCTTTTTTACGAAATTATATCAAATTATAAATTCTCTTTTGAAGGTGAATAAAAATGCCCCTGAAAACAATCAACTCCTAAAGATTTTAAATACTCGAAAATCTCTTTTGTTTCGACATATTCGGCAATTACTTGCATATTAACCTCTTTTGCAAAAGCAATTATCGTCTTAACGATAATTTGAGAGTTTCTATCGTTTAAAATATTTCTTATTAGACTTCCGTCTATTTTTATCCCGTTGGCGTTTAATAAAAAGAGATAATCGAAATTAGCATACCCGCTTCCGAAATCGTCTATTAAGATTTTGCAACCGAAAGATTTTAATTGTTTGATAAATTCGAATGTTTCTTCCGATTTTTTTATATCTTCACTCTCGACTATTTCGAAGTTCACTCTTGAAGGTTCCGGAAAAGTTTTAAGTTTTTCTATTATAAAGTTTCTAATTTCTTTATTTTGCATATCCAACATAGTTAAGTTTAAAGAAAATTCTTTATTATTAGTTTCAAAAATATCAAAAACCTTATTAAGCATAATTTTTATCAAATCAAAATAAAGACGTGATTTTTTAGCAACTTCCAAAAACACACTCGGAGAAATTATTTTTCCTTTTTCGTCTTTTATTCTCATTAAAACTTCATATTTGCAAACTTTTAATTCTTTATTCACTATAGGTTGGAAATGGGGTATTATTCTATCTTCTTTTATCGCATCTTTTAATTTCTTAATCCATTCCAAATGTTGTTTCGATTGTTTTTTTAAATGTTCCACTTCCGAGGCGAAGACTATATCTTTATTTAAAAATCTTGTCGATTCTAAAGCGGTTACCGCTTCTTTAAACTCTTTTTTGCAAAATGAAATACCTATTCTGAATTTTACAAAGATTTTTATTCCATATATTATATAAGGTTCTTCCAATATTTCTAATACTTTTTTTGAAAAGTTGTAAATTTCGTCTTTGTTTCTTATTTTACTTAAAATTACGAATTGATCTATTTTAGTATGAAAAGGGTTTAATTTTTCCAACCTTTTAGCTACTTGTAAGATTAAAGTATCCGCAAAGTTTTCTCCGTAAAAATAGTTTATCTCTTTAAAAGAATCTATATCTATTACTATAATGGGAGTTTTTTTTCGTTTTAAGACTTCTTTTAATTTAATTCTATTGGGATAACCTGTTAAGTTATTGTAATACATATTATTATAAGATTCTCTTTTAAACGTTTTAATAGATTTGACCGTTTCATTAATTTGATTTTTAATTAATTCGAATTCGATAAAGAAAAATTTTTCTTTCATAGGTCTAAAAATATTTTTGCTTAAATTTTCTTTCATAAAAGAGTTTATCTTTTTGATATCTTTTAGTATTAAAGAATTGATTCTCAAAAAAACGATTATTCCTATAATATAAATTACAAGTAAAAAAAGAGCTAATTTTAAAAACAATCTATTAATTTTTTCCTTTACTACATTAAAAGGAAATTTAATAGAAATAATACCTCTTAATTCTCCGAGTTTATAACCGAATGCTCTGTTTCCATAGTATTTTATTAGTTTTTTATAAAGCTCTTGCGGAATTTCTTTAATATTTCCGTGACATTTAAGGCAATTTTTTTCCACTCTTAAAGGATATGCGTAAAAAAAATACTCTCTATCGTTTATATTTTTTAAAACGAAATAATCCTCTTTTTGAGGATGTTTTTTTAAAAATTCTATGGCTTCCAAATCATATTTTGAAGCTTTGTTTAAAATATCTCTATATCTGTCGGAAGTTTGTCTTATTTCGAAATGTTCGTCTTCTTTTATCATAGCGGTTATTTGTCCCACAACATAAGCGGGTGTAATGGCAAAAGGATGAAAATAGTTACTTTTCAGTTCTACGTAAGGAGCTAATTTTGCTAAATAATCTCTAGTATAAACAAGAGTATGAACTAGCAGTTTCACTTTTTGATATTCTTGCTGTATTATAAAATAAGTTACCGATTTATAAAATACGTAAAGTAAAATAAAAAGTCCTATTCCCGAAAGTAGGAATAGTTTTATCATTTCACTTTTTATTGTTTTCATATTTTTTAAGTCCTTATTCAACCGTTACGGATTTGGCTAAATTTCTTGGCATATCTACATCATTCCCCATTCTAATGGCAACTTCTAGTGCTAATAATTGAGTGACTATCATCATCTCAAAAAATTCTACCATAGGATGATTCGTATCACTAATTTTTATAAAATCATCAGTCATTTCTATATATTCGCTGGAAATAGTTAAAATAGTAGCATCTCTGCTGGCAAGCTCTTCTATGTTTGATTTTGTTTTTTCAAAAAGAATATTTTTACTAAGAAGTGCCACCACAAAAAGCTCCGGGTCAGCCAAAGCAATAGGACCGTGTTTCATCTCTCCTGCCGGATACCCTTCTGCGTGAATATAACTTATTTCTTTAAGTTTTAACGCACCCTCAAGTGCCAAAGGATAAAAAACATCCCTTCCTATAAAGAAAAAGCCGTGTCCATGCAAGTATCTTTTAGATAATCTTTTTATTTTCTCATGTAAAGCTCCGTCGACTTTTACCGCTTCAATAGCTTCATTTATAGCTTCGTACTCATTCTTACCGGCTAAATAGTTACTAAGCATCCAAAGGGTCATAACTTGTGTGGCAAACGCTTTTGTCGAAGCCACCCCCTTTTCAATCCCAGCTCTTAAAAGAATAGTTTTATCAGCTTCTCTTACGATAGAAGAATTATCCACATTACAAAGAGCCAATGTTTTAAGTCCGGCTTTTTTTGCCATTTTAAGAGTCTCTAGCGTATCTGCAGTCTCTCCGCTTTGAGAAATAACGATAAAAAGAGTATTTTTGCTTAAAAACGGTTCACGATATCTAAGTTCGCTCGCCACTTCCACATTCGTCCTAATTTTTGCATCCCTTTCAAGCAAATATTTACCCACAAGCCCAGCGTGATAACTAGTCCCGCAAGCACTTATTATAATATTATCAATACCCTCAAAAAATTTTCTATCAAGCTCATCGAATTTTATTCCGTTAATAGTATTTCTACCTAATACGGTTTCTTTTAATACGTCGTATTGTTCATAAATCTCTTTTTCCATATAAAATCTAAAACCTTGCTTTTTAGCCGATTCTTTATCACAAGGCAGTTCTTTAAAAGAAGGAGAAATTAATTTATCGTTATGATATAGAAAAATTTTATCATCCTCCACATATCCCCACTCTTCATCTTCTAAGTAATGAGCTTTT
The DNA here is from genome assembly GCA_039831155.1 of Nautiliaceae bacterium. Lineage (GTDB taxonomy): Bacteria > Campylobacterota > Campylobacteria > Campylobacterales > Nautiliaceae > Nautilia. The sequence continues at coordinate 8,408 of JBDONT010000041.1, read as the reverse complement.
TTTGCATATCCGATTAAAGGAGCGTCCGAAGATGCAAAAAAGACTCCTTTTTCATTTTTAGCTATAATAAGAGGCGAACCTTTTTTTACAAAAAATATTTTATTAGGTTCTTTTTTAGTTATAAGTAAAACGGCATAAGCTCCTTTTATTTTTTCCAATACTTTTTTAAAAGCTTCTAAAGAGGAGTTTTCATAATAAAATTCAAAGAGTTTTACAATTACTTCCGTATCGGTTTGAGAAATAAATTCAATGTTTTTTTCTTCTAAAAATTTTTTAATTTCTTGATAATTTTCGATAATCCCGTTATGGACTACCGCACTAAATTTTCCTATATGAGGATGAGCGTTAATTTCTGTAGGTTTACCGTGAGTCGCCCATCTGGTATGACCTATACCCGAAAAAGGGTCGGAAAAAGAGAGTTTTTTTAGTTTAGATTCTAAATTTTTAAGTTTACCTACGGCTTTAACTACTTTTAATTCGTTTTTATCCATTAAAGCCACACCGGCACTATCGTATCCTCTATACTCCAACTCTCTTAATCCCTCTATTAAAAATTTTTGTGGATTATTAATATTAATACACCCAACAATTCCACACATTATTTAAATTCCTTATTATAAAAATAGTTCGTAGCTTCTACGAAACCTTTTACGCTACCGCAATCGAATCTTTTTCCTTTAAATTTATAAGCAATTACCATTCCCTCTTTCGCTTGTCTTAAAAGTGCGTCGGTTAATTGAATTTCTCCACCTTTTCCAGGTTTTGTCACTCTTAATAAATCGAAAATATCCGGTGTTAAAATATATCTACCGATAATCGCTAAGTTGCTAGGAGCTTTATTAGGTTCAGGTTTTTCAACCATATCTTCTACTAAAAATACGCCTTCTTCTATTTTTTTCCCTTTAATAACTCCGTATTTGTCAACTTCCTCTTTAGGTACTTCTTCTATAGCTATAATAGAGCATTTATATTTATTATAAAGTTTTACCATTTGGGACATAACTTCGCCTTCGCATAAGTCGTCCGCTAATATCACTGCAAAAGGATTGTTTCCTATTAAAGGTTCCCCCGTTAAAACAGCATGACCTAATCCTAACATCTCTTTTTGTCTGACGTAAGTAAACGTGCACTTACTAATCATTTCCATAGTTTCTTTTAATAGTTGTTCTTTACTTGTTCCTTTGATTTTACCTTCAAGTTCCGGATTGTAATCTAAATAATCTATAATCGAACGTTTATTTCTTCCGGTAACGAACCCCATTTCGAATATCCCCGCATTCATACATTCCACTATCCCGTAATGAATTAAAGGTTTGTTTACTATAGGTAACATCTCTTTTGGTACCGATTTTGTAGCCGGTAAGAATCTAGTACCGTAACCCGCCGCCGGGAAAAGTGCTTTTTTAACCATTTCTTCTCCTTTTAGTTAATTTTAAAGCGATTCGTGCCAACTGTTCTGCCAATTCCTTACTTTTATTCACCACATATACGTTACAAGACGTATCAAATTCTTTCTCCTTTTCTAAATCGGAGAGTACAATTATATTCAAATTTCGGTTAATATCAAGTAAGTTTTGTGTAATTAATCGTGTATGTTCTTCATTTTGTGTAGATATGATAACCGCCGAAGCATTTTGAACGTCCAGACTTTCCAAAACTTTTCTATTAGCGGCGTTACCGAATATTACATTATCTCCGTTTTCAAGTCCACTTTTAACCTCTTCTATCTGCTTGTCAATTGCAATATAAGGCACTCCTGCATTTGTAAGTTTTTTTGCCACCCTTTTCCCTATTTTATCATACCCTATCAATATAATATGTCCACTCACTTCAGCCGGCACAACTTCAAACTCTTCGAAACTCTGCTTATCTTTATCAAAGATATCTGCAATTTTATAAATATATCTGATTATAAAAGGAGTAAGTACCATAGAAATAACAGTTACAACCACCAGTTTTTGAAGTAAAGAGTTATCTACTAAATTGTGTCTGCTCATAAGAGCAAAAATTACAAAAGCAAATTCACCTATTTGAGAAAGAGTAAAAGCACTCTTAATTGCCACACGATTATGCTTTACAAAGAATTTAAGCATTAAATAAATAACCAATGCTTTAACAAGCATAAAACCAACTGTCATTAGCAAAATTGAAAAGATATTATGAATTACAAAATTAATATTTACCATTAAACCTACGGAAATAAAAAAAACTCCTAGTAAAATATCTCTAAAAGGAACCAAGTCGGCTTCAATTTGATATTTATACTTAGTCTCACTCAAAATCATACCGGCTAAAAATGCCCCTAGAGAATAACTAAGTCCGAAAAAATGAGCCGTTTCTGCTGCCGTTAAAACAACCAACAAAACAGTTGCTATAAAAATTTCATCCGATTTTGTTTTTGTCGCCTGTGAAATAATAAAAGGTGCTATATATTTTCCGTATATCCAAATAAAAGCCCCCAAAGCTATAAATCCACTTAATGTTTTTAGAATAAGCTGGGTAAAATCTGCATCCTTATTAACAATAATAGATATCGCTATTAAAATAGGAATTACTGCAATATCCTGAAAAAGTAAAATTCCAAGCGAAATTCTTCCGTAAGGTTTTGAAATTTCCCTGTTTTCATTTAAAAGTTTAAGGACAATAGCCGTAGAACTAAGTGCTATGGCACTTCCTATAATAAAAGCTATCCTAACATCCACATCCAGTACAAGCCAAAAGAACAGTCCAAAGACACCACCAACAAGCATTATTTCAGCTATACCGAATCCAAATACCTCTTTTTTCATAGACTTAAGTTTTTCGGGAGAAAACTCAAGCCCTATCATAAACATCAAAAATACAATTCCCATTTCGGCAATAAGCTCTATTGTATGTTTATCTATATGAAAAATATTGCTTACAATAACACCAGTAAAAATATATCCTATAATCGGAGGAATTTTATACCTTGCAAATGGAATATTAAAACTAAGTGCAATAAATAAAAGTGCAATAACAACTATAACCGGGCTAACCATTTACAGCCTTTATCAAAATTTTCCTCTCTCTTGGTCCGTCAAATTCAACCAAAAATATATCTTGCCAATCTCCTAATAGCACTTTTGCATTATCAACGATAAGCGTTAAATTACTTCTTAAAAAAGCGGCTTTTAAATGAGCTCTTGCGTTTGAGTGGGAATACTCTTTCATAGGAACTATCTCTTTTAACATCCCTAATAAATCTCTTTTTAACACTGCATCGCTTTTTTCAAAAATAATAACACTAGCAGTGGAGTGAGGACAAAACACAGTCACTATTCCATTTTTTACCCCACTTTTTATAACGGCTTCTTTTACTTCTTCGGTAATATTTATAATTTCGGATTTATAATTTGTTTTGAAAGTAAGTTGTTGCATTATTTCTCCTTTGAATATTTATTTAAAAACTCTTTTAAAAGTTTATATTCTCTTTTATCGAAATATCTTGTTTTACCTGTTGGCAAAGCGTTTAGACTTATCCAGCCGTAAGATAGCCTTTTTAAATCCAAAACCTCACTTCCAAAGTTTGCAAAAAACCTACGAAGTTCTCTATTTTTACCTTCTCCTATCGCAACTTTAAGAGTAGAATATTTCGGGGAATTTTTAATAATTTGAGCACTTAAAAAAGGTTTTAGTTTCATTTTTTTAATTTCACTCTCTTCGTGTGCCCCCTCTTCTCCGACTTCCACACCCTCTTGCATAGCTTTTATCATCTCTTCTGTCACTTCACCTTTAATTTTCAGCTTATAAACCCTAGGCAAATCCGAATTCATAAGAGCGTGGGCGACTTTTGGAGAGTCAGTTAATATTAAAAGCCCCTCACTGTTAAAATCGAGTCTTCCAACCGGTATAAAATGTCTGTATTTTTTAGAAAGAGAATCATAAATAGTTTTTCTTCCTCTGTCGTCTTTTTTGGTTACAAGCTCACCTCTTGGTTTATTATAAACAATACAAGTGTATTTTGTACTTTTTTTAACCGGTTTGCCGTTTACGGCTACTTTATCTCCGTCTTCCACTTCAAAGCCCGGTTCTTTAATAACCCTTCCGTTAACTTTTACTTTTCCATCAAAAATCAACTTATCGGCCTCACGTCTTGAATAAGTCGTATGATGACTTATAAATTTGTTTAATCTCATTTTCTTTCCTTTATTTTATTCCGGCTTCTACCAAATCGTGTATATGTATAACGCCTATTACTTCTTTGTTGTCGTTAACAACCGGTAAAAACTGAATTTTATTATCTTCCATAAATTTTAAAGCATCGCTTGCCAAAAGTTCTTGAGATATTGTTTTTGGATTTTTCGTTGCAAATTCTATCGCTTTTTTTTCCAAATCAAATCCTTCACTCATCATCGCACGTCTAAGGTCACCGTCGCTTAAAATAGCCTTTATTTTATTGCCTTCCAAAAACAAAACGTGTCCCAGCTTCCCTTCGGTCATTTTAATAATCGCATCTTTTAAAGAGTCATTCTCATCTGCAACAGGAAAAGAGGTTTTCATTAAGTCTTTAACTTTTACAAAAAGCCTCTTACCAAGACTTCCTCCCGGATGAAACGAAGCGAAATCCTCTTTTGTAAAATTTCTTTTTTTCATAAGACATACGGCTAAAGCATCTCCCATAGCAAGAGTTAGCGTCGTTGAGCTTGTAGGGGCTACGTTAAGCGGGCAGGCTTCTTTATTTACGTGAATATTCAAAACACAATCTGCGTATTTTGCTAAAGTAGACTCTTTTTTTCCGGTCATTGCTATTAAAGGCACTTCAAATCTTTTGATATGAGGTAAAATTTTAATAAGTTCTTCACTTTCTCCGGAATAACTAATAGCCAAAACGCTATCGTTTTTAGTAATCATTCCAAGGTCTCCGTGAAGTGCTTCTGTTGGATGTATAAAAAAACTAGGAGTCCCGGTACTTGCAAGGGTTGCGGCAATTTTTGAACCGATTAGCCCGGATTTCCCAACACCGGTTACTATTAATTTACCTTTTGTGTTATATGCTATTTCAATCGCTTTTTTTATACCTTTTACATCGGCTTTTAAAAGCTCGTTCGCCTCTATCTCAAGAACTTCTTTAGCAATTTTTTCAAAATCCACTTTTTACCTTTTTAATGTAATTATATCACATTTTATAAGGGGATTTTTTTTTAAATGTTACGTTTTCACACACATCTTTATTTAATAATGCGTTTTGTGTCACAATTCGTAAAATTTAGAGTTATAATTCAAACAAAAAAGGATTCTCATGAGCTTCATTGAAGAATACAAAAAACACACTGAAGAGAGAGCAAAACTTGGAATTCCTCCATTACCACTTACAGCTAAACAAACGGCTGAACTTGTAGAACTACTTAAAATGGTTCCGATTCCGGAAGAAGAATATTTAATGGATTTATTCTTAAATCACATCAATCCCGGTGTTGATGACGCTGCATATGTAAAAGCCGCATTTTTAAACGATATCGTTCAGGGTAAAACTTCATCTCCTGCTATTTCTAAAAAAAGAGCGGTTGAAATTTTAGGTACTATGCTTGGTGGATACAACGTAAAACCTCTAATCGACGCGTTAAGCCATGAAGACGAAGAAGTAGCTAAAGAAGCTGCAAACCAACTTAAAAATACTCTACTTGTATACGATATGTTCCACGACGTAGAAGAACTTGCAAAAGCCGGAAACAAATATGCTCAAGAAGTAATGGAAAGCTGGGCAAACGCTGAGTGGTTTACTTCTAAAAAACCTCTACCGGAATCAATTAAAGCAGTAGTATTTAGAGTACCTGGTGAAACAAACACAGATGATTTATCTCCGGCAAGCGAAGCATTTACAAGAAGTGATATTCCACTTCACGCACTTAGTATGCTAAAAGCAAAAATGCCGGATGCAATCGAAAAAATCCAAGAACTTAAAAAAACAGGTCTTCCGGTAGCATTCGTAGGTGATGTAGTTGGTACAGGAAGTAGTAGAAAATCTGCCGCAAACAGCGTAATTTGGCATATCGGTGAAGAAATTCCATACGTTCCGAATAAAAAAAGAGGTGGTGTTGTAATCGGTGGGGTAATTGCTCCAATTTTCTTCAATACATGTGAAGACGCAGGAGCACTTCCGATTGAAGCACCGGTAGAAAATTTTGAAATGGGTGATATCATCGAAATCAGACCTTATGAAGGAAAAATCCTAAAAAACGGAGAGGTTGTAAGTGAATTTAAACTAAAACCGAATACTCTTCCGGATGAAGTAAGAGCCGGTGGTAGAGTTCCTTTAATTATCGGTAAAAACCTAACTAAAAAAGCAAGAGAATCACTTGGAATGGAACCGGAAACTGATATATTCACTCGCCCGGAACAACCGGAAGACAAAAAAGGCGTAGGATATACACTTGCTCAAAAAATAATCGGTAAAGCGTGTGGAATGGAAGGTGTAAGACCTGGAATGTATGTTGAGCCTACTTGTACAACAGTGGGAAGTCAAGATACAACAGGTGCAATGACAAGAGATGAGATTAAAGAACTTGCAGCACTTGGATTTAATGCAGATTTAGTAATGCAAAGTTTCTGTCATACAGCTGCTTATCCAAAACCGGCTGATATCGAACTTCATCACACACTTCCAGAATTCATTACATCTAGAGGTGGGGTATCACTAAAACCGGGTGATGGTGTAATTCACTCTTGGCTAAATAGAATGATTTTACCAGATACTCTTGGAACAGGAGGAGACTCTCATACAAGGTTCCCAATTGGTATTAGTTTTCCTGCTGGAAGCGGACTTGTAGCATTTGCAGCAGTTACAGGAAGTATGCCTCTAAACGTACCTGAATCAGTACTTGTTAGATTTAAAGGTGAGCTTCAGCCTGGAATCACTTTAAGAGATTTAGTTAACGCAATTCCATATTTTGCAATTAAACAAGGTCTACTTACGGTTGAAAAGAAAAACAAAAAGAATATCTTTAACGGTAGAATCCTTGAAATTGAAGGTGACATCATAAGAAACCTAACAGTAGAACAAGCATTTGAGCTTGCAGACGCTAGTGCAGAAAGAAGTGCAGCGGCTTGTACAGTTGACGTAAGCGAAGAACAAGTTGCGGAATACCTAAAATCAAACATTAAAATGCTTGAAGCTATGATTGATGCCGGATATGAAGACAAAAGAACAATCCAAAGAAGAATTGATAAAATGAAAGAGTGGCTAGAAAATCCAAAACTACTTAGAAGAGATGAAAACGCTGAATATGCGGCGGTAATTGAAATTGATTTAAATGAAATTACCGAACCAATCGTAGCGTGTCCAAACGACCCGGATGACGTTGCAACAATTAGCGAAGTACTGGCAGATAAAAACAGACCTCATAAAATTGATGAAGTATTTATCGGAAGTTGTATGACAAATATCGGTCACTATAGAGCTGCTGGTGAAATTTTAAAAGGTGAAGGTCAAGTACCAGTTAGACTATGGATTGCACCTCCAACAAAAATGGATAAAGAACAATTAACAGAAGAAGGATACTATGCAATATTCGGACAAGCTGGAGCTAGAATTGAGATTCCAGGATGTTCACTTTGTATGGGTAACCAAGCAAGAGTAGCTGATAATGCAAACGTATTCTCAACTTCTACAAGAAACTTTGATAACAGAATGGGTAAAGGCGCAAAAGTTTATCTAGGAAGTGCAGAACTTGCAGCGATAACGGCTCTTCTTGGTAGAATTCCAACAAAAGAAGAGTATCTTGAAATAATTGAGAAAAAACTTGCAGGAAAAGAAGATAAAGTATACAGCTACCTATACTTCCACACAATGCCGGAAGACTACGTAAGAAAAATGCTGAGCTTAACGCTTCAGTAATTTTTCTTTTTCCCTTTTTCTTTTTTTAAAATTAATTACTTAAAACTTAAAATTATTTATTAAAAATCTACATTCCTGCCCTTTCGGTGACAGATACTTAAAATCAGTTAATTTTATAGATTTTAATTATCGTTATCGTAATATGTCACATTAAGTGCTAAATACCTAAAAAAGAAAAACACTCCAATCAATCCCACATATAACATTACTATTTTTAAAGACTTATGAGTAGTAACCACAATAAGAAGTTCTCTGATAAAGAAAATAATCGAAGCGTCAACCATAAAGCGTATTTTAATTCTCTGCTTTTTAAAAAAAACAAAAAGCATCTGCATAACTTCAATAATAACCATAAGTTCAAGTAGCAGTGCCAATATATGATAAAAATCATATTTCATAACCAAAATCATGCAAAATATTATAACGGCAAGTATAATTTCAAAATAATCTTTAATAATTGCCATAATTCCCCTTTTTTTAAGGGAATTATGCCTTAAAACAATTACATATTAGTAACAATAAAATACTGCACAAATCCTATAATACCTCCAAG
>JBDONT010000003.1:0-2637 GCA_039831155.1 Nautiliaceae bacterium | reverse complement strand
AAGACTTTTTGGCTCAGGTTAGAAGAATTAATTCAAATCTAAGCAAAGTTGATTTTGGAATAATTAAAGGTATAAAAATAGAGATTGAAGAGACGAAAAGAAATATTTTAAAAATTTTTGATGAAATTAAAGCTAATATCGAAGACTTGATAACTTTACTTGAAAGTGAAGAGAGTTTGTTTTTTAACAGGGCTGAGAGTGACAGAAAACTTAGAAAAATCGAAGAGCTATTTTCGATTATAAGAAAAGAAGTTAAGAGTGAGAGTTTTACGCTAATAGACGTTGTGGATATAAATGTAAAATTTATAGAAAACGAAAAAGAAAACACCCTAAAACTTATCAAAAACGAAAGCTCAACCGGAGGGTCTATACTGCTAAAAATAGCAATCGCCGTGAGTTTATTTGAGCTGTTTATAAGAGAAAAAGCATCTCTTTTCTTGATACTCGATGAGGTAAGCGTATTATCTACCAAAAATCAAAAACTTCTAAAAGAATACGTAAACGAAAGAGGTCTTGGGGTTATATACGTTACACCCGACCTGCCGCTTGTGGATGTTGAGGATATCGACATATACAAATTCAGAAACGTAGGCGGTGAGTTTGAGGTGGTAAGACTTATAGGAGAAGAGGGGGTTAGGGTTTAACCCTTTTTATAAATGATGAAAATAAAAATAGAACTTTTTGATATAATTGTTAATATTTAAAATTTATAGCTTTTTTGTAATTTATAAGTAATTTCGGAGTTTTTATAAATGATAATAGATAATAAATCCAATTTTTTATATGAAGTTTTTGAAAATCAAGATATTCAAGAATTGCAAATTTTAACTCCTTTTATTACATTATACGGTTTTGAATTAATACAAAAAAGTTTAAATACAAAAACAAAACTTATCTTAAGTGATTCAATAGAAAAAATCCTAGGAACAAACGAAGAAATAAAACATAAAAATCAATTAAAACAGACATATTTAGCCAGAAAATTTGAAAATTTTATAAAGAGTGCCGAGATTAAATCTACAATTCAAAATATCAGCCTTTTAAATATTATTGATAAAAATTCAACAGTTTCGGTTCAGGGTAATTTTGATTTATCTCTTGCAGGACTTGGAAAAGTTGCAAGTAATCACTATTATACAAATATATTGATTGAAAATGAGAATTTGCTAAAAGTATTTAATGATTTATGGAATAATCCGCAAAATCAAGACTTAAAGCCAAAAATAATCGATTACTTAAAGAAAATTTATGAAGAAAAATCACCTGAGTTTTTATATTTTTTCACTATTTATAAATTATTCGAAAATATTTTAGACGAAGTAGATGAAGATAAAGTGATAAATTCAAAAACAGGTTTTAAAGACACTCTTATTTGGAATAAACTATTTAATTTCCAAAAAGACGCCGTAATTGGTGCCATTGAAAAGCTTGAAAAATACAATGGATGCATCATTGCCGATAGCGTAGGGCTTGGAAAAACATTCGAAGCATTGGCAGTTATAAAATATTATGAGCTTAGAAATTATAAAGTCTTAGTATTAACTCCTAAAAAACTCAGAGAAAACTGGAATATTTACAGAATAAACGATAAAAGAAATATTTTAGCAAAAGACAGATTTAATTACGACATATTAAACCATACCGATTTAAATAGAGAGAGAGGATATAGCGGAGAGATTAATTTAGAAACGATTAACTGGGGAAATTATGATTTAATTGTTATAGACGAATCACATAATTTTAGAAACGCAAATTTTAAAAGAGAGAAAAAAACAAGATACCAAAAGCTTTTAGAAGACATTATTCAAAGTGGAGTAAAAACAAAAGTTTTAATGCTCTCGGCAACGCCTGTAAACAATAGATTAAACGACTTAAAAAATCAAATAGCATTTATTACGGAAGACAACGACACTGCTTTTAAAGATTACGGAATAAAATCCATAGAAACTACTCTCAGAATTGCTCAAGCTAAATTTAATCAATGGATGAAACTACCGGAAAATGAAAAAACAACAAAAAAACTTTTAGAGATGTTAAATTTTGATTATTTTAAACTGCTTGATTTAATTACAATCGCAAGAAGCAGAAAACATATAGAAAAATATTACAACACTTCAAGTATCGGAAAGTTTCCAACAAGACTAAAACCTCTAAATATCAAAACTACCATTGACACTGAAAATATAATTTCGATAGAAGAAATAAACAATACCATCAAAAAATTAATACTTGCTGCTTATTCTCCACTAAAATATATTTATCCATCAATTAGAGAAGAATATGCACAAAAATACGATAAAGAAGTCGGAAAAGGAAGTGTCTTTAGGCAAGTGGATAGAGAAGAAGCACTTATAAACTTAATGAGAGTAAATCTTTTAAAAAGAATGGAAAGTTCCATAAACTCTTTTAATATAACTCTTAAAAAATTAATCTATAAATACGAAGATATTTTAAACAGAATCAAAACACATAAAAATATAGAAGAAATTTCTATTTTAGAAATAGACGAAGATAATTTTGACGATGAGTTAATCGGAGAAAAAATAAAAGTTTTAATCAAAGATATCGATACCATAAGATGGCAGCAGGACTTAGAAGAAGATTTAATCCTCTTAAAATCACTTCTTTCAAAAACTA
>JBDONT010000008.1:0-93317 GCA_039831155.1 Nautiliaceae bacterium | reverse complement strand
TTAATCAATTTTTTGTCAAACGTTACGATTTCGTCAACTTCACCGTAAGCGCAAAGTAAGCAATCCACAAAGTCAAGTTTTGTATCTTTATAAATCTCCAATGCTTTTAAAACAAATCTTTTATCAATCTTTCTTTTATCAAAATTTAAAATATTTCTCTGGATAATTAACTTATAAAGGGCATAATAGATGTAATCTCTTTCCTTTTTATAAACTTTTTCTAAAACATAAATTATTTCAGCAATAACTTCATTAGTTATTAAAACATTTTCATTTTCTAAAATATTTTTAGCTTGAAATGCTTGATCTAAAATATCTTTAATAAAAAATCTTAACACAACATTAGCATCAATTCTTATCATTTTTTTTCCCGTAGTTTTCCAGAACCGCTAATTCCCAAGCCTTTTCTTCCATTTCATAATTCGGCTTGATATCGGAAAAAATTCCAAACAATTCATCTAAATTACTCTTTTTTTCTCTTACGATTACTTCAACATCTTTATCTATAAATTCTTCCGGTATTTCTATTGTTATTTTTCTGCTTTTCGGATGAAATTCCAAAATCATTTTTATTCCTTAATTTCCATTTTTTTCATAGCTTCTTTTTTGAATTCTTCCCAATCGAAATTTTCCATAGCTTCCTGCGTTACTTTATAACTGCAGAATTTAGGTCCGCACATACTGCAGAATTCCGCTTCTTTAAACACTTCCTGCGGCAACGTTTCGTCGTGGTATTCCCTCGCCCTTTCAGGGTCAAGTGCAAGCTCGAACTGCTTTTTCCAGTCGAAATGATACCTTGCATCGCTCATTGCGTCGTCTTTATCCCTTGCCCCCGGTATTTTTCTGGCGATATCCGCGGAATGAGCGGCGATTTTATACGCAAGCATTCCCTCGCGGACGTCTTTTTCGTTCGGAAGTCCCAAATGCTCCTTAGGCGTTACGTAACAAAGCATACTAACCCCGTACCACGCAGCCATTGCCGCACCTATTGCACTTCCGATATGGTCATACCCCGCACCTATATCAAGTACAAGTGGACCTAAAACGTAAAACGGTGCTTCGTGGCAGTAAATCTGCTCCAATCTTACGTTTCTTTCTATTTCGTTGATAGGCACGTGCCCGGGACCTTCAATCATAACCTGAACGTCTTTATCCCATGCCCTTAAAGTAAGCTCGCCTAACGTTTTGAGCTCTTCAAGCTGCGCTTTGTCGCTTGCGTCGTAAAGACATCCGGGTCTTAAGCTGTCCCCGAGACTTAAAGAAACGTCATATTCCTTACAGATATCAAGAATATCGTCGAATATCGTATAAAAAGGGTTTTCTTTATGGTGTTTAAGCATCCAGCTTGCAGTCAGACTCCCTCCACGACTTACTATTCCCATTTTTCTTTTTGCAACCAGAGGCATATGTCTTAAAAGAAGTCCCGCGTGAATCGTAAAATAACTCACCCCCTGTTTCGCCTGCTTTTCAAGCACTCTTAAAATATCATCGTACGTAAGTTCAAGAACGTCACCTATTTCATCTATAATCTGATACATAGGAACAGTACCGATAGGCACCGGACTTGCGGCGATAATGGCTTCACGGATTTCATCCATGTTTTTAGCTCCGGCACTTAGATCCATTACCGTATCGGCTCCGTATTTTACGGAAGTTTCAAGTTTTTTCACTTCCTCTTCAATATCGCTTGCAAGTGAGGAAGCTCCGATGTTTGAGTTTACTTTGGTTCTGCTTATCCTTCCTATCGCCATAGGTTTTAAGTGTTTGTGGTTTATGTTTGCGGGAATTATAAGTCTTCCCCTTGCCACTTCGCTTCTAACAAGCTCGGGGTCAAGATTCTCTTCTCTTGCCACATATTCCATCTCTTCGGTTATAATACCTTTTTTGGCATAATACATCTGAGTTCTGGTTTTATCTTTCATTCTTTTTTCAATCCATTCGCTTCTCATCAAAATCCTTTTAAGATATATTTGCTCGGAATTTACCTAATTTTCCTTAAAATTAGCTTAAAAGCCCTAAAAAAAGGAAAAAACAAACTTGTCTATAAATTTTCCTAAAAATGGCAATTATTTACAAATTGTAACATTTTAATGTATAATTTCGTAACACTTTTACCAAAGGAAACAGTTTTGGACGTAACTTTAATTGTACTTAGTGCCGGAAATTCCACAAGATTTAATTATCCGGTAAAAAAGCAGTGGTTAAGAATAGACAAAGACCCTTTATGGCTGTTTGTAGCAAAAAGGCTAAACTCATTTTTTAACTTTAAACAAACGATAATTACGGCAAATCCAAAAGACGTAAGATTATATGAAAAACTAAGCGATTATAAAATCGTCCCGGGCGACAAAGAAAGACAACTAAGTCTTAAAAAAGCCTTGGAATATATAACCACCGAATACGTAATGGTAACGGATGTCGCAAGGGCTTGCATCTCAAAAGAAGTACTAATAAATTTAATAAAAAACCCTTCCGATTGTACGGTGCCTTTTTTAAAACCGGTAGATACGATAGTATACGAAAACAAAACAATCGATAGAGAAAAAGTAAAACTAATCCAAACACCTCAACTAAGTCGCAGTAAAATTTTAAAAAAAGCCCTTAATACCCAAAAGATATTTACCGACGAAAGAGCGGCTATAGAGGCGATAGGAGGAGAGATAAAATATATAGAAGGTTCGGAGAAAAGCAAAAAAATAACCTATTTTAAAGATTTAAACCTACCTTGTCTAAAACCACCCAAAAAACTATTTTTAACCGGCAACGGATACGACACCCACAAATTTGAAGAGAATAAAAAAATGTTTTTAGGTGGGGTGGAAATTAAAACTCCTTACGGACTAAAAGCTCACAGCGACGGAGACGTTGTAATTCATTCACTAATCGACGCCCTTTTGGGAGCTGCCGGATTTGGAGATATAGGAGAGTTTTTCCCCGATACCGACAAAAAATACAAAAACATCTCAAGCATAAAACTTTTAGAAGAAGTTTTAAACACCTTAACCTACACCGGTTATGAGATAGTAAACGCCGATATTTCGATTATAGCTCAAAAACCCAAATTAAAAGAGTATAAAACGAAAATTCAAAGAAACTTATCAAACCTACTACAAGCACCAGTAAACGTAAAAGCCACAACAAACGAAAAAATGGGCTTTGTAGGACGCGAAGAAGGAATAGCCGTAATATCAACGGCAACATTAACATATAAGGACTGGTATGAAGATTGTAATCGTTGAAAACGAATTATATTTAGCTCAAAGCATTCAAAACAATTTAAGTGCGAAATTAAACGCAAAATGTGAAATTTTCGCTTCTTACGACGAAGCGATGGAAACGGAAGGTGACGTTTTTATAGTAAACACGAATCTTCAAGGAAAAATAGAAAAATTAATAGAAGCCAAAAAAGATAAAATAATTATACTATTGGCTCCGTATGTAACCTATTCGAACGTAACTCAACCTATCCAAATGGGAGCTGATGACTATTTGCAAAAGCCTTTTTCCATAGAAGAGCTGCTTAGAAAAATAGTCCACTTAAAAGAGTACTATTCATTAAAAAACAAAACTCAAAAAATGGAAAGATTTATAAACACCCTCCTTGAAGACATAGAAGAGATAGAAATAGATGAATTAAAATTCCCTCTCTTTATAAAAACAAATTATCAAAAAGCCGTTGACAAACTGATATTCGATTACGCTCAAAAAAACAACCTTGAAATAGAAATTATCAATATAAAAAATTTCAAAAAAAAAGAGTTAAATAAACATACTATATATTATGCTAAAAATTTTTATGATAATCCGGAAACTCTAAACGTATTATCAAAATATAAAACCGCAATTATAGTTCCCAAAGAGTTCGAAAACAACTATCCTCACTATAACTTAGCGGAAATAGAACTCTCTAAAACGAACTTTTTAAACGACGAAATATTATCAATCGAAGATTATATAAAATTTATCATTTTAAACCATCAACATAAACTGCCGGATACCGAACTTAGCAAGAGACTGGGAATTAGTAGAAAAAGTTTGTGGGAAAAAAGGAAAAAGTATGGAATCTTTAAACAAAAATAAGATTTTTATAGACAAAGAAGCCTACATAACTCTTGCTATGGTTCAAGCCGGTCTGCTAAAACCTATAGATAAACTTATGAATAAAAAAGAAGCAAAAACGGCAGATGAAACAAAAAAATACAAAAACAAACCCGTACCGTTTTCTTTTATCTTAGCACCGGCAGGGAAAAAAAACCGGGAAATTTTAAAAACCAATCCAAATAAAATAGAACTCTTTTGCGAAGGAAAAAAAGTAGGCGAAGTGAACGTAGAAGAGATATACGAAATAGACCCTTTAAAAAGGGTTGAGACAATATACGGCACAAAAGACACGAAAAACTACCCTCAAGTGGCAAAAACCTTAAAAAGACTGGGTCGCTACGCAATAGCCGGGGAGTTTTGGGTGGAAGATACGAGCATAAAGAAAAAAATAGACTTCGTAAAAGAGAAAATTAAAAATTTAAAAAACGTAGTCGGAATGACTATGCACGCAAAACCTATCCACAGAGTCCACGAAAAAATTATGAGAAGTGCGATAGAAAAAAACGATATGCTGATTGTATTTTTGATTAAAAATATGAAAGATGAAGAAGTATCTTACGAATTAAGATACGAAGCTTTAAGTTATGTAGTCGATAACTATTTCCCAAAAGAAAAAATAATAATCGTACCTCTTATAAACACTTATATCTTTTCGGGAGTAAACGAAGCAATACTTGATGCTATGATTGCCAAAAATTTTGGTTGTAATAAATTTATAATGGGACAAACCCATAAAGGGCTTGGAATTCATTATGAGGCGAATCATTTAAAAAGCATTTTCGACAGTATGGATTTAGGCATAGATATAGAAACCATAAACGAATACGTATATTGCGACAAATGTAAAACGATAGTAAGCGTAAACTCTTGTCCTCACGGAAGCCACCACCATATAAGTTATCACAGTGATTCGATATTTGAACTTTTAAAAACCGGTCTTATGCCACCTACCATATTAATGAGAAAAGAGATTAGTGCAAAATTTTTAGCCAAAATGTATCCGAACAGATTTGAAAACCTTCAAAAACTTTATTACGATATTTCGCCAAATAAAGGACTTATAGAAAAAAACAAAGAAGAAGATTTTTATATCTCTTTAATGAAACTTTATCAGACAAGCTCGTTAACCTAAGGAGAAGATATGGAGTATAATAAATTCAACTGGTTTTTATTAACCGGATTTTTTAGCGGTCTTTTACCAAAAGCCCCGGGGACGTGGGGAAGTTTAGTTGCTGCGATAATAGCTTATTTAGTAATTACGTTTTTACCGAATCCGGCAACTACAATATGGCTTTTAGTAGTTTTATTTTCGATTATAGGTTTTAAACTTATAAACGACTATGAATCAAAAGGCGGTATTCACGACGATAAAAGAATAGTAATCGATGAATTTGCAGGAGTGTTAATTGCCATAGGAGTTTTTGGAAATTTAAAAGAAGATACGCTTATTAAGATTGTTTTAGCTTTTATATGCTTTAGAATATTTGATATCTGGAAACCTTCGATTATAGGAAAAATAGACAAAAAAGCCCCCGGAAGCTTAGGGGTTATGGGTGATGATATTTTAGCAGGAGCATTCGGAGGAATAGCCGCCGGAATTTTATATGTGGGTTATTTAAGAATTATTCACTAATAAAGCTACAAAGAGTAAAAATAAAATTGAATAAATAACTCCCGCAACCCATATCACCCATCTGTTGTATCCACCAAGAATTCTCATTGTTTCTATTCTTTTTTCTTCATCCTCTATTTTCGATTCGATTTTGGATTTTAAGCTCAAATATTTTTTATAAACAAAATATACCGAATACCCTCCCATTAAAATATAAAAAGCCATAGGACCCCAAAAAGGTAAAATCGCATTCAAAACAACAACTATTATAAAAGACAAAACAGCTGCCAAATAAGCTTTTCTATAAAGCAGATACCAAAACCCTCCTCCAAAAAACGCCCACCAGCTCCAAACCCACGCAACTCTTTTTATTCCGTTTATATTAAATTTTGAAAAAGCCTCTTTATACCACTTAAATTTCTTAGGAGTTTGAATAAAAGCCTCAAGCATTCTATCTTCATAATCTTGATTCAAGGATTTGCCTTTTTTGGTAAAATTTTAACATAAAAAAGGAAAGCTATGAAAGCGTTTAATACTATCTCTGCTGCAATGCTGGGAATCGGTTCAATGGTAGGGGCCGGAATATTTATAGTAATAGGTGAAGCCGGAAGCATTGCCGGAAACATAGTATGGCTTTCTTTCGTATTTGGTGGAATAGCCGCTTTACTTAGTGGATACTCTTTAGCAAAACTAGCTTTAAGATTCCCAAGTAGAGGCGGAATAATAGAATACATCACTCAAGAATACAAAGAAAACATCTTCTCCAGTACTCTTAGTATAATGTTTTATCTTGCTCAATTGATAGCCTTAGGGGCTGTTGCTAAAAGTTTTGGAGAGTATGGGGCAAGACTTTTTGGATATCACAGTAATTTTATGATAAACTCTTTTTCCGTAGGAGTTGTTTTAATTTTTACAATAATAAATCTACTAGGTGCTTCTTTTGTGGCAAAATCAGAAAACTTAATTGTCGGAATAAAAATTTCAATTCTAACCATTTTTACAATAGCCGCTCTTTTTTATGTTAATCCTCAATATTTAAGTTTAAAAGATATGCCTCCTATTTCAAATATGTTTTTTGCCATAGGACTTACGTTTTTTGCATATCAGGGATTTAGCGTAATTACAAATACGGTAGAAGATATGCAAAACCCTCAAAAAACAATGTTAAAAGCTATGATTTTAGCGATTGTTATAGTAATGATTTTATACG
Source organism: Nautiliaceae bacterium (assembly GCA_039831155.1). GTDB lineage: Bacteria > Campylobacterota > Campylobacteria > Campylobacterales > Nautiliaceae > Nautilia. Next base: position 86,394 of record JBDONT010000008.1, on the reverse strand, counting down.
TAGCTACCAGTATAGCCGTACTTGGAAACTTACCGTTAAAAGAAGTTATAAAAGCAAAAGACTACGCTCTTGCCAAAGCAGCAATGCCGATATTTGGAGAAACGGGCTTTAAAATTATGGCAATAACCGCCCTTATAGCAACTGCAAGTGCTATAAACGCAACTTTATATGCAACTACCGAAATTTCTTATACATTGGCAAAAGAGGGGGAATTGCCTAAATTTTACCAATATAATATATTCAATTCCAATGAAGGTCTTATTATAAGTGCCGCTATTATAATTCCTATAATTTTATTTTTTAATTTAGACGAAATTACAACCGTTGCAGCCTTAAGCGTACTTATTATTCAAGGTTTCGTTCATTTAGGACACATCTTTATAACCCAAAAAACCAACGCAAACAAAATTTTAATAATTTTTGCTGCTTTAGCTATGTTTTCAATAGCCTTTCTTACAATCTACTACAACACCAAACACGATAAAAACATACTCTTTTACCTGGTTTTTGCCTTTTTAGCCTGTTTTTTGATAGAAATTATTTTAAGAGTTACAACAAAAAGAAAAATAAAAAGTCAAATTTAAGGAGCTGCGATAATCCCCATTTGACATTGTCTCTTTCCTATCATTTCATCCGCTCTATCTATCAAATAATTTAAATTTTTATCAACCGGATTTCCTTTTAAATTAATTCTGATTTCAGTAATATATCCCTTTTCGCAAATCATTTGGAATTTTCTTATATCACCTTTTCCAAACACTTGTCCAAAAAACCATCTTACTCTTTTTAAACTTACCGTCTCTCCCATATGCATTCTGAAAAACTGTAACATCATCGTTTCGTTAAACTGCTGATTAAGTTTTATTGCCGTTAAGAAATAAGTATTGGCATCTGTACCAAAACAAGTCCCGTGTTTTTTCCATTCGTGTTTTGCAAGGCCGTATTTAGCAGCCGGCATAAACTTCTCTAAAACCTTCCAAAATCTATACGATAGATGTAAAGGTTTATTTGAGCAATAATTTTTATGTACCGGCCAAAGCCCGTGAAGGGTAAAATGAGTTAAAGAGTAATCTCCTCTTTTTCTATTTAAACATACCGGTTTTTTAGGATGAGCTTTACAAAAACCGTTCATCCACGACAAAGCCAAAATATTTTCCGTAGATACTGCAAAAAGCATCAAAGGAAACAGGAAAACCAAAAGTAACTTTTTCATAAAATGTCCTTTATCAATTTAATTTTTTCTATGTCATCTCTTATCGTATACTCAATTCCATCTATTCCGAATTCTCTTTTTTCAACCAAAATGTCGTTTTGTTTTAAGATATACTCGATTTCTCTTGTTTTATCATAATCTACACTAAAAGTATACTCAAATATATCCTTATATTCTATCAACTCGGCATTTTTTACGGCTAAATTGGCTGCGTCGCTATAAGCCCTAACAAGCCCACCTACTCCCAATAAAATACCTCCGAAATACCTAACGGTAACAATTCCTATATTTACCAAATCATTCCCTTGAAGAACCTTTAAAGTAGGTTTACCACTACTGCCTTTTGGTTCTCCGTCATCACTACTTCCTTCAACTATTTGATTATGTGCGTTTAAATACCTAAAAGCCGTCACAAAATGATTGGCCTTTGGATGTGCTTTTTTTAATTCTTCTAATTTATCTTCAAACAAAGAAAAGGGAATAAGGAAAGAGTGAAATTTAGACTTTTTAACTTCAATCGTAGCAGCTGAAAGTTTGTTTACTGTTTTCATCAATCAAAAAGCTTGTTAATACTTTCATTATAAACGATTCTTCTAATAACCTCTGCAAAAAGTTTTCCAGTTTTAAGCACTTTTATTTTTTTACACTCTTTGTTAAAAGGAATTGTATCGGTAATAATAAGTTCTTCCAACACAGAATCTTTAATTCTTTCAATCGCAGGTCCACTAAGTACCCCGTGAGTTGCAAAAGCCCTTACACTTGTAGCACCTTTTGCTTTAAGTGCCGCTGCGGCTTTTACCATAGTCCCGGCAGTATCTACCATATCGTCAATTAAAATAACATCTTTTCCTTTTACATCGCCTATAATATTCATAACTTCACTCTCATTTGCTTTTTCTCTTCTTTTATCCACAATTACCATATCAAGACCAAGTTTGCTTGCAAAGTACCTTGCCCTTGCAACTCCACCTATATCAGGAGATGCAATAATAGGATTTTTAAGTCTTTTTTCTTTAAAATAATCAAAAAACAGAATACTTCCATAAAGATTATCAACAGGAATATCAAAAAAACCTTGAATTTGACCGGCGTGTAAATCAAGAGTTACGACTCTATCAATTCCTGCTTTTTCCATCATATTGGCAACAAGTTTTGCAGTAATAGGCACTCTAGGAGCTGCTTTTCTGTCTTGTCTTGCATATCCGAAATAAGGAACGATTGCAGTAATGCTTTTAGCACTCGCTCTTCTCATAGCATCGGTAATAATCAGAAGTTCCATCAAATTATCATTAGCCGGTGCACAAGTAGGTTGAATTATAAAACAGTCAACCCCTCTTATACTCTCTCCAACTTGAACGTTTATTTCCCCGTCACTAAATCTGTTAACAGTTAAATTACTAAGAGGTCTATCCAAATAATAAGCAATATCCTCTGCAACTTTTGGATTTGCCGTACCACTGAAAAGTTTAAATTTCATAATCTCTCCTTTGTTTTATTATTGAAATGGTATCAAAGTTTAACTAATTTTATACCATCAATATATTTAAAATCTTTTAAATTTAGAGTAAGTGAACCTCTCCACCTAATTACTTTGTAATATAGGTGGGGCTTCCCTTATGGGAAGGTTTGTAAGGGTGGATATATACCCTTACAGGCTGGAACACACACCAACCCTAAATTTCTTTCAGAAATTTGTCAATGCCCTCTACCCGCTATCTCTCTTATGAGAGAATCACAGGCTACGCTTTTTCTTAATATATTCAATGCACCATTTACATCTGCATTGATTAATTTTCCTATACTTGATTGAAAAAGTCCTCTTTTTACTCTTTTACCAAGATACTTTTCGTGTTTTTGGATTGGCTCTAATGCAAGTGCATCGCATTTTGATGTGTAGCTTTCTTCCGTTTCAATTATCTCTAATTTATGTTGAGTAGCTTTGTATTTAATATATTGAAGTAATTTAGAATGAGGAATTGAGAGGAATTTTTCGTTATTTTTTCTTCCAATGTTGCATCTGTTTTTCCAAAGTTTATTGTATCCCACTACAATAGTCTTAATCCCTTTTTCTATTGCAATATTGATTATTTTAGTTGCAGTTTTATGCAAATAGTCTTTGATGTAATTATCTCTTCTTTGATACCAAATGTTTAATCTTTTAAAACTCTCTTTTTTCCACTCTTTTGGATTTTTACCCTTTGTAATACTTGATAGCAAAACAGATATTTTCTTATTGAAATATCTGTTCTTGGATTTCAAGGACTTGCCATCAAGTATAATGGGCTTATCATATCGTGTAATAATAGCTGCAAGGTTATCTATTCCAAAATCTATTGCCATAATATCGTCTGTTGTATAGTAATTATAGTTTTTATCTCCATCACTATACACAAACGATATCTTATAATGTGGCTTATAAGGCAAAATATGCACTTCTTTTATCTCTTTATTTTGGATATGTTTTGGTATCTTAAAGTAAAGATAATTGACTTTGTATTTTTCTTTAATATATTTTGGCAATGCAAGTCTGATATATCCGTTGTCCATTGTTTTTAAATGGATTTTTGTATAGATTACTTTAAAATGTCCATCTTTATCCAAATATCTTGGAATATGGACTTTTTGTCCTTGATTCTTGACTTTTAGAAGTTTAAAAAAACTTTTAAAAGCATTATTTACCTGCTTTAAAGTCTGCTGACTTGCATTGCTTGGAAGTCTTTTATACTCTTCGCTTGATTTTAGAAGTTTGTAAACTTCTTGATATAATAGATACTCTTTTGTAGAAAAGAAATGTTGTCTTATAGTATATAGTGCTTTATTATATAGGTCTTTTGAATTGTGCGTTAGTTCTTTTAAGATTGCAAGTTTTACTTTGTTTTTAGTCTTAACTCTGTTGTTTGTAGCCAAAAGCACTATATACCGCCTTTTGTTTGTTATCTATAATAAACAAATTGTATCAAAATTATTGAATTCGTCAAGTTTTTTAATAATTTGTTATCGCAAATAGCAAATTCATCTCCACCTAATGCTTCGCATTTAGATGGAGTATTCTTTGCTGGGATTGGATAAATTCTTCAACTTTTTCATTCTGAACTTCAATTGTTAGTAACATTGAAAATCCTTTTTTTCTAATTATATCATTTTAATTTTTTATATTCCTCAACAATAAAAGCAGAAACAGGTTTCCATAAAGTAATAAAATTTTTTTCCTCTTCAAATACTTTTGCATGATTCTTTTCCCCAAAATTTTTCATTTGATTATAATTTTTCTCAAAATTTATATTTGGATAATTCTTTTTGAAATAGGCTTTTAAATATTCTTTACTTATACTTTTAGAGTTTAAATCTGATAATTCCAAAAAAGTAATTAAAATTTTGGAATTAATTTGGTCTTTATGCTTAAACCACCTTGGAACTCTACTTTTAACTTTTTCTATTTCATTTTCTATGTTTTCTTCTAAATCATACCGACTTTTATTGTTTTTATAATTTACAAAATCTTTTTTTTCATTATCAAATAAATTCAACAATTGATAACTTCTCAAAAACAATTCTGATGTATCAGCTATATCATTTGAAAATTTTATAAGTTCATTTAAAATTTTATCTTTAAAAGAGGAGTTATATATAAACTCAAATGAAATATTCAAATCTTCTTTTTCTACAAAATATTTAATCTCATTTAACCTTAATTTTATATTTTCTAATTCCTTAGGAGTAACTTTTGGAGTAACAAAAAATATATTTTTTTCATAAGATGAAAAATAGAGTTCAAATATCAGTAATGTTCTAAACATCTTTTTTGTTATGTTTCTAACATTATTTGAATATCTTAACCCATTAATATGAAAGGCAACATCCACACCATAAATTTCTTTTTCATTAACTCCAACCACATCTATTTCAGCTTGTTTTATTAACTGCTCTAAATTATCTCCTAAAATATTATCAAACTCTTGATTAATTTTTTTAAAAATTACTTTTATTTTTTTCCATCTATTCTCTTCATTATCCCAACTTTCAGAAACTTTCCAATTTAATTGAACAATTTTACATTTTTTAACATGTTTTAACCAACTATATACAATTGATTCTCCTATTTCTATCTTCATAAGCTACCTTTTAGCTCCTCTAATCCACCCTCCTCCAAGAAGCTTTTCACCTTCATAAAAAACACATGCTTGCCCCTTTGCCACTCCACTTACCGGTACTTTAAATCTAACTACTGCTTTTGTTTTACTCTCCATCTTCACTAAAGCTCTCTCTTTAAGGGCACGGTAACGTATTTTTGCCTCACACTCAAATAAACGGCTATCAACAAAAAGATTAACCCCTTTTAAAAAGACCTGGGTTTTTTGTAAATCTTTCTTATCCCCGACTATTAAAGTATTGTGTTTAGCGTCTATTCCCACTACATATTGAGGTTTGTGAGATTTAAAAAGAGTAAACCCTTTTCTCTGCCCGATGGTATAAAAAGAATACCCTTTATGGACTCCTACCCTCTGACCTTTAGTATTTAAAACCTTCCCTTTTTTTTCCGGATTAAAATGATTTCTTAAAACATCAATATAAGTCGTATCGATAAAACATATATCTTGAGACTCTTTTTGTTTTGCAAACTCTTCCAGTCCAATTTTAGAAGCTATCTCTTTTATCTCTTCTTTTGTATATTCTCCAAGCGGAAACAAAACTTTTGTTAAAACTTCTTTTTTTATTCCAAAAAGAAAATAGCTCTGGTCTTTATTTTTATCTTTTGCTTCATACAAAAACTCTCCGTCGTTTCTTACATAATGACCCGTTGCGACTTTATCGCAATCGTATTTTTCCAAAAATTTCATAAAAACACCGAATTTTATTTTAGTATTACACATAGCACAAGGATTCGGTGTAATTCCATTTTGATAACTTCTTACAAAATATTCATAAACTTCTTTTCTAAACTCCTCTTCCACATCCTCTACAAAATACTCAAATCCCAAAAGTTTCGAAAGCTTTTCTATTTTTTCTAAATTCTCTTTATGGTTTACGCCTCCGTGCATTTTCATATAAAGCCCGACTACATCATATCCGGCTTTTTTCAGCAGATAAACACTAACTGCACTGTCAACTCCCCCACTAATTCCTACCAATATTTTCAAGAATTTTCCTTATTAAATTTTTTAAAAAACTCATCAATCTCTTCTCTCATTTCAGTTCCAACTTGCTCAAAAGTTTTTAATAATTTATCATAACTCCCATTTCCTCCTAAGAAGTCCCAAAACTCTTCTGCAACTAACAATTCATTTTCTAAATCAAGCATTCCTGCCATAGTCCAACGACTATAAGGCTTTGGATAATAAGGGTTATACGGAATTGCAATAATAGTATAAACATCCAAATTCGGATTTATAGTCAAAATAGCTGCTGCCCATTTTAAAAGCGTTCTTTTAAACTCTAAAAAACTGCCTTTATTAGGTTTCGCAGTTTTTATGTCAAAAAGATATGCTTTGTTATCTCTTTGACAATACAAATCAACTCTTGTAAGCTTTACTTTTCTTTTTTCTCCAATAAATAATTTTTTCTTTATTCTTTCAATCTCCTCTGATTTATTTGGTTTTTTACTTGCAATATTCAACTCATCAATAATTATATCAATTTCTTTTAAAGTTTCCTCAGAAATTTCCGTTTCAATTTTAAGCTGTCTATCAACTTTATCAAAGTTATTTTTCGCAAGTTCTATTGCTACCGGTTCAAAAATAGTAGTTCCAAAATTTGTATTAAGAGAGTGGATAAATTGATACAAAGCTAACTTATCTTTTCCAAGGAGTGCTATGTGAAATGGCATATAGGCTGGTTCTTTTGTAGTTTCATAGTCTTTAAACTTTTTTTTAATAACTTCTTTTAGTAAATTTTTAATTTTAGCATATTGATTCATTTTTGAATTTTTCCTTTTGCCCTTTTATACTCAAAAACTACCTGTTTAACTATTTCTGAAGAATCTTTTTTATAAAACTCTCTTTGATTATTTAAATCCAAACCTTTTTCTTTAAAACCATTTTCTAAAATTGAAATAGCTCTATTAAACAATTTTAATAAATAATTCTCATAATTATCTTTATCCAAAATATTATCAAAAAAATTCTTAAAGTATTTATTCATATATTTTTCAGAGTTTATCTTATTAAACTCAAATGTTTCTTCCTCTATTAACAATCTTACCATTAAAAACAAATGATATCTTGCCTTATTATATTTTCTATCAATTTTAGAAGTATTAAGAAAATGCCTAAAAAAATATGCAAGTACTCCTCCAAAAAAATAAGGTTCATATCTATGATTAGGTAAAAAAATTTTTCTTTTATTTTCTCTATAGACCTTACTATAAGTAGATGTTGCAATATGAGGAATTTCCAAAAATATAGAACTAAATAATTTTAGTTGTTCTCTTAAATCTATAATTTCTTTTTTTAAAATATCAGAATTATTATACTGATTAGCTCTCCTTTCGTAATAAATTTTAAAAGGTGCTTTTTTAGAAAATGCTTCATAATATTTTTCTAATTCTTTTTGAAAAGATGTTAATGCACTTAATTGTTCTTCAGGAATTTTATTTTGACTATTAGTAGCAATAATAATAGAATTTTTAATATCTTCATCTTCTGTAATTATCAATCTAACAGGAATTTTTAAATTTTCAAAATCCCCTTTTTCTTTATATATTTCATATAAAACATTAGAAGTTTGACAACCATTAACAATTTGAAAATTAGAAATTCTAAACTTTTCTTGCATTCTTTCATTTTTATCACTTATAATAGTAACTCCATTATTTAATAAATGAAACATTTCAGGAATATTTTCTATAGTTCTTTTTATTTCTTTGTTAACTTCATTATCTTCTATCCCTAAAAAATCCCTCACATTATCATAAAATAAATTTCGTATTTCGCCTCTTTCATTTATTAATATTTTTTTATATTCATTCCAAGGCAACCATCCGATATATGCTTCTTTTATATTTGGATTAGAAACATCTAATGATGTTTTATCCTTAAATTCAATTTCAACCTCCTCTGAATATTTCGTTTTATCATATAAACTTAACAATTTTTGCTTATCAATTAAATTAAAAAAAACATTATTTTTATCAAAAGGCTTACTAATTCCTAATATTGTTATAGTTTCTGTTATTTCATCACACAATACATCTCTATCTTTATTTTCTTCTAATAAACCTGTTGTAGCAAAATATAAATTAATAACTACTTCTTTAAATTTTGAATGAAATTTAACAATTGCTAAAAAAATCTCATGTAATTGCTTAGCTTCACTTGTTAATGAATATTTAGGATTATGACCTAAAAAGTCTTTGACAATGTTTCCAAAATTTCTAATTTCATTTAATTCAAATTTAGGAGTTGTTTTAGATTGGATAAATATTATTTTCAAAACATTTTCAGAAAATTTATTTACAATTTCTATTAACTCCTCTTTAGAATTAATTATTCTACCATTTACTATAAAAAATATACCATCTATACCTTGATATGTTCCTGTTTCATTATCACTTAAATCTTCAGGAGAAACACCAGATGGAATTAAATCATTAATTAAAATATAATTTACAAATTTTTCAAAAAGTTTATCATTTTTTAAGTTATTAAAACCAAAACTTTTTTTAAAATCGTCTAAGTAACTCTGAACTATCATATCCATTTTATACTCCTCTCATATGAAAAATACTCTCAGCATAAGGATTTTTATCTTTTTCTACTCTATTTAATACAGGTCTTTTAAACTCTCTTACAATTTTTAATCTTGCTCGTTTTGCAATTTCAGGATATAAATTATATTTATCATTTGCAACTATAAAAATATCAAAATCACTACTTAAAAATTTTTTCATATTAATCAATACATCAGAAATTCCTACTACATATTCTTCCCTTGCCTTTTTACTAGTTCCATTAAACATTGCACCAATTTCTAACTCGTCTTGTCTTTTAAATCCAAAAAGTTCATAAGCATATTCGTGCTGTTCGTGATAATTTATAAGTCCTACATATGGAGGAGAAGTAAAAATTCCTTTTGCCTTTTTAGTTTTAAAATACTCTAAAAATTCCTTATCTTTAATTTTTTCAAAAAGATTTATATTCCTACTATCTCCTACAAAACATTTACTAAAAACATCTGTTCTTACTTTATTAAATTCTTTTAATCTTTTTATTGTATCTCTAGCATATCTATTAAACCAACCTTTTAAACTAAAAAGAGGCTTACAAATTTTAGCGTGTTTTTTACAATAATAAGGAGTTAATTGAGGTTCTTTTAATGTAGCTAAATCAGAATGGGTTGTAGCTCTACAACTTCTAATAGTTCTGCTTAAAATCAAAGACACTACTTTTTTTATATTCTCATCTTCAACTTGTTTAATTAAATTAAAAACAAAATCAATCTCTTCTCTTATACTTTTTATATACCATTTATCTAAAAAAGTATCCCCATTATTTATTAAAGTAACATTATATTTTTTAAGCAATTCTTCATAAATTTTTAAAAATTCTCTTTCTTTATTTCCCCCATATTCTTTTTCATTAATATCTTTATTTTTAACTTTTACTTTAAATTCTGGCGATGGAAAGAATTTATTATTAAAATTAACTAACTTTTCATTTAATTCATTTTCAAAATTAATATAATTCTTTGAAGTTGTGAATTCATCTAATTTTTTTATAATTTTATTTATTTCTTTTTCAAGCCTACTAAAATCAACCTCAATCAATTTTACATTTGATATAAAAGCATTAAACGGAGAAATATCAATTCCAATAGAATGAATGCCAAGTTCATTTGCTTGAATTAAAGTTGTTCCACTACCACAAAATGGGTCAATTACAATATCACCTTTTTTAAAATAGACTTCTTTTTTTAAGTTATCAATATGCTCGTCTAAAAAATATTCCACTAATTGTGGAATAAACTTACCTTTATATGGATGAAGTCTATGAACGTGTTTTGTCCTTTCACTCTCTTTTACCCAATCAAAACTCAATTCCCATTCAATATCTTTATATTTTTTTTTATATTCATTTTCTAAAGCATATAAATTATTATAATACTCTTCAAGCTCAACTAAATCAACATAAACTCTATTATCTTTTTCTATTTTTTTTATTCTTCCATAATTTATTAAATATGAAATATTATGAGGAGAAACATTTTTATTTAACTTCTCAGTTGCCCATTGACTAGCTTTTTTTATATCAACTATCATTTCAAATATTCCTTCATAAAAAAAGTATGACACTCAATATTTTCAAACGCACTCTCTAACCTTTGAAAAAGCTTCGGCTCATCTTCTTCCATTTCCCTTAGCCACTTCTTAATCTTAGCCCTTGCAAAAGGCTGTTTTACCCCTTCTGCATCTTTTAAAGCCAAACAACTCTCTTCTCCATCAATTATCGGAAAATTGTTATTTTCAGCCATATATTCAATCCACTTTTCTCTTACTTTAATCATAGGACGAATAACCTCTATTCCGGTATTTGCAGTATAAATAGGAGGCATACTTTTCATCATTCCGTTATAAAACATACTCATAAAAAACGTCTCCACGGCATCATCAAAATGGTGACCTAAAGCTAATTTATTAAACCCGAGCTCTTTTGCCTTTGAATACAACGCCCCTCTCCTCATTCTGGCACAAAATCCACAAGCACTGCTTCCGGGGCGTTTTTTTTCTTCTAAAATTTCAAAAATAGGAGTTTGATAAATAATATAATCTATCCCAAACTCTTCACAGTGTTTTTTTAAATTAGAATAATCAATCCCAACTCCCGGGTCTATGGTAATTGCCGCTAATTCAAACTTAAAAGGAGCGATAAGCTGCATCCTTTTAAGTACGTGCAAAAGCACAAAACTGTCTTTTCCTCCACTAAACCCCACTAAAACCCTATCCCCAGGCTTTATAAGCTCATACTCTCCTTGAACCCTTCCTACGAATTTAGTTACTTTTTTAGAAAAAAAGATATCTTTTATAGGGTTTTTCATTGAACAGGTTTTCCTTGAATATAAAGTTTATCTTTTTTTATTTCCAAATCAAGTACCATTTTTCCGTTTTGTTCTTTTGCAAACTGTGCAAACGGAGCCAAATTAGGAACAATTCTTATCAAAATTCCAAATAAAGGCTTTGAAGCTATAATATTAATTTTAACATTTAAAAAGCTGTAATCCTTAGCTCTTATTTTTTCAAGTGCGTTAGGAGTTTTTAAAGAGTCTACGTCAACTTCAAGAATATATCCTCCCAAATCCTTTTGCCAAACGACATCTTTCAAAGAACTTGTAAGTTTAAACTTAAATCCGTGTTCGAATATCTTAGCAACCGTTTCATCATCCGATTTTATTGCTATCTCTTTTAAAATTTCGGTAGGAATATCATTTAAAGAAAAAACTACTTTAAAATCATTTAATTTAATAGATTTGCTATCCACCCTCATAACTCCCAATTTAGCGGAAATAAAAGCCAATTTTTTAAGTTCGACTAAATTGCTTAAGTAAACGTTCGTAATTTTATACTCCCCAAACATAGTTTTAATAAACATATTAAAACTTAAATCCGACTTCGAAGAATCTTTATGTTTTTTAAATTCATAAGTAAAATTGTTTACAGAAATTTCAAATCCGTTATCTTTAGTATAAATTCTAGAGACTAAAAGAGAGTTTGTAATATCTTCACCCGATTTAAAAGTACCTCTTATATTCTCTAGCCCCATTTCTTTAAACGAATTCTTAATTTTTATATCATCAAGTTTATAAGCGTAAACTTTAAAATTAGGAGTAATTACCTTAGCGTGAATATTTTTTTCGACAAATTCAGCCAAAGAATTCATATTTGGTGCTATAAAATCTATTTTTTTAACACGTACATCAAATTTTACATCCGTAATAGGGAGATTTTTAAAAACAGTTTCAACAACCAGCGTTAAGTCTTTAACACCTTGGGGTTTTAAATCTTTACTAGGTAAAGTAACCAAAAACACTTTATCCGTTTGAAGATATGTACTCTTATCAGATAAAAGCTCTACTTTATATCCCTTTTTTTTATAATTCTCTATCATCTGGTTTAATTTAGCATTCATAAGCTTTGAAAAAATCAAAGGAGTTAACGCTATCAAAACGGCAAACGTAACAACCATTACAATTAATTTATTTTTATTCATCTTATTTCCTTTAACATTTCAATTAAAAATTTTGCACTAACTTTGCTGGATTCTTCTAAAAATTTATCAAAATCCTCTCCGGCACCCTCTTGGGCGGTATCGCTTATAGCTCTCAACATAAAAAAAGGCACCTTTTCATTCCAACATACACATCCTACAGCCCCACCTTCCATTTCAATGGCACTGGAGTTAAAAGTTTTCTTTATCCACTCTTTTTTCTCTTTTGAATGAATAAACTGGTCTCCACTTGCTATTATACCTTTTTTAAGTTTTATGTTAAGTTTATTTGCGATATTAAAAGCTATCTTATTTAACTCTTCATCACACTCAAAAAAAACTTTACTCTCCGGAATAAACCCCGGTTCGTATCCAAAAACCGTCAAATCGACATCGTGTTGAGTCGTTTTGGTAGCTACAATCAAATCCCCTATTTTTAAATCCTCATCAATCCCCCCGGCTACCCCACTAAAAAGCAGTTTTTTTACTTTAAACTTTTCAATCATTACGGTAGCTGTAAGTGCCGCATTAACTTTTCCTATTTTACTATAAGCCAAAACTATCTCTTTCCCATCAAAAATAGCTAAATAATACTCATTATTTGCGTGAATTATCTTCTCTTTAACCTCCATATACTCTAAAATAGGCTCAAGTTCTTCTCTCATAGCACATAAAATACCTATCATCAATTTTTCCTTAAAAAATATTTTTGAGTAGTCGTTAAATGATGATTTAATTCGCACTCAACCAACTCCTCTTCAAAATAAGAAGCACTAATCTCAACTTCTCCTTTTGGATTTATAACCTTACTTCCGCCCCAAAAACCAAGACCGTCTTCAAATCCGACTCTATTACAAAAAGCCACATAAGCCCCACTTAAAATAGCCATAGATTTTAAAAGAGCACTCCACTGTTCGTCAATTAAGAGTGAATTTTCTTTAAACTCTCTTGCCGGAGAAGCCGCAATTACTATAATTAAATCCGGTTTTTCTTTGGAAACGAAATTTATAGTATCCCCACTAAAAACATCCTCACACACAAACATACACGTTTTTCCGAATTTCGTATCAAAAACTTTAAATTCATCCCCAGCAAAAAAGAATCTACCCTCTTCAAATACCCCGTATGTGGGAAGATGTACTTTTTTATGGATAAAAATATCCTCGCTTAAATAAAGAGCTGCGTTAAAGATTTTTTTATCCTCTTTTATAGCGGCACCCAAAACCACGTCTTTATCAAACTTAAGTTTTTTAAAAAAACCCACTTCAAAAGCTTCTTCTAAAAGTGCGTCTTTTATTTTATAACCGTTCATTGAGAGTTCCGGAAAAACAACCAAATCTGCACTACTATTTTTTATAAATTCAATATGCTTTTTTAGATTATCGGGACTTAATTTCGGTCTTATCTGAGCTAAAGCTATTTTCATTTTAACTCTCAATTACACTAATAGCTTTTTCCAAACTTTTCATATCGGTAACAGGCAGTGTCTTTTTCTTAGTAACTTTTCTGTTAATTCCCATTAAAACTTTTCCACCAAGTTCTACAAAGATATCCGCTTTATCTTCATAATTTTTAACAGACTGCTTATAAAGCACCGGTTTTGTAAGCTGAACAGGCAGTACTTCAAGTGCTTCTTTTTTAGTGGTATAAGCTTTTGCAGTTACGTTACTTACAACAGGTTTAAATTCATCTTTTAAATATCCACTAAGCAACTCTTTTAAAGGTTTAGTAGCACTCTCAAGTAAAGGACAGTGACTAGCCACACTCATATTCAAAAGCATAACTCTTTTTGCACCTTTTTCTTTTAAAATAGCTTCAAGTTTTTCTAAATCTTCTCTTATACCGGCAATAACAAGCTGTCCATCACTATTATAATTAGCCGGCCAAACTTGTAAATTTGACTCTTTACAAATCGTTTCTATCTCTTCATCGCTTAAACCAAGTACAACCATCATCGAACCGACTCTGTCTTTAAAAGCCTCATTCATCAGTTTTCCTCTTTGATGAACCGTTTTTACAGCTTCTGCCAAATCAAAAGCATCGGCAGAATAAAGAGCACTAAATTCCCCTAAAGAGTGACCTAAAGAAAAAGCATACTCAAAATTAGCGTCTTTAAACAGCTCATAAGCAATAGCCGAATACAATAAAATAGCCGGTTGAGTAAATTCCGTTTTATTTAAATCCTCGTTTTCTTCAAACATAAGTTTTTTAAAATCAACTTTTATTGCATCACTTGCAATATCAAACATCTCTCTTGCTTTAGGACTTGCTTCGTAAAAATCTTTTCCCATTCCTACAAATTGACTGCCTTGCCCGGGAAAAAGTAAACCTACTCTCATTTTATTCCTTTTTTTGTAAAATTATATCATATTGAAGCAATATAGTAAAAAATAATCACCAGACACTACATTTCTTAAAAAGAAAAAGAGGTGCCATTAATGACACCCGCATCCGTTACCACAACAACTATCACTTTGAGGTGCCAACTCTTCTAAAGTAGCGTCTCTTTTTGAAACCAATTTAACATCAAACGTTAAATCTTCTCCGGCTAACGGATGGTTGTAATCTATAGTTACATTTTTATCATCAAAATCTTTTACGGTTACCGCTATTGTTTGTCCGTCCGCCGACTGACCGTAAAGAGTCATTCCCTTTTGAAGTTCAATTCCTTCAAATTGTTCTTTAGGTAATGTTTCAACCCACTCTTCATTTCTTTGACCGTAAGCTTCGTCAGCTTTTACAACAATTGTTTTTTCTTCTCCGACTTCCATTTTTTCAACTTCTTTTTCAAGTCCCGGAATAATTTGACCTTGACCTGCTATAAATTCTAGAGGAGCTTGTCCTTTATTAGAATCTACAACTTCACCTTTTGAGTTTTTAACCGTATATTCAATTGCATATACTTTTGCCATATTTATCCTTTAAAATTTTAGTGAGTATAACATAAAGTTTCTATTTTTCCAACTCTTTTTGAGCTAATTTCGCATACTTTGAACTCGTATAATCGTTTATAAGTTTTTTAAACGTAAGTTTTGCTTTTTCATCTTCACCTAAATATTTAAAAGATTTTGCCGTATGATATAAAAGTTTCTCGGTAAAAGAGGTTTTTTTAGGATAAATGGATACACTTTGTTTATAAAAAGCTAAAGCTTCTTTATAATTTTTTTCTTTATAAGCAATTTCACCTAAATAATAAGCGGATGTTGCCGGAAGATATTTTTTTTCCAAAGAGTAACTAAAAAGTTCTTTTGCTTTATCAAACTTACCGTCAAAAAAAAGCTTTCTAGCCTTCTTAAAGGCTTCTTTTGCCGACATAGGAGTTGTAAGTTTTTTTAATTGAGACAACACTTCTTGTAAAGAGGTTCTTAAATTTTGAATATTTTGATTGTTAATTTTTACAATTTCTGCAAAATTACTTTTTAAAGTAGCGTTTTGTTGTTCTAAAGCTTCTATCTTTTTTTGTTCCTGAATTAAAAGCTCGTTCATAGCTTTTAGTTTTTCTTTATACTCTTCATATTTCTTTTTTAAGGCACCAATCTCTTGTTTTAAAGAGTCTATTTCGGAAAGAATGGTTTTAAAAGATAAAAGTTTGGTTTGAATATCCGAAATCGAACTGTCATACATTATAAACTTTTGAGAAATGGAAGAATTAAGTTCACTTAATTTTCTGTCTAAATTCAAAATTAAATCTCTATTTTGTTGAATTGCTTTTTGATTTTTTAAAATAGCTTTTTCTTGAGGAGTAAGTCCGTAAGGATTAGCAGAATTTAAACCAGCTTTAAAAGGGTCTACATCCGCTAATAATAAAACCGGTAAAAGAAAAAATAGTTTTTTCATACAATTCCTTTTTTAAGGAATTGTACCTTAATTATGGAAGATATGTAAAATTATCTCTTCTGTTTTTTCTCCAGCACCATTTAGCGTGAGCCGTACATACCGGATTTAATTCCCCATAACTGATAACAGTTAATTTTTTAGGGTCAACTCCTAGTTTGATTAATGCGTTTCTAACGCTATTAGCACGTTTTAAACCTAAAGCGTAATTATACTCTTCGGTACCCCACTCATCACAGTTACCTTCTATTCTGATAGTATAATTAGCCGGATTTTCTTTAATTAATTTCGCAAGTTTTTCAACTTTAGGCCATTGGTCTTTTCTAATATTGTATTTGTCAAAATCAAAATAAACAACAATTTGAGAAACCTCTTTTACAAACTCTTTTTGAACCGGTTGTGGTTTTTGAGTAACAGGAATTTGTTGTTCTTCAACTTCAGTATTTGCGGTACTTACACTCTCATTATTCTCAAGAGCGGTCTGAGTATCTGCTTGTGTTACCACTTCCGCCGGCTGTTGAACTTGAGGCGTACTTGTAGTGGTATTCACTTCTTTAGCATCTTCTAAAACCGGTTGTTTCGTACATCCGCTTAAAAGTAAAAAAGCCGCAAACCCGGCTACTAATAAATTTTTTTTCATAATAATCTCCTTACCAATCGAATGATTGTAATATTTTAGGCAAAGGGTAATAAAATACCTTATTTTCATTTAAACGTATTATACCAATTTTTGAATAAAAATTTTCTCTTTTTATAAACATTATGGAATTTCCGTCAACTGAAAAATTAGGAAATGAATTTTGCCCGGTAAATGTCAAACGCTTTAAAGAGTCATCGTTTTTATTTACTAAAAACAGATTAAAAGTATTATTCCCAAAACTTTTATCACTTTCTCTTGAGCTTAAAACAAGATAATTTTTATAAGTATCCACTCCCACTTGATTTTTCCCGTGATATACAACTCTAGAAATTGCCCCCGTTTTTAAATCTTTGCTAAATACCATAGGAATACCGTATCTATCCGATACAAAAACTATTTTATCCTCTCCCCAAAACTTTCCGTTTACATCTATTCCAGGATATGTCGTAATTTGAGTCAGTTTTTTTGTTTTTAAATCGAACTCATAAACATCCGGACTGCCGTTTAAGGCCAAAGTAACCAACAGTTTATCTCTTTTTACATCGGATACAATCAAAAGCCCTTGAGAAGAGAGAAGTTTTTCTCTTTTTCCGGTTTTTAAATTAAGCTTATATAAAACTGCTTCTCTTCCCAAAGAAGTGTAAAAAATTTCATTTTGAGATTTGTTAGCCCATTTAGGGAAAATATTAAGCCCTCCGCTTATAATCAGTTTTTTATAAGAAAGCGTATAATCGGCTAAATAAATATTAGTTTGTTTAGGTGCAGTCGAAAGAGAATACACAACCTTTCTAATTAAAAATTTAGCACTGGGAAGCGAAAAAAATTCATTAATATCATACACGGCTTTATGAACTAAAAAAGGATAATAATAAGAACTGTTCGATTTATAAATAATACTTTTTAAAAACTTCCCTTTATTAAAATAACTTACTTTTAAAGTCTTATCCGAATAATCAAATTTAAAAGTATAGCTACAATTTTTATCGTTATTAATCGTATAATTAAAATGATCCAAAACTTGTAAATCCGTTTTCAAAATTCTTAAAACATTTTTATTCCCGTTAAACTCAATTTCAATTGAAGGTCTATAATCCAAATATTTCGTAATAACCAACTCTTTAGCATTCAAAAATATAACACTTATCAGTAAAAATATTAATCTACTCATTTTCCACCTTTGTTTGAAATAAAACCGTAATATTAAAATTATCTTTAAATTTTTGCTGTTTTATTCTGTTTATTAATTCATTCTGTTTATCTATAGGCAAATTGCTATCCAAAATCATCACTTCTACGTTTGAATCTTGAGAAATTATATTTATTTTAGCATATTCTCCCTCAATCATAGCAATCTCATCCCAAATGGGATAAAGCTTTTTTGCTATAATATTTTGAATATCCTCTTTTTTTAACTTTCTATTACCGTTTTGAGTATATTCAATTCTCAAGGTTTTAACTTTTTTTAAATTACCTTCTATTTCTTTTAGTCTACTAATATCCAGACTCTCTTTTAAATGAATTTTTTTGGTTTTTATATTATAGCTTACGTTACTAAAAATATCATTAAATTCTATTTTTTCTCCACCTTTTGTAATGTTTTTTTTACTTCCTATTTTAGGTTTTATTGCTTTTTTTAAAGTTTTTTTGACTGCTTTATTCGGCTTTAAAGATTTTTTAGGAGATTTTATAACTATAGCAGTATGAATAAACACTTCTTTTTCTTTTTTAGGAGCTTTAAAAAGAGTTGAGAAAAAAAATAAAATAACTCCAACAGACATCAAAGACAAAATAAAAGAAACCAACAGCCTCATTTAGTAAGTAACCCTATTTGAGTAAATCCCACTTTAACAACAGAAGAATAAACTCTCATAAACACATCATACCTTATATCTTTATCGGCTGCAATATAAACTAAAGCGTTTTTATTAAAATTTCCGTATTTTAAGTTAAAATCTTCTAAAAAATTTTTTAAACTCATTTTTTCTTTATTTACAATAACTTCACCGTCTTTTTTTATTACTATATAAATAGAAGCTTTTTTCGTAGCTACGTTTTTTTTACTACCTTCCGGCAAATTCACACTCTTTTCTTGATAAGTACTAACACTAACAGAAACCATTAATATAGCTAGTAAAACCAGCATTATATCCACAAAAGGCGTAATATTAAGTTCAGGCTTCTTCATTGGATAAATAAAAATCCTTTTGCATAATTAAAAAGCTGATTAAATCTTCTATTTTTTTACTCAAAATCTGATGAAAAGAATAAGCCGGTACTGCCACAATAATACCCAACGCAGTAGCGACCAAAGCATCTGCAATAGCCGGTGCAATCATATTAATCGTAGTAATGTTTTGCATAGAAGAAAAAGCGTTTAAAATTCCTATTACAGTTCCAAAAAGACCTATAAAAGGTGCGGTCGAAGCCACAATACTTAAAAATACAACTCCACTGCTTGCTTTATTTTTAGCAGCTTCTATACAAGCATCAAAAGACAAAGAGTTTATATGAGAAGACTTATCAAGACATCTTTTTAAAAACGAACTTCCCACAATATGACCGCTCATTAAAAGAGCGTTAAGAGATTCTTTTTCTTTTTTTATCCAAGAGAGTAAAGAAAAAAGTTTATAAAAAAATACAAAAAAAGTAAAAAAAAGATAAATCCCAAGCCACCCTAATACTATAACGTTTATAGGGTTACTTAGAATTTTAGAGCTTTCTAGCAACACTTTCTATCTTTGCTTCCACCGACGCTACTAATACATCCGAATTAGCAGCTTCACGAATTAATTGTTTAGCTTTCTCTATAGCTTCTGCAATATCACTGCTACCGTTTCCGGCTATAGGTTGTGCATTGTCTACCAGCACATTTACATGATCAGGTGCTACTTCCACATATCCACTGTTAATAGCAATAATCTCTTCACTACCGTCTTCTTTTTTAATTGTAATTACACCCGGAGTAAGAGTAGTAGTCAAAGGTGCGTGTCCTTCAAGGACACCGAATTCACCTTCGATTCCGGGAAAATATACTTCTTTTACCTCACCCTCATAAATTCTTCCAAGAGGTGTTACGATATCAAGTTTCATTGTCTACCTTTATTTACCAGCCTTCATTTTTTCAGCTTTTTCTTTAGCTTCGTCTAAATCACCTACCATGTAGAACGCATTTTCTGGTAAATCGTCAACTTTACCTTCTAAGATTTCTTTAAATCCGGCAATTGTTTTTTCAAGTTCTACGTATCTTCCGTCCGCACCTGTAAACACTTTTGCAACGAAGAACGGTTGAGATAAGAATTTCTCAATTTTTCTTGCACGTGCAACAGTTAACTTATCTTCTTCGCTAAGTTCATCCATACCAAGAATTGCAATAATATCTTGAAGGTCTTTATATTTTTGTAATACCTCTTGAACTCCCCTTGCAACTCTGTAGTGTTCTTCACCAACAATTTGAGGGTCAAGAATTCTACTTGTTGAATCAAGCGGATCAACTGCCGGGTAAATACCTTTTTCAGCAATTTTTCTGTTAAGAACCGTTGTTGAATCAAGATGTGCGAATACACTTGCCGGTGCCGGGTCTGTTAAGTCGTCAGCCGGTACATATACTGCTTGAATTGATGTAATACTTCCTTTTTTAGTTGAAGTAATTCTCTCTTGTAATTTACCCATTTCAGTTGCAAGTGTTGGTTGATAACCCACTGCACTCGGAATTCTTCCAAGAAGTGCTGACATTTCCGCACCTGCTTGAGCAAATCTAAAGATGTTGTCTATAAACATAAGTACGTCTCTTCCCTCAACATCTCTGAAGTATTCAGCCATTGTAAGACCGGTCATCGCAACTCTGTTTCTACATCCCGGAGGTTCGTTCATTTGTCCGTAGCACAGTGCAACTTTATCAAGAACTCCTGATTCTTTCATTTCGTGATAAAGGTCGTTACCTTCTCTTGTTCTTTCACCAACCCCTGCAAATACAGAGTAACCGGAATGTTTATACGCAACGTTGTGGATAAGCTCCATAATAATAACCGTTTTACCAACTCCGGCTCCTCCGAATAGACCGGTTTTACCACCTTTCATATATGGACATAGAAGGTCTACAACTTTAATACCGGTTTCAAAAACTTCCATTTTTGTTGATTGTTCTTCAAACGGAGGTGCGTCTCTATGGATTGACCATCTAGGAACATCAGCCGGGATAGGTTCCCCACCGTCAATTACATCACCAGTTACATTGAAAATTCTACCAAGAACCGCTTCACCTACCGGTACTTTAATAGGTGCACCGGTTGCAATTACTTTTGCTCCTCTTGTTAAACCGTCAGTTAAATCCATAGCTATCGTTCTTACGATATTATCACCAATTTGTGCCGCAACTTCCAAAACAACTTTCTTCTTTTCACCGTTAGCTTCAAACTCAACATATAAAGCTTCGTTTATAGCCGGAATATCTCCTTCAAATTCTACGTCAACTACCGGACCTAAAATTTGTAATACTTTACCTTCCATTTTACTCCTTTACTTTTTCATAGCTTCAATAGCCGTTACGATTTCGATAAGCTCTCTAGTAACTGCTTCTTGTCTTGCTTTGTTAAATTCAAGTGTTAATTGATGTAGCATTTCTTTTGCATTATTAGTCGCTGCATCCATCGCTTGCATTCTAGCACTATGCTCTGCTGCCAAAGAATCAAGTAATGCATAATATAAAGAATACTCAATATACTTTTTAACAAGTATTTCTAAAATTGTTTCATAATCATTATCCGGTTCAACTTCTAAAAACTCTTGAGAATCTTCAACTTCAACCTCTACAGGTAATAACCCTTTTACATGTACTTGTTGAGTTAATTTATTAACATATCCGTTATGAATCGTAATTATATTATCAATTTCTTCATTTACAAAATCTTCATAACTTTTTTGAATTATTTCAGCCGCTTTTTGATAATCCGGAGCGGCACTAAGACCTACTATTTCTTCATACATTTCAATTCCAACGAAATTGAAATATTCAATAGCTTTTTTACCTATTACTTTAAGTCTGATTTTAACTTTCTTTTCTTTTAACTCTTCAATTAAAGCAATAGTTTTTTTGATTGTCTGAATATTAAATCCACCACAAAGCCCTTTATCGGCCGTAATAACAATAATATCAACTTTTTTTACTTCGTCAATTTTTGCAAACGCTCTAAGTTCGATAGAATCTTTCACACTTGCAAGTTTTGCCGAAATTTCTTTTATAACTTCATCTATTTTTCTAGCATATTCGCGTGAGCGAAGAATCGCTTCTTCCGCTCTTTTAAGCTTGGCGGTAGAAACGAGTTTCATCGCTCTAGTCGTTTTTTGAGTGTTTTTTACACTACTGATTTTTTGTTTTAGCTCTTTTAATGTTGCCATTTATTATCCTTCGAACCCAGCCTTAAACTCTTCTAACGCTTTTTTAAGTAGTTCTTCGGTTTCATCGTCTAATTTTTTCTTAGTTCTAATGTTTTCAAAAATTTGAGGATATTTTGTTTCAATAAACGGATATAGTTCGTCTTCAAATTTTCTAATGGATTTAGTATTGATATCATCCAAATATCCTCTAGTTCCCGCATAAATAATTACAACCTGTTTTTCTACCGGTAAAGGAGAATACGCCGGTTGTTTTAAAATTTCAACAAGTCTTTGTCCTCTTTCTAGTTGTTTTCTACTTGCTTCGTCAAGGTCACTTGCAAATTGAGCAAACGCTTCAAGTTCTCTAAATTGTGCAAGGTCAAGTCTTAGGTTACCCGCAACTTGTTTCATAGCTTTAATTTGAGCGGCACCCCCAACCCTTGATACCGAAAGACCTACGTTAATTGCCGGTCTGATACCTTTGTTGAAAAGATTAGTTTCAAGGAAAATTTGTCCGTCAGTAATTGAAATTACGTTTGTCGGGATGTATGCTGCAACGTCCCCACCTTTTGTTTCAATAATCGGTAAAGCCGTTAAACTTCCCGCACCAAGTTCGTCGTTAAGTTTTGCAGCTCTTTCAAGTAATCTACTATGTAGATAGAATACGTCTCCCGGATATGCTTCTCTTCCCGGAGGTCTTCTTAGAAGTAATGACATTTCTCTGTATGCATCTGCGTGTTTACTTAAATCATCGTAAACGATTAGTGCGTGTCTTCCGTTATCTCTGAAGTATTCACCCATTGTAACACCGGCATACGGTGCTAAGAATTTAAGTGAAGCAGCTTCAGAAGCACTTGCGTTTACAACGATTGTATAATCCATTGCACCGTGTTCTTCAAGAATTCTTACGATATTTGCAACAGTTGACTGTTTTTGACCTACGGCAACGTAAATACAAATTACATCTTCATTTTTTTGATTTAAAATTGTATCAAGTGCAACAGTTGTTTTACCTGTTTGTCTATCCCCAATAATAAGCTCTCTTTGCCCTCTTCCGATTGGAACAAGTGCGTCAATTGCTTTAATACCTGTTTGAAGTGGCTCATGAACAGATTTTCTCGCCATAATTCCAGGTGCTTTTTCTTCTACGTATCTGTATTCAGTAGCTTCAATAGGACCTTTCCCATCAATTGGTTCACCAAGTGCGTTTACAACTCTTCCGATTAAAGATTCACCAACCGGTACTGAAATCAGTTTTCCAAGTCTTTTTACTGAACTTCCCTCGGTAATATCAGTACCTTTTCCAAGTACAACAACCCCTACATTATCAGCTTCAAGGTTAAATACCAAACCTTTTTCACCTGTTTCAAACTCAACCATTTCACCGGCCATTACATTCGTAAGACCGTAAACCTTTGCAATACCGTCAGCTGAGTAAATTACTTTACCAACTTCTTCTACGTCCACTTTTAAGTCGTAGTTCTCAATTCTTTCCTTGATTATCGAAGTGATTTCTTGTACCACTTATACTCCTTTCTTTTAGATTGCTTTTAAAATATCGTTTATTAAATCGGTTTTTATTTTTTCTTCACTAATTGCAACTTCAACGTTTAAAATATCTACAAACACTTTAATACCGTTTATATCTTTCTCTTTTAACTGAAGTTTAATAGTCGCATTAAATTTCTGAGAAAGTTTATTTTCAATCTCTTTTAAAGTCTCTTCACTGATTTTACCTTCAACTACACCTCCATACGTATTAAAGTATCTTGCTACTTTTTCATATAAAGATGTATGAATTTCTTTGAATAAATCTTCTCTTTTATTTTCAAGAACAATTCTTAGAAAATTTAAAAACTTAGGATTGTCATATTCTGCAATTTCAGCTAAAATTTTAATTTTCTCATCTATACTCATTAGAGGAGATTTTACTATTAATGTAAATTTAGGGTCTTTTGCAACCAAAGCAATTCTTGCAATTGCTTCATAAGCCGGAGTAATCTCTTCTTCACTAAGTGACGATAAAAAAGCTTTTGTATATTTTTCAACCACCATTACGCTACCTTTAATACAAGTTTAGCGGCATCTTCACTTGATAGATGCACATCTTTTAATACATCTTCAAGAAACGCTTTGACCGCTTCTCTTTTCGCTTTTTTAATTTCAGCGATTTTAACTTCTTCAAAATGTTTTTCCATTAAAACCAATTCTTCTTTAGCTTGAGCGATTATAGTATTATAAATATGCTCCGCCTCTTGTGTCGCATCTTCGATTATTTCTTTCGCTTTAGCTTTAGCCTCTTCAAGTTTTGCGTTTAATTCCTCTTTTTTAAGCTTAGCTTCTTTTAATCTATTTTCAACTTCTTGGAATTTAGTAGCAATTTCCTCTTTTCTGTTTCTAAAAAAAGCTATTACTTTGTTCCCTACTAAATACCATAAAATAGCAACGAAAATTAAAAAGTTAACCGTTCTAGCAACAATATCGGTTCCGCCACTCATAGCAGCTTCACTAGCAAATAAAGCTACACTCATCAATCCCAATAAGAAAATCTTTTTCATGCCGCATTCCTTATTTTATTTTCCACAAGGTTTTTAACTTCATCTTTAGATGATAAAAGTTCCGCTAAGATTTTCTCTTTTTCAGCTTGAATCTCTTTTGCCAACTGCTCTTTTGCCGCTTCAATTTCAGCTAATCTTTTAGCTTTCATTTCATTTGCTTCGGCAATAGCTTTAGCTCTGGCTTCGTCCCTGATAGCTTTAGCTTCTTTTTTTGCTTTTGCTAAAACTTCTTCAATTTCTCTTTCCAATTCTTTAGAATCTTCGGTATTAGCTTCAGCCATCTCTGCTAATTTTCTTAACTTCTCTTCTCTTTCATCCATAAATTTTACTAACGGATCGAAAAGCCACATCTTTAGCAAGATTAACGTTACTAAAAAAATACCGGCCTCAATTAACATCACACCTAAATTTAGGTCAAGCATTAATTCTCCTTTTTTTGAAATTTTAACATAAATTTAACTGATTACATTTAAAAGTTTTTCTAATTTTTCCAAATCTTCGTCATTTTTAAACTTAATTTTTATAAAATTGTTACTTAACTCCACTTTAAGTCCTATTTTTTTAAATTTTTCAACTACATCAATAAGCTTTTTATCTATCTCTTTTTCGCTTTCTTCTTTGTTTTTCTTAGGAGATTTTAATTTTTGAATCAATTTTTCAGTTTCTCTTACGCTTAAGGACTTCTCTTCTATATCTTTTACAACTTTTTTTAATAACTCTTCATCAAGTCCCACTAAAACTTTTGCGTGCCCTACACTCAATATTTTTTCTTTTATTTTTTCTTGTACAAAAGAAGGCAAATTTAATATTCTGAGTAAATTCGTAACATAACTTCTGCTTTTAGCAATAGTGGCTGCTAATTCTTCGTGAGTATAATTATGTTCTTTTATAAGACTTTGCAAAGATAAAGCTATATCCAAAGGATTTAAATCTTCTCTTTGAATATTTTCGATTAAAGCGTATTCTCTTAAATCTTCTTTTGAATAATCAACTACAATAGCTTTAATTCTACTCTCACCCAAAAGCTTAGTAGCCCTAAGCCTTCTCTCTCCGGAAACCAAAATATATTCGTCTTCATCCTTAATTACAACTATAGGCTGCAAAAGACCGTGTTTTTTTATAGATAAAGAAAGTTCTTTTAAAGACTCCTCATCAAATTCTCTACGTGGCTGATAAGGGTTTCTCTTAATTTTAGCAACATCAATTTCTTGAATGCCTTGAGCCGGTAAATCTTTTAAATATCCGGCTTCAACATCCTCTAAAATAGAGCTTAAACCTCTTCCTAATCTTTTCATTTCTCAACATCCTCGATTATTGTTTTTGCAAGTAGTTCATAAGCTTTTGCTCCCGAACTTTTAATATCGTATAAAACAACCGGTTTTCCAAAGCTCGGAGCTTCGGCAAGTCTTACATTTCTAGGAATATAAATATACTTACCACTTTCTTTATTTTTAAAAAGTCTATCGGAATAGTGGTTAATCAAATCCTGAAAAACCTGTTTTGAGAGATTGTTTGTTTTTGTAAACATAGTAGGCAGTAAGCCTTTAATTTTTAATTTAGGATTTTTTGTTCTTTGAACAAGTTTAATAGTATTTAAAAGTTGAGCCAGTCCCTCAAGTGCGAAAAATTCCGTTTGAATAGGGATTATCACACTGTCACTCGCACTTAAAGAATTTATAGTAATAGTACCGAGCATTGGAGGAGTGTCGATTATAATATAATCATAATCCTCTTTTAAATCCTTAATTCTCTCTTTTAACGTCAATTCTTTTTTATCCAAAAATTCACTCTCTTTTTCTATTCCGGCAAGTCCTATATTAGACGGAACTAAATGAAGTGTGGGAATGAGTGTTTTTAAAATAGTATCGTTTATATCTTTACTGCCGATTAAAACGTGATACAAACTATACTCATAATCATTTCTTAAAAACCCCAAAGAAGACGTGGCGTTTGCCTGAGGGTCTGCGTCTATAAGCAATACTTTTCTTTCCGTTAAAGCTATGGATGCCGCCAAATTAACTGCAGTCGTAGTTTTTCCGACCCCACCTTTTTGATTTGCAATTGATATTATCTCTATCATCGATTTGAATATATCCTTTGTCTGTTTTTTTCTAAACTGCCATCATTTAATAACTTACCCTCTATCCCAAAAAAAGCTTTAGTTCTTTTAAACTCTTTTTTATATTCACAAAACACTTCTTCCCAACTCAAAAAATCCATATCAAAAAAGTTTTGGAGAATTTTATCATTTTTTACTTTAATATCCAAACATCCAAACTCTTTTGAAGGGGGATAAGAAGTATTTAATCCTATCCCACAAACTACAAAATCCCTTACGATATTAGTAATAACTCCCCCTATTTTTTTGGGCTCTTTATCAATCAAATAGATATCGTTAGGCCACTTCATAACCGCATTACTGCCTAATTTATTAAGACTCTTTTTAAACAACCAGCCAAAATAGATAGACAAACTTTCAAGTGGTACGTTAAATTCATTCTTATAAGCAAAAGAAAAAAACAGATTTCCTCTTTTTCCAATCCACTTGTTCCCCCTGCTTCCTATTCCATTAGTTTGATAATCACTCCATACACAAACAGGAGGAGAAAGGTTAGAGGATTTTAACTTTGAAATAAGATATTTTTGAGTGGAGTCTACCTCTTTTAAATAAATAAGCTTCATTAACTTATCTTGTCTCCGACTTTTAATCTCTTTCCGTTTACATAATCAACGGCACTTATCTCTTTTTTCCCGGGGGCCTGTACTTTTAGGAGTTTGATTTTTCCTCTTTTACATCCTACGACAACCCCGTCATTTATCTCCAAAATCTCCCCCGGATTATTTAAAGAACTTTTATCAAGAAATTCCATTTCATTAATTTTAAAACTATCCGTAAAAATCCCCGGCCACGGTTGAAAAGCTCTATATTTTCTGTCTATAATCAAAGCATCTTCAAAATCAACCCTACCGTCACTCTTTTTAATTTTAGGAGAATAAGTGGCAAGTGCGTCGTTTTGTTTTAAAGGGGATATTTTAGAAAAGTTATCTATTACAAAAGGTGTGGTTTTTGCAGCTATTAGTGCCAATTCATTAAATAAATCTATACTTGTTTTGTTCCCTACTTCCGTATAATCCCAAGTTAAGATATCACCCGTATCAAGCCCTTCATCCATAAGCATTGCAGTAACTCCTGTATATCTGTCTCCATTTAAAATAGCACTTTGAATAGGACTTGCTCCTCTGTATTTCGGAAGTAAAGAAGCGTGAAGATTAATACAAGGAGCAATTTCAAGTACACTCTTTGGCAATAAAAGCCCATAAGCGGCAACTACTATAAAATCAGGACTTAACTCTTTAATTACCGTATCATTTTTTAAACTTGAAGGCGTATAAACATCAAGACCGTTTTCAAATGCGAATTTTTTAACCGGAGTTGAAGTTAAAACCTTTTTTCTTCCTACCGGCTTATCCGGCTGGGTATATACTCCCACAACTTCATATTTTTTAATCAACTCTTTTAAAATCTCAACTGCATAATCCGGACTACCCATAAAAACTATTCTCATCTATAAGCCTTTTTTATAAAATTATATAAAAATTTGGCTTTATAAAAAATAAGTCATCGACACTTTTAAATAAAAGAAAAAAAGAAAAAAATCTTATCCGAATTTTCCTGCAATATAATCTGCAGTGTGTTTTTCCTTCGGATTTAAGAAAATTTGAGTAGTTTCTCCAAATTCCACAAGCTCCCCTAAATACATATAAGCCGTATAATCACTAACACGACTTGCCTGTTGCATATTATGAGTAACGATAGCTATTGTTACTTTTTCTTTAAGTTTTGTTACAAGCTCTTCAATAGCAAGAGTGGAAATTGGGTCTAGTGCACTTGTCGGCTCATCCATTAAAAGCAC
Organism: Nautiliaceae bacterium; assembly: GCA_039831155.1. Taxonomy (GTDB): domain Bacteria; phylum Campylobacterota; class Campylobacteria; order Campylobacterales; family Nautiliaceae; genus Nautilia. The sequence continues at coordinate 57,667 of JBDONT010000008.1, read as the reverse complement.
TTCGGGTTCAACTGCAATCGCTCTTGCAATACAGAGTCTTTGCTGCTGACCTCCACTAAGCCCTCTTGCATCATCTTTTAATCTGTCTTTTACTTCTTTCCATAATGCCCCGCCTTTTAAAGCCTCTTCAACCCTACCGTCAAGTTCACTTTTAGATTTTATCCCTTTAAGTCTTAACCCGTAAGCTATATTATCATAAATACTCATAGGAAAAGGAGTGGGTTTTTGGAATATCATTCCAACTCTTTGACGAAGATTTATAAGTTCGTTTTCTTTTTTGAATTCCAAAATATTTTCCATTTCATTGGTTTCTAAATTTTTAAGAAGAATTTCTCCTTCATACTTATTGCCCGGATATAAATCGTGAATTCTGTTTAAACTTCTTAAAAGAGTTGATTTACCACAACCACTAGGACCGATAAGAGCCGTTACTTTTCCTTCATAAATAGGCAAATTAATATTTTTTAAAGAAGGTTTCGTAGCCCCTGCATACGTAAAACTAAAATTTTTTATATCCATTACTTTCATAGCAAACCTTTATTTTTTATCTTTAATAATATATCTACCAAGCAAATTCACAATTAAAACAAAAATAGTCAATATAAAAGCCCCAGCCCAAGCAATTTTAACCAAATTAGCATCCGGCATCGTCGCTAAATTGTAAATAGCAACAGTTAAACTCGGAAACACTTCATTTAAATTTAAAGTAAAATATTCACTGTTCCCACTTGTAAAAAGAAGTGGTGCAGTCTCTCCAACAATTCTCGCAAACGCAAGTAAAATACCCGTCATTATACCAACTTTTGCAGCTTTTATAATAATATCGATAATCACTTTATACTTAGGTGCCCCTATTGCAACCCCGGCTTCTCTAAGTTCTTTTGGAACAAGCCCTAACATATCATCGGTAGTTCTTACAACAATAGGAATCATCATAATAGCAAGTGCTATTGCTCCGGCCCACCCACTCTGATGACCTATAGGATTTACTATTATCGCATAAACAAAAGTACCTATTACGATACTAGGAGCAGACATCATAACATCCGAAAGGTTTCTGATAAATTCTGCATATTTATTTCCGAATGAATACTCTTGAAGATAAATTCCGGCTATCATTCCAATCGGAACCCCTATAACAACTGCAATTAACGCCAAAATAAACTGCCCTATTAGCAAGTTTCTAAGCCCGTTATTTACCAAATCATGGGTAAAAAGATAAAAATTAATAGAATTCAATCCTTTAATGGTAAGGGTAATCAAAATCCAAAACAAAAACACAAGACCTATAACTGCACTTAATGTTGATAAAAAGAGTACGATTTTATTAACTAACAGTCTCATTTTTTATCCCTTAAAAAGTAAAACTTAGCAAAACTAATTACCATAAATGAAATTACAAATAAAATTAACGCTAAATAAAATAGTGCGTGCAAACTCATCCCACTACTTTCTGCAAAGTTATTCGCAAGTACAACCGGAATGGAAACTGTAGGGTCGATCAATTTATGAGGGAAGTTAAATACACCTCCGATTACAAAAGCAACTGCCATAGTCTCACCCAACGCACGACCTAAGGCTAAAATCATACTCCCTATAATACCTTTTTTAGCATAAGGGAAAATCACATCTTTTATAACCTCAAATTTGGTAGCCCCCATTGCATATGCCGATTCTTTTAATACATTAGGTGTAGTATTTATACTATCACGTGTGAGAGATGCCATAAAAGGAATAATCATAACCGCAAGAACCATCCCGGCAACCAATAAAGAAACACTTCCTCCTCCAAAAATTGAAGAAACCAAAGGTCCGAAATAAAAAAGCCCCCACATCCCGTAAATAATACTAGGAATCGCAGCTAAAAGCTCAATTGCGATACCTACGGGCTTTGATATGAAAGGAGGTGCTATTTCACTTAAAAATACAGCTATCCCCATCGCAATAGGCACGGCAAAAGCCATTGCCAAAATAGTAGACAAAACAGTACCTACAATAGGAATCAATCCTCCGTATACGACTTTTGTATTAGAAGAGGAGCTTCCTATGTCGGTATCCGTAGTAGCCGCTGCAATATCGTCATCATTTACCGCTATATCATTATCTTCATCTGCTGCCAAATCATTATCCGTATCTATTGCGTCATCGTCACTGTCTATAGTATCACTATCAACTATTTGAGGAGAATCTTGGAGAGTTGCAACTTGATTGGAGGTATTTGCTGTATTGTTTACACTGTTTTGATTTTGAGACACCTCAACTCCCCATCTAGGGTCAAGCAAAAAATGAAGCCCATACTCTTTAATGGCCGGTTTAGCGTATATAAACAACACAACAAATATACCGGTTAATAAAAACAGTATTAAAGTAGCACTTAAAGCAGATACTTTCTTAAACAAAGCTTCCATCTATAACCTTTAGTTTTTGTAATTGTATAAAAAATAAAAAAGGTTTTAAAGACCTTTTTTTATTTTGAAGGAGAAATCCCCTTTTCTTCCCAATATTTTCTAACTTGAGCTTTAACACTAGCCGGTAGAGGAATGTATCCTAATTTACTGGCAACTGCATCGTTTTTATAAGCGTAATCAAAAAACGTTGTTACTTCTTTATCTTTATTTACTTTTTCTTTAGGTACAAGAATAAACGTAGCGGCAATTATAGGATATCCTTTTTTAGGATAAGCGATTATTTTATAAAAATCTTTTTTAGCATCAAATCCGGCATACGCCGCCCCTATTGCAAAGTTTTTAGGAGTCGGTGCTACAAAATGACCTTTATTTTCAACAATCGCCATTTTTAAAGAGTTTTTCTTAGCATCCGCATAATCCACATATCCTATAGAATATTCGTTTGTTTTAATAGCCGCACTAACACCGAAATTTCCTTTTCCGGCAATTCCTCTACCTTGGGCGTCTGTAGGCCAGTTTATAAGTTTTCTAGCCCCATAATGTCTTCTCCAAACACTGCTCATTTTACTTAAATAATAAGTAAAGTTAAAAGTAGTCCCCGACTTATCGCTTCTGTGAACAAAAATAATCTTTTTATGAGGTAATTTTGCGTTTTTATTGTATTTAACGATTAAAGGGTTATCCCAATACACAATACTACCTAATACAATCCCTTCAATGGCAGCTTCGCTAAGTTTTAAATTATCAACTCCAGGTATATTGTAACTTAAAGCAATCCCTCCAACTAGCGTAGGAAACTGATAAAGTTTAGCTTTTTTCAAAACTTTAGGAGGCAAAGGTTTATCACTTCCACCAAAATCAACGTGTCTTAAAGCAACTTCTTTAATCCCGGTACCACTTCCTGTAGGAGTGTAGTTTACTCTGTTTCCGGTTTGGTCATAATAGCTTTTTATCCACTGTTTATATACCGTATACGGAAAAGAAGCACCTGTACCGTTTATAGTATAAGCAAAAGAACTAACCGCCACTAAAGCACCTAAAATCAATTTTTTCATTTTCTCTCCTTTTTGATTTTTAAAATTTTAAAACAGTTTAATAACAATTTAATAACAACTCAAACCATCCGAAATTATATATTAATGTTATAATTTTACAAAAAAAAGGATTGAAATGCTTAGTTCTTTCGAAAATGCACTAAACAATTTAAACAACAAATTCCTAAAATATATAGAAGCGATTGAAGAGTCTTTACAAAAAAAAGAGTTAACGGAAGAGTTTTTTTTAATAGACTTAAAAGAGTTTGATAACGAAGTAATTAAATTTTTAGCCCTCTTTCACCCTCAAGGAGAATATTTAAGAGAAACTGTTGCATATTTAAAAGTAAGCTCGTTTCTTGCTAAAATTAAAAAATCGACAAAGTCTTTTATCAAAAAATACAATTTCTCAAACGAAAAAATAGACGCTCTTTATCAAAACGCACTTGCAACTATAAGCACACTTAAATTAGCAGTAAAAGGCGATACCATAGAAGATGCTTACTCTACCATTATAAGCTACGAAAAAATAGCGGATGAATTATACAAAGAACTTGTTTTAGAAGTTAAACAGACAGAAAACATAGACGAAATCTTAAAAATTTTAAATATCGCAAAAAAACTCGAAAGAATAAGCGACAGTGCAAAAACGATAGCTTCTTATTTACTGTTTGCAAAAGAAGGACTTGAGCTTTAAAGGTAACGAATGATTAAAATAGTAATTATAGAAGATGAAGAGGATTTGCTGGAATTATTAGAATTCACTCTTCAGCAAAACGGCTACGACGCCGTTGGTTTTTTAAATACCAAATACGTAAAAAAGTTCATAATAGAAGAAAATCCCGATTTATTAATAGTAGATAGAAACCTGCCGGGAATTGAAGGAAGTATATTTATTCAGCAATTAAAAAAAGAGGGCTACGATATTCCGGTAATTTTTTTAAGTGCTAAAACAAATGAAGATGAAGTTTTAGAAGGGTTTGAAAGAGGTGCCGACGATTACATCAAAAAACCTTTTAATATGAAAGAGTTAATAGCCAGGATAAAAGCCGTCCTGAAAAGACACAACATACATTCAAATATAATCTCTTATAAAAACTACCACTTAAATACAAGCACAAAAACCCTTTTTTTTAATAAAGAAACAATACCACTGACTCCAAACGAATACAAACTGCTTGAAATGTTTTTCAAAAACCAAAAAAGAATCTTTACAAGAGAAGAAATAAGTGAAAAATTCAATATAACAAACGAAAAAAGCATTAACGTCTCAATCAACAGATTAAACCACAAAATCGGTGGAATTATTCAAAGCGTAAGAGGTGTGGGATATAAATTAAAATAGGAGATGGTGTGAATATTTTTAAGATTTTTTTTAAAAAAGAGTTTGAAGAGTTAAAAAAACTCCAAAAAGAAAATAAAAAATTAAAAAAAGAAAATAAAAAACTCAAAATTCTAAACTCTTCAAAAGACGAACTGATATCCGCAATTTCCCACGAATTCAAAAATCCGATTTCCATAATAAACGGATACATCCAAACCATTTTAGAAAACAACCTTCCAAAAGAGTTAAACGAAAAATTCTTAACTAAAATCCAAAAAAACTCTATAAGACTTAGTGAATTAATAGACAGACTCTATTTAATAACAAGACTCGAAAACAACAAAATAAAAACCAACTTTTTAACTTTCGACTTATGCGAAATAACAAAAAATATAATAGAAAGCCTCAATACAAACAGAATTACACTAAACTGCGAAAAAAAGATAATATATGCCGACAAAACTTTAATAGAAATAGTAATTTACAACTTAATCTCAAACGCACTTAAATATTCAAAAGATGAAATAATCATTAACATAAACGATAACTTCGAAGTCATCGACAAAGGTAAAGGAATAGACAAAAAAGAGATAGAACTTATAAAACAAAAATTCTACCGTATCTCAAAAAACGACTGGGATAACTCCTTAGGGCTAGGACTTGCAATTGTGGAAAAAATATTAAATTTACATAAAACTTCTTTAAAAATAGAGAGTCAAAAAGGAAAAGGAAGTAAATTTTACTTTGAAATCACTTCATTAAAAGATAAGGCACCCCAACCACAATAGAAGTTAAAACCAAAAGCCCGACAAACATCCCAAGCATAAAAAGCCAAAAATTAAAAGGTTTTTCTTTTTCCATTATATCTCCTTTACGTTTGCAAAAGCAGCTTTTAAATAAGTCGTATCTTCCGGTGTTAAAACATAAAACGTATCACTGCCGTCACTTAAATTAAATAAATCTTGCAAAGCATCTACATTCATAGCTTTAAATCCGTTTTTTCTAACTTCATCTATAGCTTCAAGGTCATTTACACAAAAAACCGGCGTTTCACTTAAACTCTTCGCAACCTCAACAGCCTTTTTAATTCTCTCAAACTTCTCTTTATCTGCCGTATAAACATAAATATATGTCAATTTAAATCCTTTATAATTTTTTTCAAATCTCCACAAAATTCATCAATTTCTTTGTCTCTTATATATCTAATCATTTTAAACCCTTTAGAGGTTCATTTATATAAAAAAAGAGAAAATTTATCAACTTTTCTTTTTTCTCATATTGATATACATATGGATAATATCAATCGCAGCCGGTGTAACCCCACTTATTTCACTGGCTTCAAATAAAGTGATAGGTCTGTGTTTTTCAAGTTTTTCCACTATCTCGCGACTAAGCCCAGGAATTCCTTTATATTCGAAATCTTTAGGAATTTTAACACTTAACATCTCTTTCATTTTATCTATTTGAGCTTCTTGTCTTTTTATATAATGATGATATCTTGCGTCTATTAAAATCTGTTCTATCGCGTCGTCACTGAAATCTTTAAACTCCGGAGCCAGTTTTAAAAGTTTTTCTTTATTAAACGTATGACGTCCGGCTATTTTTCTTATCTCCATTTTACTTTGGATTTTCTCTTCTCCCATCTCTTCAAGCATAGCGTTTATCTGTTTATTTGGAGTTACGAACGTTTCATTTAATATCTTCATACCTTTTTCTATCTCTTCTCTAAGCTTTTGTACTCTCTCATATGTCTTATCATCCAAAATTCCAAGCTCATAACCGTAATCTGCAAGCCTTAAAATGGCATTATCTTCTCTAAGTAAGAGTCTGTATTCGCTTCTGCTTGTAAACATTCTGTAAGGCTCGTTCGTTCCTTTTGTAACCAAATCGTCAATTAAAACCCCGATATACGCTTCATCCCTTCTAAAAATAATAGGCTCTTTTCCGTCAATTTTAAGAGCTGCGTTTATTCCCGCCATTATACCCTGAGCCGCCGCTTCTTCATATCCGGTTGTTCCGTTAATTTGTCCGGCAAAGAAAAGCCCTTCTATCTCTTTTGTTTCAAGTGAATGTTTAAGGTTTGTAGGCTGGATAAAGTCATATTCAATTGCATATCCGAATCTTACGATTTTAGCGTTTTCAAGACCCGGTATTGAATGAATAAAATCTTCCTGAACGTCCATAGGAAGAGAAGTTGAAAGTCCGTTTAAATAATACTCCGTAGCTTCAAGAGTTTGAGGTTCTACAAATACGTGATGACGCTCTTTATCCGGGAATTTATTGAGTTTATCCTCGATACTAGGACAGTATCTAGGACCTATTCCTTCAATTTGCCCCGTAAAAAGAGGGGCTCTGTGGAAATTACTTTTAATAATATCGTGAGTGATTTCATTCGTATAAGTTATATAACAAGGGAGTTGAGTGGGGTTAAATGTTTTTTTATCGGTTCTGAAAGAAAAAGGCTTAGGATTTTCATCACCCGGCTGTATTTCCATTTTGGAAAAATCGATACTTCTTGCATCAATTCTAGCAGTAGTCCCGGTTTTTAGTCTCTCTAACTTAAAGCCTAAATCCTCAAGCGATTTAGAGATTTTTTTAGCCGGAAGCTCGTGAAATCTTCCACCCTCAAGTTTAACGGGACCAAAATGCATAATCCCTCTCATAAAAGTCCCGGTTGTTAAAATCAAAGCCCTACATCCGTATTCGTTTAATAAATTCGTTCTAACTCCCACAACCTTACCGTTTTTTACGATAATTTCATCGACTATCTCTTGAGCTACGGTTAAATTAGGAGTGTTTAAACAAACATCTCTCATATACATTCTGTATCTGTCCATATCTATTTGAGCCCTGCTTCCTCTAACGGCCGGTCCTCTGTTTTCGTTAAGTACTCTAAACTGAATTCCCGTATTATCGGTAGCAAGAGCCATTTCACCACCAAGAGCGTCTATCTCTTTTACAAGATGACCTTTTGCAAGACCTCCTATTGCCGGATTACAACTAGCTGCTCCTATCTGTTCTATAAGCATAGTAAGAAGCAAAACTTTTTTACCCATTCTAGCCGGTGCAAGTGCGGCTTCTATCCCGGCGTGTCCTCCACCTACTACTATAATATCAAATTGTTTCATCTATCCCCTTTAATTTTTCGGCATTTTTTATGTATTGTTCTATATTATCGTATTTTTTAGAGAGTTTTAACATCTCTTCAAACTCCACTTCGTTTTTAGGTACCGGAGTATCTTCGCTAAATACGTCCAAAAGTAAGTTTGTATTGCCTATTAGCATTAGATATTTTCTGTTTTGATACTCAAAAAGCACAACTTTGTTTTTAACGTCTATAGGCTTTTGCATAATTACCTTCATCTGAAGATTAGCAGAAGGTAAAGAAGAGATTTTATTTCTCTTAATAAACCAAAGAACACCGGCCAAAATCACCAAAACCAGCAAAGCCATAAGATAAGAAAACATATCAAACCCACTTTCGTTAGCGTGAGGTACTTTTTGAATATTTACATCTTTAGACTTTAAGGACAAATTTACAATTCTAAACCTAAGACCGTATCCGTCCGGTGTTAAAGCTACACTGGTTTTTATTTTCGATTTTGTAATCACATCCACTTTTATACCGTTATTTTGAGGTGAAATTATAATGGAATTTATAAATTTATCGTTAAACTCTTTTTGAATAACCTTATCGCTTTTTATGTTCGTAATCAAATAAGAGTATTTTCCTACCTGCTTGACTCTTCCCTCAAACACATTATCCAAAGAAAGCAAAATATCTATTTTGTTTTTTCCTTCAAAAAAATTAACGTTAATTAAATTGGTAGCGAATAAAAAAACACCCACCACCAGCAAAACAAGTTTTCTCACAAATACTCCTTAATGCTCTTTGGTTAAATAATAAATAAGCTGGTTGGCATCAAGAACTTCATTTAACCTTATAGCCAAATTCTTCTCATACACCATAACCTCGCCTTTTCCGATAATTCTTCCGTTTATGTAAACTTCGGCACTCTCACCTTCGGGTTTTTGCAAATCTATAACGCTTCCTTTTTGAAGGGCTAAAATCTCTCTTAACGTTATATCAACCCTTCCTAAATCACTCTCAAACAAAACCTCGGTATCAAGTAGATTCGAATAATCGGGAATAAACTCTTCTATATCATCCTCTAAAGAATCCGTTTTTTTCTCTTCACTCATCTACTTTCCTTTAAACAGAATATAAAAACATTTATCTCCGTTAAATTTAAAAGAAAGCATATCGTCATACTCTATATCGTTTTTATATTCTCCCAAATATTCGGGAATTGAAATATCAAAATTTTTATTTTTTTTAGCAGCTATTATTTTAGCGTTTCCTATAATCTGATTTGCTATCTCTTTTGTCAAATCTTCTACATCATAATTATCATCCCCGAAATAGTAATTGGCTATATAACTTAACTTTTCGTGTGGCAAAACGATATAAATATCGTAATTCTCATCTCCACTGACAGAAATTTTACTTACAAACCCTTCTTTTGGTTTTTCGTTACACTCTGTCGTTTTCGCCTCTATGGAATTTACGAAGTTGTTAACCGCCTCTTTTACTGTATTAAACATCAAAATCCTTTTTCCAATTTTTACTATGATATAATTTTATCAAAAAAGGTACGTTTTGATAAGTGCAATTATAATAGGCATATTCGTAGGATTTGCGTCGGGTTTTTTCGGCATAGGTGGAGGGACGGTACTTGTGCCTATATTGCTGTTTTTGGGGTTTAATTTCAAAGAAGCCATAGGAATTAGCGTAACTCAAATGATGCTAAGTTCCGTTTACGGGTCTTATTTAAACTACAAAAAAGGGCTTTTAAAAATAAAAAACGGCTTATCTCTCGCAATAGGCGGAGCGATAGGTGCCAGTTTAAGCGGTATTATAGTCAAATACGCTCCCAAAGAAATTTTAGGAGCTATATTTTTAACACTTGTTTTAATTGCCATTATAAGATTTTTCATAACGGTCCCGGAACCTAAAGAAGAACCACCGATTGATAATAAAAAACTCTTTTTCATCGGGTTTTTTGTCGGATTAATAGCAATAAGCGTAGGAGTGGGAGGAGCTATTTTAATAACTCCCATTTTAGTAGGATTTTTAAAATACCGTCTCAAAACGACTGTTAGTTTAAGTCTCTTTTTTGTGGTGTTTTCTTCAATTTCCGGATTTATATCCCAAAGTATAGCAGGACATATCGATTATACCAAAGGATTTACAATTGGTATAGCTTCTCTTATAGGAACTTATTTCGGAATTAAACTCTATCACAAAATAAACCCTATTTACCATAAAAAACTGCTGCTTATCTGGTATATATTCGTATTTTGTGCGACAACTTACAAACTCTATTTTCAAGGACACTAATGGATAAACTTTTAGTAGAAACTATTATAACTTGTTTAATCGCTTTTAGAATTTACACTTTAGAAAAATTTCAAATCAAATCCGCAGCCGATAAACTCTTCGCTCTTTACTACCTAAAAAACCACTACCCTCTTTTAGGTTACGTTATTATTTTTTACATATTCGAAATTATTTTAATACAGATAATTACCTTACAAGTAGTGGATATTACTTTAATTTTTATTGCGATGATTGAACTTTATATGGTATACAGACACATATTCATAGCACTCAAAACCGACGACAAAGACGCTTACATAGACGTAGTTATAAAAAGGATATTTTCAACTCTAACTTATAGCGAATATCAACAAATAAAAAGCGAATTACAAAAACCTCAACCTAAATGGAAACTCTACATTAGTGAAATGATGGTGTTTTTCTTTGCGATATGGGCTATTGAGTTTTAAAACCCACTCTGCCATAGGAGTTAACTTTAAACCTTTTAAATTTTTTATTTTATAAATTTCTCCTTCCCAATTGGACTTTATTTCTCCCTTTCCTTTACATTTAAAAATAATACTGATAATTCCAGTTTCTTCGAAATAAAGACCTATTTTTTTACATTCAGCCCTCAAACCGCTCTCTTCTAAAATTTCCCTTTTTATATCTTTAAACACATCAAAACTCTCAACTCCTCCTCCGAAAAGATGAAAATACCCGGGATAAGTATCGGAATTTAAAGAACGTTTATGCAATAAAAGAGAATCTTTATAATACAAAACCCCACTCACACTTAAAACATTCGGTTTAAACCCTTCTTTTCTCAACATCCTAACCGTTGCAAAATCAGTTTTTATTACAAAAACGGTATTAAAAAATATTTTTTTTACTATATAAGCCGCTCCGTTAAATTTTTTCTCTTTTTTAATTAAAGCCAACTCTTTTTTGTAAAAAGTCCCTTTTTTATAAAATTCTCCTATTTGTACTATCTTCATTTGCTTCCTTTAAATAACAAATTTTATCCAATAAAAAGGCTTCTTTTCTTAAACTTTCCTTAAAATTTGCTATAATACGCGACTAAATCTAAGGAGCGTAAATGGATAAAATAAAAATCATAGGGGCTAGAGAAAACAACTTAAAAAATATAAACCTTGAAATACCGAAAAATTCTTTAGTTGTTTTTACGGGACTTAGTGGAAGTGGTAAAAGTACATTGGCTTTTGATACCCTATACGCAGAAGGTCAAAGAAGATATATTGAGAGCTTATCAAGTTATGCAAGACAATTCTTACAAAAAACAGGAAAACCGGAAGTTGATAAAATAGAAGGCTTAACACCGGCAATCGCGATAGACCAAAAAACCACTTCAAAAAACCCTCGCTCAACAGTAGGGACCGTTACTGAAATATATGATTATTTAAGACTTTTATACGCAAGAATAGGTACTCAACACTGCCATCTTTGCGGCAAAGAAATTACCCAAATGACCCCACAAGATATTATAAACGAAGTTTTAAAACTGCCGATTGGTGCAAAAGTTATAATTTACGCTCCTTTAATCAAAGAAAAAAAAGGTGAATTTCAGGATTTACTTGAAAAATTAAGACAAGAAGGAATAATAAGAGCTTATATAGACGGCGTAGTCGTAAGGCTTGATGAAGAGATTGAGCTTAAAAAAACAAAAAAACACACCATTAAAGCCGTAATCGATAGAGTCATAATAAAAGAAGAAAATAAAGCAAGAATCGCCGAAGCCGTAGAAAAGGCTTTGAATAAAAGTTTTGGAGAAGTTGAAATAGAGATATTAAACGCAAAAGAGCTTGAACTTGAAAGTGATTTTATACACTATTCAGAACATATGGCGTGTTTTGATTGTAAGGTAAGTTTTGAAGAGCTTGAACCTCTTGCGTTTTCTTTTAACTCTCCAAAAGGTGCGTGTCCTAAGTGTGACGGGCTTGGAGTTACCTATACTCTTGATCTGGAAAAAGTAATAAAAGACAAACCTCTAAATAAAGGTGCAATTCCACTTATTTGGGGATTTAATAAAAAATATTATCAAGAGTTTTTCAAAGCACTCTGCCTAGAACTTGATATAGATATGAATAAAAGCTTTTACGAACTAGACGAACTTCAAAAAAAGATTATTTTAAACGGAACGGCGTATGAAATAGAATTTGAATACGCAAAACATAAAATCTCTAAAAGATGGCCGGGACTTAGACAAATTGCCCTTGATTTATACAAAGACGAAGATATGAATGAAATTATGAGTGAGAGCGTATGTCCTAGTTGTAAAGGATTTAGGCTAAAACCGGAAAGCCTGGCTGTAAAAGTTGCAGGAAAAACCATTGCAGAAGTTATCTCAATGCCAATTGAAGAGGCGTATAAATTTTTTAGCAACGAAAATAACTTTTCACATTTGACAAAACAAGAGAAAAAAATAGCGGAACCGATTTTAAAAGAGATTCGCGAGAGACTCTTTTTCTTAGTAGATGTGGGACTTGGATATCTTACACTTCACAGAGACGCAAGAACGATTAGTGGGGGCGAATCACAAAGAATTAGAATAGCTTCTCAAATCGGAAGCGGACTAACAGGCGTTATGTACGTACTTGATGAGCCAAGTATCGGACTTCACGAAAGAGATACATTAAAACTTATAAACACCCTAAAAAACTTAAAAAACAAAGGCAACACCGTTATTGTAGTCGAACACGACAGAGAAACGATTTTAAATGCAGATTATATAGTGGATATCGGTCCAGGGGCCGGAAAATTCGGAGGAGAAGTTGTATTTGCCGGAAATGTAAAAGAGTTATTAAACTCCGATACAGAAACTGCAAAATACATAAGAAGAGAAAAAGACATAAATTATAGAAAAAACCGTCCTCAAAACGAATGGATTGAAATCAAAAACGTAAATATCCATAATATTAAAAATCTAAACGTAAAAATACCTCTAAGAAACCTTGTGTGCGTAACAGGGGTTAGTGGAAGTGGAAAAAGCAGCCTTATTTTACAAACTCTACTTCCCGTAGCAAGAGAAATCCTAAATCACGCCCATAAAATCCAAAAAGTAAAAGGCGTGGAAATCACGGGACTAAAACAACTTGATAAAGTAATTTACCTTGACCAAAGTCCAATAGGAAGAACCCCTCGCTCAAATCCGGCAACCTATACGGGAGTATTTGACGATATAAGAAATCTATTTGCAAACACACCGGAAGCCCAGCTTAGAGGCTACACTCCCGGGAGATTCAGCTTTAACGTCAAAGGGGGAAGATGTGAAGTTTGTAAGGGTGAGGGGCAAATAAAAATAGAAATGCACTTCCTGCCGGATGTAATGGTAACGTGTGAAGCGTGTAGAGGAAAAAGATACAACGAACAAACTCTTGAGATTAAATACAAAGGCAAATCAATTGCAGATGTTTTGGAGATGAGTGTGGATGAGGCATATGAATTTTTTAAAAAAATCCCAAAAATTAAAGCTAAACTGAAAACCCTAAAAGACGTAGGGCTTGGATATATAACCCTTGGACAAAACGCAACAACCCTTAGTGGAGGTGAAGCTCAAAGAATAAAACTTGCAAAAGAATTAAGTCGTAGAGACACCGGCAACACTCTATATATTTTAGACGAACCTACAACCGGTCTTCATTTTGCAGATATAGACAGATTGGTACAAGTACTTCAACATTTAGTTGACCTTGGAAACAGCGTAATAGTAATCGAACATAACCTGGATTTTATCAAAAATGCAGACTACATCATAGATATGGGACCGGAAGGTGGAAGTGGTGGTGGTAAAGTTATCGCCACCGGAAATGTGGAAGAGGTAGCAAAAAACTTTACCGACATAAGTTATACGGCTAGATTTTTAGCAAAAGAACTTCAAGCGTAAAAATCTGCAGCCGAAGTTGAAGCGATAGTTGTATCCTTTTGAGGATTTCAGATATCTTGAATAGATTGAAACAAATCATCTTGGGAGATACTAGTAGGGTCTAATTGTTTGATTTGGTCTACAATGTTTTTCCTATCATCTTGAAACAAAGATTGTAGTTGCGAAGAAATCTCTTGTCTTTGGTCAGGTGTGAGACTTTGCATAACTCTGCCCATACCTTTACCTTGGCCTCCACCTTGTCCGTTCATTTAATGCATTTGTTGCATACTTTTCATTTGGATATTGCTTGAAACTTGCATAAGCACTCCTTTTTAATATAACAACAAAAAGTTAATGAAATGTTAATGAAAAGAGGAGATTATTCCTCAAAACTTCCATAGTTTAAATATTTTTCAAACCTTTTTTGTAGAAGTTCTTCTTTTGGGAGTTCTTTTAGTTTTTTTACTTGGTTTAGGAAATAGTTTTTTATATTATTTGCAGTCGTCTCATAATCTCTATGAGCTCCTTCAAGTGGTTCATCTATAATATCATCTATGAGTCCTAGCTCTTTAAGTTCCTCTGCTGAAATTTTAAGAGCTTTTGTGGCAGTTTCCGCTTTTGAATTATCCCCCCATAAAATTGCGGCACAACCTTCAGGTGAAATTACACTAAAAACCGAATATTTAAGCATAGCAAACTTATCGGCAATCCCAATAGCCAACGCTCCACCACTTCCACCTTCTCCTATAACAATCGAAACGGTTGGAGTTTTTATGCGTGAGAGTTCAAATAAGTTTCTTGCAATTGCTTCGCTTTGTCCTCTCTCTTCCGCACCAATTCCAGGAAACGCCCCCGGAGTATCTACTAAAAACAGAATCGGTAAATCAAATTTTTCAGCCAATTTTGCAACACGCAAAGCTTTTCTATAGCCTTCCGGATGTGGCATACCGAAGTTTCTTTTTAGTTTTTCTTTTGTATTTCTACCCTTTTCCTCTCCTATAACTACACATTTTTCATCACCTATCATCCCTATATAGCAGACAATAGACTCATCATCTCTAAATTCTCTATCTCCGTGTAGCTCTATCTTCTCATCCATTATCAAATCTATAATATCAATAGCGTGAGGTCTGTCGGGATGACGGGCAAGAAGAAGTTTTTGATAAGGAGTTAAGTTTTTAAATGTCTTTTCTATCTCTTTTTTAAGTTCCTCTTCTAAAGCAGAAACAGCGTGAGAGTCGCCTTTTATTTTAGCGACTTCTATTTGTTCTTTAATTTCTTGTAGTTTTTTTTCAAAATCAAGTACTGCCAAAGTTTACCTTTATTTTACTTTTTTAAATATTACAACTCCGTTTGTTCCACCAAATCCGAATGAGTTACTCATTGCTACATTAATTTCAGCTTCTCTAGCTTTATTCGGAACATAATCCAAATCACAATCCGGATCCGGTTCTTCATAATTAATAGTAGGCGGCATAATGTTTCTTTCCATTGCCATAAGAGTAATAACAGCTTCAATCGTTCCGGCAGCTCCAAGACAGTGCCCTGTCGCACCTTTTGTAGAACTTACCGGTGGACAGTTTTCTTTACTTCCGAATAGCTTTTTAATAGCCATAGTCTCATACATATCATTATATTTTGTTGAAGTTCCGTGAGCGTTAATATAATCTATTTTAGGACTTCCTGCCATCTCATAAGCCATTTTCATAGCTCTGTAAGCTCCTTCACCTTCCGGTGCAGGAGTTGTTATATGGTTAGCATCTCCACTCTCACCTATTCCTATAATTTCAGCGTAAATTTTAGCTCCTCTAGCAACTGCGTCTTCATATTTTTCAAGTATTAAACAAGCTCCACCCTCACCCATTACAAATCCGTCTCTTTTTGCATCAAAAGGTCTACTTGCATGTGTCGGGTCGTCGTTTCTGGTAGATAAGGCTTTCATAGCGGCAAACCCACCAACTCCGATTTCACATATAGCAGATTCTCCGGCTACTACCATCATTTTATCTGCAAGACCTAGTTTAATGGTTTTAAAAGCTTCATTTATAGCATGAGTACCTGCGGCACAAGCAGTTACGCTTGATAAGTTAGGACCTTTAAGACTGTATTCAATTGAAACAAATCCACCCAGCATATTTACAAGTGCACTCGGAATAAAAAACGGAGATATTCTTCTAGGACCTCTCGTTTCGCAAATTACAGCGTTTTTTTGAATATTTGGAAGTCCTCCTATTCCACTTGCGGCAGAAATACCGAATCTATTTCCGTCATATTCACTAAGACCGCTATCAGCCATTGCTTCTTTTGCAGCTGCAATTCCTAAATGAATAAATCTATCAGCCTTTTTCACATCTTTTGGGTCCATTACTGTTTTTGGGTCAAAACCTTTTACTTCTCCTGCGATTTGAGACCCGAAACCTTCCGGATTAAAATGTGTAATTCTGTCAATTCCTGTTTTTCCAGTAATTACATTTTCAAAAGCTTCGTCTTTATTAAGACCTACTGCATTTATCATACCTATTCCGGTTACAACAACTCTCATAAATTTCCTTTTTATTAGAGGTTAAGATTTGAAGATGTTAAGATGAAAAGCAAAACTTCACTTCTTAACACCTTCAAATCTTATCCCCGAAGGGAAAAAAATTAAGATTTTGCTTTTTCGATATAATCGATTACGTCTTGAACAGTTTTGATATTTTCAGCGTCACTGTCCGGAATCTCGATTCCGAATTTCTCTTCAAGTGCCATTACCATTTCAACAACGTCTAAACTGTCAGCTCCCAAATCTTCTACAAAGTTAGCTTCCGGTTTTACTTCATTTTCATCTACGTTTAACTGCTCAACGATAACTTCTTTTACTTCATCAAATAATGCCATTATCTCTCCTTTTTTTTGTTTTTGCCATTTTAGCATAAAATTTTATAATTCTCAAAATTTAAATTACATATACATTCCACCGTTTACTTTTAACGTCTCTCCTGTAATATAACTTGCCTCATCACTAAGTAAAAACGCAACGGCACTTGCAACTTCTTTTGGTGATGCGAATCTTTTTAGAGGGATTTTTTTAAGCATCTCTTCTTTTACTTTTTGAGGTAAATCTTTTGTCATATCGGTATCAATAAACCCTGGAGTTACACTGTTAAATCTTATATTTCTCGGTGCTCCTTCAAGAGCAAAAGTTTTTGTCATAGCAATAACCCCACCTTTACTTGCAACATAATTTGCCTGTCCTAAGTTTCCGGCTTCTGCTACAACACTTGCAACATTTACAACAGCTCCGAATCTTTTTTTGCTCATAACTTTTAGTGCTTCTCTACATCCGATAAAAGTAGAAGTTAAGTTTGCGTCAATTACTTTTTTAAAATCTTCAACACTCATTCTCATAGCAAGTTTATCGTTTGTAATTCCGGCGTTATTTACAAGATAACTAAGTTCTCCATCACTATCGAATATTGTTTTAACAGCCTCAATAAAAGCCTTTTCATCACTTACGTCAAACCCGATAACAGCCGCACTTCCTCCATTACTTTCTATCTCTTCTTTTAATTTATCGGCAAGTTCTGCGTTACTTCTATAGTTAATCCAAACTTTAAGCCCATCTTTTGCCAAATATCTTGCAATTTCGGCTCCAATACCTCTGCTAGCACCTGTTATAAGTACATTTTTTCCACTAAATTTCATTTATTCTCCTTCTATCATTATATCTTCATATTTATTTGTTAAAATTTTACCTAAAAAAGGGACATAATGTTATACTACTTTTATGAACACTTTCATATTAATATCTTTCACTACGTGACTTTCCGTGCTATTGTAGCATTTTTTTTATCTTTTTTAATTACCCTAACCTTAATGCCCAAATTTATAAAAATAGCCAAAAAATTCAAACAGCCGATATTTGAACTGGCTCCTCAAGAACATCAAAAAAAAGACGCCCCTACAATGGGGGGAGTCGTTTTTATCTTAAGTGCCGTTATTTCCATTTTACTAACTACCGCTATCAATCAGTACGTAGTACTTGCGATTATTACACTTTTATACTTTATGTGTCTTGGAATAGTGGACGATTTGGGAAAAGTACTTGGCAAATCAAACCAAAAAGGACTATCTGCAAAACAGAAATTTATTTTTCAATGGATAGGAGCTTTGGGAATTTCGATTTCACTTTATCTTTTAAAGTTTGATACTCATCTTTATATTCCGTTTTACAAACACCCCGTTTTTGATATGGGAGTTTTAGCGATTATTTTCTGGGCATTTATAATAGTTTCGATGAGTAACTCCGTAAATTTAACAGACGGCCTTGACGGACTTGCGACGGTACCTTCTATTTTTTCTCTTTTTACCTTAGCAGTGTTTTTATATATTATAGGTAATTACAAATTCAGCGATTATCTGTTTTTTCCTTTTGAACTAGGAAGTGGAGAACTTACGATAGTAGCTTTCGCACTCATAGGGACACTCCTTGGATTTTTATGGTATAACGCCCATCCGGCAGAGGTTTTTATGGGAGATAGTGGAAGTTTGGCTTTAGGTGCTATTATCGGCTATTTGGCAATTATTGCAAAAAGCGAAATTTTACTGATTTTAATAGGTTTTGTATTTATAGCAGAAACCGTATCCGTAATTTTACAAGTGGGAAGTTACAAAACAAGAGGAAAAAGAGTATTTAAAATGGCACCCATTCATCATCATTTCGAACTTTTAAACTGGAAAGAAAATAAAATTACAATTAGATTTTGGATTATTGCACTAATTATGAATTTAATTGCTATACTTTCAATAAAAATAAGGTAGAAAATGGAAAACGAAAAATTAAAAGCCGAATTAAAAATATTTAAATTAAAAGCTTTAAAAGAAAAAATCATCCTTTTTGGGGTTGTTTTACTAATCTTAGCAGAGCTGGTTGTTGTGGGGATGTTTTTTAAAAAAAGTTTTTCAACCCAAACTCCTATTACAAAACCATACGTAGCCGTAATAAACATTAATAAAACAATAACGGTGGATTATATAAACACTATTATTAATAAAATGGACAGATTAAAAAAAGATAAAAACTGTAAAGAGTTTTTGCTTGTTTTCAATACCCCGGGAGGCAGTCCCAGTGCAAGTGATGAGTTTAACGCTTATTTAAAATTTATAAACAAAACAAAAAGGGTAAACGTATATGTTGAGAGTATGGCTGCAAGTGGAGGATATTATATAATAAGTGCCATAAAACCTATAGTAGCTAATAAAAACGCCGTTGTAGGAAGTATAGGGGTTATTATGCCACATTTTGTTATAGGCAAACTCGCAAAAAAAATAGGAATAGAAGAGGACGATATAACAGTAGGAAAATATAAAAAACCCATTTCTCTATTTAAAAAAGCTTCTTCTCAAGAAAAAGAGTACCTACTAAACAATTTATTGCTTCCAACTTATGAGAATTTCTTAAAAACCGTTGCAGAAGATAGAAACATCTCTTTGGATAAACTTAAAAAATACGCAGACGGAAAAATATTCATAGCTACAAAAGTAAAAGGAATTTTGGTAGACAAAATTTCAACACTTACCCAGTTTAAAGAAGAAATAAAAAAACGCCTAGGCAAAGTGGAATTTGTAAACATCTCTTTAGAAAATAAAAAATTCCCTTATTTTAATATCAAACTGGATTCCGATTTAGGAGAGCTTTTAAAGGAGTATTTAAATAGATGATTTCACTTTTCGGATACGGACTAACAACAAAAGCAATAGCTAAAAAAGGTGGTTTTTATATATTCGATGACAATTTTACAAAACCTTCATATGACAAATACGAAAATATTCTTCTTCCTTCCACCGAATTTGACCCAAATAAATCCAAACTCGAAATAACATCCCCGGGAATTCCCCCTTCTCATCCCTTAATAAAAAAAGCAAAAAATTTAATCAGTGAATTTGACTACTTTTACGACAACGCTCCTTTTCAAATATGGGTTACCGGTACAAACGGCAAAACCACAACAACCCAAATGACTCATTATCTGCTTAAAGAACACTACTCCGATATAGGAGGAAATATAGGCATTCCTTTAGCCGATATGAATAAAAAGGCAAAATTTTGGGTAATTGAAGCAAGTAGTTTTCAACTTTTTTATACAAAAAAAGCAAAGCCGAACATCTTAATAATCCTTCCTATAAAAGAAGACCACATCTCCTGGCACGGAAGCTTTGAAGAGTACGTCAAAGCCAAATTATCCCCTCTTAAAAGAATGACCGAAAGAGATATCGTAATAATGCCAAAAGAGTTTGACACTCAAACAAAAGCCTTTAAAATTCTCTATAAAAACGAACAAGACTTAATAAACTATTTCGATTTTAAAGATTTACACTTTAAAACCCCGTTTTTACTGGATGAAATAATGGCAAAAGCCGTATATAAAATACTCTTTTTTAAAGAAAAATCCTTAAAAGAATTTAAAATAGACCCTCATAAACTAGAAGAAATAAAAGACTCTTTAAATAGAACCTGGGTTGACGACAGCAAAGCTACAAACATAGACGCCACTCTAAACGCTTTAAAAAGATATAAAGACAAAAAGATATTTTTAATTTTAGGAGGAGTTGATAAAAACCAGGATTTTACCCCGTTATTTGAATATATGCAAAATTTAAATGTAGAACTGTTTTTAATAGGTGAAAATCTCTCAATTTTTAAACAACTTTCCCAAAAATTTAAGATAAAATACCATCTTTCAAAAGAGCTTAAAAACGCAGTAAACGAAATATCAAAACTTCACTCAAAAGATTCCGTAGCTATTTTAAGCCCTGCGTGTGCAAGTTTTGACCAGTTTAAAAATTACAAAGAAAGAGGAGAAAAGTTTCAAACATTAATAAAGGAGAAAAAATGAAAAAAGCAGTTTATTTAACAATAAGTGGCCTTATCTTTTTAGGATGTTCTACAAAAATAAACCCTAATGAATTCACAAAAATAAACGCCCAACAATCATCATACAAACCATCAAAACAAGAACTATACTCCAAAACCCAGGTATTGGTGGTTCCTTTTAACGGTAACAGATACAACACCCTAGACCAAATAGCTACAAACAGACTAAAAACCCTTTTATCAAACTACAAAGCCGTAGTGGTACTAAATAGAAACTATTCATCACTAAAAAAAGAGATACAATTAGCAGAGGAAGCAAAAAAAGCCCAAACAAACCTAAACCAGGCAGATTACATCATAAAAGGAAAAATTTTATCTACCCAAACTTCAAGCGAATACATACCTCCTAGCAGTTGGAAAGATAAAAAAGGAAAAATTCACTATACTCCTGCTTACTACTCAAACAAAGCGTGTGTATTCGGGAGTTTGACTATTATTAAAATTCCTCAAAACTACATTGCAAAAACGCTAAATTTAAGCGACTGTGAACATTCTACAAGTAAATCAAGACTTTATAATTTCTCATATCTTTTATCAAAAGCAACTTCAAACGCAATAGAAGATAAAAAAGATTTTCTTTATAACTTTTTTGCTAAAAAAGGCTATGTGTATGAAGTAAGAAAAAAAGACAACAAAACAATCCTTCACACCACTTTAGGTTCAAATTTCGGAGCAAGAGAAGGAGTTGACGTTGAAATATTTACAATAAAAGAGACAAAAGTTCCTTTCTCAAACGAAATAAAAAGAGAAGAGATAAAAATAGGAGAAGGCGAAATAAGCAACGTATTACACCCTAACGATTCGTGGATTATTGTAGATAAAGTACAACAACCGGTAAAAATAGGAGATTACGTAAAAATTCATCAAAACTCATCTTTTCTAGAAAAACTAAAAAGTATGTTTAAA
This sequence comes from Nautiliaceae bacterium, assembly GCA_039831155.1. Classification (GTDB taxonomy): domain Bacteria; phylum Campylobacterota; class Campylobacteria; order Campylobacterales; family Nautiliaceae; genus Nautilia. The sequence goes on along the minus strand of JBDONT010000008.1, from coordinate 35,819 downwards.
TAAAGGCATTAAATGAAAAAATTTATCTTAGCAGTAATTATCATCTTTTTAATAGGATGCCAAAACGCCCAACCACCTAAATGGTTTAACGAAACACCCAAAAGCAACCAACTTTATATTTACGCAACGGGAATGGGATATTCAAAAAAAGACGCTATAAACAACGCTTTATCTTTTGCAGCGTCCCAAGTAAACGTAACTATAAATTCATCATTCGAATCATCAAAAAGTTATATGCAAAATAACGACAATTCCCAAATATTTAAAGAAATAAGAAAAGATACCAAAAGCTATGCCAATGTAGAATTTTCCGATTATCAAATCGTAAAAGAAGCTGCAAAAGAAAACAAATACTATGTACTTATAAAAATAAATAAAGAAAAAAGTGCAAACGTAGCCTACCAAAAAGCTATAAATACCATTAACCAGGCAAAAGCTTATCTAAATATCAAAGATAAAATAAAAATTCTAAAAACCTATCCTAAACTGATAAAAGAACTAAACAAAGCCATAAAAAATCTTTACATAGTCCAAACCTTAACAAACAAAAATATCTCAAAAGAGATACAACAAGCAATATCCCTAAAAACAAAACTGCAAACAAAACTCTCACAAATAGGAGTAAACGTTAAAGTTTCCAATTACAAAATAAAAACTCTTTTACAAGACACCTTTAGTCAACTTAATATCCCCACTTACTCAAACGGAATTAAAGTATATGCAACTTCATCCATTGAAAATAAACAGATATTATCAAACTATATCTCAACACTTACTCTAAATGTAACACTAAAAGACAAAAGTGCTATTAACTTCTCAATCAAATGTGGAGGAAAATCATCTAGCAACTTCTCAAACGCAATGGATTTTGCCCTTCAAAACTGTCAAAATAAACTAAAAGAAAAATTAGAGAAGATTTTTAAAAACTAATCTTCTCTTTAAGCTAACTTTAAAGTTATACTGATATAATTTCATTCCAAGCCCAGGTAGCTCAGTCGGTAGAGCAAGGGACTGAAAATCCCTGTGTCGGCGGTTCGATTCCGTCCCTGGGCACCATTTAAAATTCCTTGTTCCCTCAAATTATTTTTCAATTAATATATCGAAAAAAACCAATCCTTAAAAAAACCCCCTTTTTATTTTAAAAACGGGAAAGTAAAGCTCTTTCCCATTTTTATTATTTTAACTTAATTAAAGTCCCCATAGCATAATAATCAACTACGTCAACTCCTTTTTCATCTTTTAGAGGAGTTATTTTTATTTCGATATTTTTAACTCCGTTAGCTCCCATTTCCAAAGCTTGCTCTTGAAGCATAATAATTACTTGTTTTACTGCATCTGTAGGAAGTACGTCTTTATATAATCTACTCTGCTCAACCCTTAAACTTCCATAAGCAATAGTAAAACTCTCGTGAGCTTCCGGCACTTCTCCGAAACTTAAAATCATATCTTCAATATTTGTCATTTTTTCTCCTTTTTATTTAATTATACTCAAATTTTAGATTTTTAAAAAATTTCTCCAAACTATCTCTTATATCTTTTCTATTAAAAGCAAGAGGAGACGGATGAAAACATACTCCTACTTTTTTACCATTTATTTCATAAATACCACACTTTTTAAGATTTTTTACTTCCTTTGCCCAAGGAATATAAGAAAAAGCTTTTATAGCAGAGTTTCCAAGAAGTAAAATAAGTTTTGGTTTTACAATTTCTATCTCTTTTTCTAAAAGTTTTGCTCCAAGCTTTAACTCTTTTGCAGATGGAGTTCTGTTTGCATTACCTTTAAATGTACGAAAGGGAAAAGCGTTTGTAATTAAAAAATCTCTTTTTCTATCAAGTCCACTTAAACTTATTAAATAGTTAAGATTTTCTCCGGCTTTCCCGACAAAAGGCTCTTTTAACCTAACTTCATTAGCTCCTGGTGCTTCTCCTATTATCATAATAGGCTTGTCTGTTTTCAAATCTAAATAAGGGTCAAAAACATCCGTAAAATCTATATTCTCACTAAACTCTTTTTTTATAAAATCTTTTCTTTTTAAATAAAAATCTAAAAGCTCTTTATGCTTTGACATTAATGTTTTGCCCTTTTCCAGTAGCTTGAGCCGTCATAGCTTCAAGTTCTGCAGAATTTTTAAAAGCGTCGTTTATCATTTTTTCCATTAAATTTTTAACAGTATCTTGAGCTTTTTTTTGAGCTTCCACTTGAATAGTGGTATGCATTGAAGTACTACTTACTTGCATAATACTCCTTTATTTTTTTTATAGTTGTTTTTAAATCTCTGTTTTCTATAACTATATCGGCAAGTTTTGAATATATTTCATCTCTTTTTAAAAAAAGCTCTTTTGCTTTTTTTAAATCTTTAAAAAGAGGTCTTTTATCTATCTCTTCTTTTGAGAGTCTTTTTACAATATCTTCAAAATCAACCTTTAAATATATTACAACTCCGGCTTCTTTAATTTCCGGTACAAAAACCGGAAACCCACCACCTACCGAAATTACGGTAAAAGAAACGTGATTTTTAATCCACCTAAAACATCTTTTTTCCATCTCTCTAAAAGCATCTTCTCCGTCTTTTTCAAAAATCTCCTTAATATTTCTATTTTCAAAACTCTCTATCAAACTATCCGTATCTATAAAATAAGTATCCAACTCTTTTGCCAAAACTCTTCCGATTGTACTTTTACCACTTCCCATAAAGCCGGTTAATATAATATTACTGCAACTCAATTTTAACTCCTCCCTCAATCACTTTAATCCTATAAGCATACTTAGCATCAAAATACAAAACAACCCTATAATATCCGTTATGATTCCCCACAACCACTTTTTTAACCACCGAATCGGATATTGTTTTTGTAAGAGTTAAAAAGTCGGCATCCCTTTTAAAATCCAATACAATCCTAAAAGGCTCAACAAGAAAAAAACTTCTTATTAGTTTGTCTTTTGTTTTTAGAAAAATTTTTTTACCTTTTATATAAAGCTTAAAAAGATTTAAAAACCCGTATTCTTTAATCGGAAACTTAGAAATGCTATGAGAGACTATTATCGGCTTATGAAAGTCTATCTGTTTATTGATATTTACAAATTTTTGTTTAATATCTCCGTTTACACTTTGATAAACCAATACAATCTCTTTTAAAACCCTTGCGTCTTTTGGAAGATTAATAACTGCTTTTTTAAAATAAAAAGGTTTTATTATCATAGTATTTTCCGGTTTTACCACCGGTTCGAAAGGGTTAAGTCTAGCAAGCAGTATAACTCCTACCAACAGTATAAAGTATCTCACTCTCCACCTTGAAGTTGTTTTAATTCAAAATACTCTTTTTGAAGTTTTTCATTCTCTTTTTTCAGTTTATCAACATGATGTTTAAGTTTTTCATACTCTCCGTTTAAATCCAAAAGCCTAATATAAGACCTCTCACCAAACATCAGCACATAGATATAAAAAAGAAAGAAAAAAGAGAGAATAACGATAATAATCACTCTTTTCGAATCTTTTTTTATTAAATCATCAAAATCAATCATCTATTAAACAGTGTTTTTCCTGTGTATTCGGCACCTGCTATGCTTCTTGCAATTTCAAGAAGTCTGTTATATTTAGCCGTTCTCTCTCCTCTAGCCGGTGCTCCCGTTTTAATTTCACCACAATTTAAAGCCACTGCAAAATCGGCAATAAAAGCATCTTCACTCTCACCACTTCTATGACTCATAATAGTTTTATAATTATTTCTTTGAGCAAGTCTAACCGTTTGCATAGTTTCAGTCACGGTTCCGATTTGATTCGGTTTAATTAAAATCGCATTAGCAACACCAAGTTCGATTCCCTTTTGTAAGATTTCTTTGTTTGTTACAAACAAATCATCCCCGACAAGCTGAATTTTATTTCCAAGTTTTTCAGTTAATATTTTCCAACCTTCCCAATCTTCTTCAGCAACACCGTCTTCAATTGAAACAATCGGATATTTATCGCAAAGATAAGCATAATAATCCACAAGTTCAGCCGCACTTAATGTTTTATTTTCTCCGGCAAGTACGTATTTTCCGTCTTTATAAAACTCACTACTCGCTGCATCAAGTGCTATTGTAATTTCATCTCCCGGTTTATATCCTGATTTTTCGATAGCTTTTATAATATATTCAATCGGTTCTTCATTATTTTTAAAGTTCGGTGCAAATCCACCCTCATCTCCAAGTGCGGTATTATGCCCGTCAGCTGCAAGAAGTTTTTTTAACGTATGATAAATCTCACTACTAGCCCTTAGAGCTTCTGCAAAGTCATCAAAGCCTGTTGGCATAATCATATACTCTTGTAAATCCACATCGTTATCAGCGTGTGCCCCACCGTTTATTATATTTAGCATAGGAGTCGGCAATACAAGTGCATTCGCTCCACCTAAATATCTATAAAGCGGTAAATCAAGACTTCTAGCAGCAGCTCTGGCAACCGCCATACTTACACCAAGAATAGCGTTTGCCCCAAGTTTAGATTTATTTTTAGTCCCGTCAAGTTCAAGCATAATATTATCAATTTCAGCCTGGTCGTAAGGAGAAAGACCAATAAGCTCGTTTGCAATAACACTATTTACATTTTCACAAGCTTTTAATACACCTTTTCCTAAAAATCTATCTCCTCCGTCTCTAAGCTCAAGTGCTTCATTAACCCCCGTACTTGCTCCACTAGGTACTATCGCACTCTCTTTTGTCCCATCACTCAAAACAACTGTCGCTCTAACCGTCGGATTCCCCCTAGAATCTAACACTTCATCCGCAAACACATCTTCGATAAATACCATTTTTTCTCCTTTTAATTTGATTCGTCTTCTTTTTTTTCAATCGTATCAATCATATGAGAAAGCTCAACACCCAAAGCCTCTTTAATCTTCTCTTCTATCTCTTTTGCAAGCTCCGGATGTTCTTTTAAATACTCTTTTGCATTCTCTTTACCTTGACCTAGTCTTGTAGCACCGTAACTAAACCATGCCCCGCTCTTATCGATAATATCAAGCTTTACCCCGTAATCAAGGATTTCTCCTTCACGAGAAATTCCTTTCCCGAACATTATATCAAATTCAGCTATTCTAAAAGGAGGAGCCACCTTATTTTTTACCACTTTTACTTTTACTCTGTTACCTACTTCCTTATCCGATTGTTTTAAAGTTGCAATTCTTCTAACATCAAGTCTAACAGAACTGTAAAATTTAAGAGCGTTACCACCTGTTGTGGTTTCCGGGCTTCCGTATCCCATCATTCCGATTTTCATTCTTATTTGGTTAATAAACACAACGGTCGTATTCATTTTATGAATTGCAGCCGTTAATTTTCTTAAAGCCTGGCTCATAAGTCTAGCTTGAACACCTACTTGAGCGTCTCCCATATTTCCTTCAATTTCTGCTTTTGGAGTAAGAGCCGCTACCGAATCTATAACAATAACATCCACAGCACCACTTCTAGCAAGAGTCTCTACAATTTCAAGTGCCTGTTCTCCGTAATCCGGTTGAGAAACAAGCAAATTGTCAATATCAACCCCAATATTTTTTGCATAAATCGGGTCAAAAGCGTGTTCTGCATCTATAAAAGCGGCAATTCCACCCTGTTTTTGGGCTTGAGCTATAATAGACAAAGCCAAAGTAGTCTTACCGGAAGACTCCGGCCCGTAAATTTCGGTAATTCTTCCTTTTGGAATTCCACCAATTCCTAAGGCCAAATCAAGCCCGAAAGACCCTGTCGGAATCGCTTCAATAGGTTCAATCTCTTTTTCGCTAAGTTTTACCAAAGAACCTTTTCCAAACTGTTTATCAATCTGCTTTAGGGCAAGTTCAAGTGCTTTTTGCTTATTTGCGTCCATTTAAATCCTTTAATAGGTAGTATACGCAATTATATCATTTTTGCTATAATTTGTAAAAAAGGCTACAAAATGGCACTTGCAATTGTAGAAGAATACTACACAGTTAAAGATTACGAACATTGGGAAGGAGACTGGGAATTAATAAAAGGTCGCCCATATGCTATAGCACCTGCTCCTTTTAACAAACATCAATGGATTGCTGGAAAATTGGCATTCTTATTAAACTTAAAATTTAGAAAATGTAATAAATGTTTTGTATTAGTAGAAGCAGAATACAGAATAAGCGAAGATACTATTTTACGTCCTGATGTAAGCGTAATTTGTGGAAAACTTGAAAAGTATATAACAAAGGCCCCTTTAATTATTTTTGAAATAATTTTTCCATCTACTCGTCTTAGAGATGAAATTACAAAAAAAAAGATTTATAAAATAAACAAAGTCCCTTTTTATGTTTTGGTATATCCAGATGAAAAAGTGGTAATTCTTGATTTAAAAAAAGAAAAAGAATTAAATGAAGTAACTCTAAATACTCCTTGTGGAGATATAGAAATTACAAAAGAAGAGATTTTAGAGGAGATAATGTGAAAACTTACACAGTTGCCCACTCGCCTGATGCCGATGATATTTTTATGTATTATGCAATTAAGTTTGGGTGGGTTGGAGATAAAAAATATAAATTTTTAAACACAGCAGAAGATATAGAAACACTAAATAAAAAAACTCTTGCAAACATATATGACGTAAGTGCCATTAGTTTTGGGGCATATCCTTTTTTAAAAGATGAATATGCTCTTTTAAGAACTGCTATTAGTTTTGGATATGGATATGGACCAAAACTTGTAAAATTAAAAGGCAAAAAACTAAAACCAAACTTTAAAGTAGCCCTTAGCGGAGAATATACTACAAATGCTTTGATTTTTAAAATCTATTATCCAAAAGCAAGAATAGTTTATAAAAACTTCCTTGAAATTGAAGATGCGGTACTTAGCGGTGCAGTTGATGCCGGAGTTTTAATACACGAGAGCATTTTAACATACAATGAAAATCTTGAAGTTGAAAAAGAGCTTTGGGATATATGGGTAGAGCTTGCAGGCAATAGACCCTTGCCACTTGGAGGTATGGCTATTAGACGCTCAATTCCTCTTCTTGATGCAATAAATATAGAAGAGATACTTACAAAAGCGGTAGATGTAGCCAACAAACATAAAAATCTATTAGCAAAAATGCTAATTGAAAGAAATTTAGTTAGAGTTGATGATAAAACCCTTGATAAATATTTAAGCCTTTATGCAAACGATAAATCAATTACTCTTGATGAAGAACAGATTGAATCAATTAATAAACTTTATGAAATCGGACAAAAAGCCCAGCTTTTACCTTATATGAAAGATATAAGAGAGTATATGATTCCAAAAGAGTATAAAAAGCTTAGATTTGAAGCTTAAAATAAAGGAAATAAGTGGAATTTAAAGAGTGGCTAAAAAGAAACGAAACTTCACTAAAATGCAAACCCCGAACTCAAAGACAAAGTTATATCGACTTTTTTGAAGGGGAATTTAAAGGAGATAAAGTCCCTGAATTTAAAAGAGGAGAAGTCTATTTTGCAAAGCTTACAGACTCTGCAAAAATAAGACCATTTTTAATCTATCAAAACGACTATCTAAATAGAGCCTGTTTTGAGGGGATTTATCACACCGTTATAGTTTTGCCATTATCCGGACAGCTTCTTGGAGGAGATTATAGAGTTTTAATAAAAAAAAGAGATAATATGACACTCGATAGTGAAATAGTAGCTACTGCAATCGGTATAATTTCAACAGGAAAAATTCTTTTTAACAAAGGTTTAGTTACTAAACTAACAGATGAAGAGATGCAAAAAGTAGATAAAGCTATAAAAAAAGTTATGGGAATAGAAAATGCAATCTGAAATAATAGCACTTGCAGTTCAAACTCTAAAATTGGCACTTCTTTTAGCTTTACCTGCTTTATTAGTCGGGCTTATAGTCGGTCTTTTAATCTCCATTTTTCAAGCCACCACACAAATAAATGAAATGACTTTAAGTTTTGTCCCGAAAGTTTTAGCAATAGCAGTTATTTTAATTTTTACAATGCCATGGATGATGAATGAAATAATTGACTTTACAAAATATGTCTTTAGTTTAATTCCTACTTTTCTTAGATAAGGAGATTAATTGATAATTGATTTTTCAAAGTTCTCTTCAATAAAAATAGGACCTAAAATAAATGTAAAAGAGATAGATGAATATAACTATAATAACGAATTCTTAATTGGAAGAGCTACAAACACTCTAATTTCTCCTAACGCAAAAAACTTAGGAATTTTAAGCGATAAATATAAATTTATAGAATATAAAAATGGATATTTAAGAGTCGGTGGAAAAGTAAAAAATAGAGTTCTTTATAACTTTTGCAAAAGAAATAATATAGGTGGATTTGAATTTTTAGCAAAGCTTCCTGGGACAATTGGGGGAAGCGTAAAGATGAATGCCGGAGTAAAAGAAGAAGAAATCTCAAACAATCTTTTAGCAATAAACGGCAAAGATAAAAACAACTTCAACTTCTCTTATAGAACCTCATCTATTAATGAACCCGTATTTGAAGTGATATTTGAGATAAAGAGAAATTATGATAAAAAACTTGATGAATATCTAAAAACTCTAAGAAAAAATCAGCCAAAAGAACCAAGCCTGGGAAGTGTATTTAAAAACCCAAAAGAAGATTTTGCCGGAAGATTAATTGAAAAAGTTGGAATGAAAGGTAAAGTAAAAGGGGGAATTAAAATAAGTGAAATTCACGCAAACTTTTTTGTAAATATTAAAAGTGGGACATTTGAAGATATGATGTTTTTAATTAATGAGGTAAAAAAAAGGGTTTTTGAAGAAGAAGGAATTGAGCTTGAACTTGAAATTAAGATTGTTTAGCATTTTCTATTTTAGAGTGTAAAAAGGCAATAATTAAAAGTGCAAGCCCAAGAGTACCTGTAAGTTCTTCTCCGATATGCATAAAAATTTTAAGAAGCATTATAACTGCCAAAACCCCTATAGCATAGTGAGCTCCGTGTTCTAGGTATTTATATTCGTCCAAAACACCTTTTTTTACTATCCAAATAGTAAGGCTTCTTACAAACATAGCCCCTATTCCAAGTCCTATCATAATAAGCCAAATATTAGGAGTAATAGCAAACGCTCCGATGACTCCGTCAAAACTAAAACTTGCATCAAGCATTTCCAGATATAAAAACCCTACAAGTCCGTTTTTAGCTCCTTCTATCGCAAACGCTTCGTTAATTCCGTTTAAAATCGAATAAGTAAGCATTCCGAAAAAATAAGCTATAGCTATTTCATACGATTTAGCGTCATAAGTTACGATAATACCTATTAAAGTAGCCACAATTAAAGAAATATTATTTACTCTTCCAAGTTTCTCTGCATATTTTTCAATAGGTTTTATCCATCTGACTTCTTTATCCTCAAACAAAAAATCACTAAAAACAAGCCACAAAAACGCCCCACCGAAAGCATAAATCAGTTTTTCACTATGAACTAAAATTTCGTGGTATTTTAAAGGCTCTTTTATAGCAATCTCCACCGTCTCGACAATTCCCAAATTAGCAGCAATCGCCACTATCAAAATAGGAAATATAAACCTCATCCCAAATACGGCGACAACCATCCCCCACGTTAAAAACCTCTTAACCCAAACCTCATCCATACTTTTTAAAATCTTAGCGTTAACAACGGCGTTATCAAAAGAGAGACTAATCTCAAGCACGGCTAAAATAGCCGTTAAATAAACGGCACTAAAACCACCTATTAAAAAAGCCAAACCAAGCCCTATAACTGCAATAATAAAAGAAGCGTAAAAATATCTCATAACTTTAGCTGTCCTTAAATTTTAAATAGATTTTCAAGTTTACTTGTGTCTTTTGTTTTTTCTTTAGCGTCTTTTAATTCGATTTTATATTTCGTAAGCATTCCGGCTAAGGTAATATTAACCCCGTTTTTACCGATAGCTTTCGCTTTTTGGTCGGGGTCGACTTCAACTTCCGCAATCCCTTTTTCTTCATCTATATTTACGTTTTTTACAATTGCAGGAGATAAAGCCCTTGCTATAAAAATCTCCGGCTTATCCGAATACTCTATAACGTCTATATTTTCTCCGTTAAGCTCGTTTGAAACGGAATTTATTCTAACCCCGTTTTTACCGATAATAGTTCCTATCGGCTCAACTTTAGGATTAAGCGAACTTACTGCCACCTTACTTCTAACCCCAGGGATTCTAGCACTTGTATGAATTTTGATAATTCCGTCTCTTACTTCCGGAACGGCAGCTTCAATCAGTTTTTCCAAAAATTTAGGAGAAGTACGGCTAAGCTCTATCGTAACACCTCTTTTCGTATCGAAATGAACATATTTTAATAAAGCTTTCATTACATCCCCGACTTCAAACTTTTCACCTTTAATTCTGTTTCTCATCGGAAGAACGCCTTTTACCCCGTCAAGCTCAACCCAGGTGTTTTCTTCATTATCTACTTTTACAACCTCTCCACTTACGATAGTGTTTAACTTAGAAATAAGTTTTCTGTAAATCTCATTTTCAAGAAGCCTTGTAATTTCGCGTTCAAACTCTCTTTGTAAAGCCATAGCCCCACTTCTTCCGAGTTTAGACAAATCAAGTTCGGCTTTTAATTTATCTCCGATTTGAGCATTCGGGTCAAATTCTCTAGCTTCGTCAAGATATAAGTATTTTTCCGGATTTTCCAAAGCTATATCATCATTTCTTACTTCAAAAATCTGATAAATTTTAAGCTCTCCGTCTTCTAAATTAACTTCAACATCTATATCCCCCAAAACTTTTTTGGCAGTTTTTATAATAGAACGTTTAAACGCCTCTTTCACTTCATCAAAATCAAGTCCTTTTTCGTTTGCGACCAGTGATAATAAATCCAATACTTTTTCCACGCTTATCCTTTATGTTTAATTGTAGTGGATAGTGGGTAGTAGATAGTTAAAACTAATAACTACTTACTACTCACTACAAACTACTTTTTTAGGTATAATTTTACAAAAATTTTTGATAAAATAATAATTAAAAGGGTTTGCAATGATACTTAAGTTAATAAGCAGTGACAACAACATAATAGAAAAGAGCTATGAAGAGTTCGTAAAAGAGATTAAACCGAATTCATTTTTCTATTTTCATAAAGAAACTTCATATAAAGATTTAAAAGACCTTATCGATAAACTTGAAGAAGAGGGATACTCCGTATATTTTAGAGAAGTAAAATACGGCCTGGATGAGGGGGCATATATGTATGAACTTCATATAATTTAAGGATTCCCTTGAAAAAACTTTATATTCAAACGTTCGGCTGCCAAATGAACGTAAAAGACTCCGAACACATAATAGCCGAACTCTCCGACGAATTTGAAACGACTCAAAATCCAAAAGAAGCGGACTTGATTCTGCTTAACACCTGTTCGGTTAGGGAAAAGCCCGTTCAAAAGCTGTTTTCCGAACTTGGAAGTTTAAAAAAACAAAATCCAAACGCACAATTTGGCGTATGCGGATGTACGGCAAGCCATATGGGAGAAGAGATAATAAAAAAAGCCCCTTATGTCAGTTTCGTACTGGGAGCTAGAAACGTAAGCAAAATAAAAGAAGCCATCTCAACCTCAAAAGCCGTAATTACCGACATAAACTACGATGATACGACTTATGTATTCAAAAATATCCATAAAAACCCTTACAAAGACTTCGTAAACATAATGGTAGGATGTGATAAAAAGTGTTCTTTTTGTATCGTTCCTAAAACAAGAGGTCGTGAGCTTTCCATTCCTATAGACTTAATCTTAAAACAGATACAAAATCTAGCCGAAGAGGGAGTAAAAGAAGTAACGCTTCTTGGTCAAAACGTAAACAACTACGGAAAAAGATTTAGCGTTTCTCATCCTAAAGTCGATTTTACGGATTTATTAAGAGAAGTCAGTAAAATAGACGGAATTGAAAGAATTCGATTTACCTCCCCTCATCCTCTTCACGCAGACAATAAGTTCTTGGATGAATTCGCAAACAACCCGAAAATTTGCAAGCACATTCATTTCCCTTTACAAAGTGGAAGCAGCAAAGTTTTAAAAGATATGAGAAGAGGTTATACAAAAGAGTGGTTTTTAAACAGAGCCGAAATAATACGCCAAATCCCGGATGTAAGCATTACGACCGATATAATAGTAGGTTTTCCGGGAGAAAGCGAAGAGGATTTTAAAGAGACTATGGAAGTGGTTGAAAAAGTAAGGTTTGAGCAAATTTTCAGTTTCGTTTATTCTCCAAGACCCCTAACCGAAGCCGCAACCTTTACAAATCAAGTCGATAAAGAAACGGCAAAACAAAGACTTTATAGACTTCAAAAAAGACACGCCGAAATTCTTGACGAAATAGCAAATGCTCAAATAGGAAAAACATATAAAGTATTAATAGAAGAGCCGGGAATGGGTAAAAGCGATAACTTTTTTACGGTAAAAATACCTAAAAACGATAAATACCTAGGAAAAATTGTCGATGTAAAAATAAAAGAAGCCAACAAACATACTCTAATAGGAGAAGTAGTATAAAAAAAACACTTTTCTTAATAGGAGCCGTATTAATAGGATTTGGAATTTATATGCTTTTAAACAAATCCTATCGTCTCTCTTTAGAGGCTAGGTACTATTTTGAAGAAGGGGAATTCAATAAAGCCTACGTAAAAGCAAAAGAGGCTTATTTGCTAGACCCTTATAACAGAATGGCGTTTACAATTTATACACAATCGAAAATAGCAAAAGAGTGGGAAACGTTTTTAAACGATTCTAATAATTACTTTAAAAAAATAGAAAACATAGCAAACAAATCACATATTACTCTACAAGACAAACAAAGAGTAAAAATAATGCTTGAGATTTTGCTTGATGAGTATAAAAATTTAAAACCGTCGATTTTAATACCCAAAGATTTAAAACTAAAAGCAAAACAACAATACCAAAAGGCAAGAGAGATTTATGAAAAAGTTTTTACAAAAAGAAATTGAAAAATTCTTAAATTTCACAAAACAGACAAAATCGTCTCATACCTATAAAACATATAAAACCGTACTAAACGAAGCTATTAATTATCTAGAAATAGAAAACAACATAATAGACATAACCCCCTACAGACTCCATATAGCAAACTTGAACAAAAAAACGATAGCAAAAAAAGTCTCTGCCCTTAGAAGTTTTTTTGAATTTTTAGAAACACAAGGCTATAAATTCAAAATAGTAGGAGACGAACATATAAAAGTACCCAAAACCCTCCCAAAACCCGTAAGTATCGAACACATCAAAAAAGCCCTTCAAACTGCTACGATGGATGAATATTTAGCGATTATCGTAATATTTTCTTTAGGGCTTAGAATAAGCGAAGCTGCGAATATAAAACTCGAAGACATTAAAGGAGAATGGATAGAAATCAGAGGAAAAGGGGATAAAACAAGAATTCTGCCCCTTCATCCCAAATTAAAAGAGTTTTTAAACAACTATTTAAAAATTAATCCCAAAAAAAAGTATCTGTTTGAAAAAGATTCAATTCCCTTAGGAGAAGCTAAAATCAGAAGAATAATTCAAAAAGCCTTTAAAAAACACGGCATTCACGTAACTCCCCACCAGCTTCGCCACTCCTTTGCCACTTATATGCTGCAAAACGGAGCCAGAATTACGGATGTAAGCGAACTTTTAGGACACGAATTTATCTCAACCACTCAAATATATACAAAACTAAGCGACTCTTTAAAACTCAAAAACTACCTTAAGGCTCATCCGTTATGCTCTTGAAAATATTTATAAAACCGAATTTTATCTCATTTTACAAAGAAGATAAATTTTACCTGCTAAACGAACAATATAAAAACGATAAGCTCATTTTTGAAGAAAAAAAAGAGTTCAATACAAAAAAAGAGCTTATAAACTATATAAATGAAATCTCCTCCTCAAACCCTCAAACATACGTATCAACCGTTATCCTTTCTCAAAATCAAGGGGTTGTACCCTCATGCGACAAAAAAGAGTATAAAAAACTGGGAATAGAACTTGAGAATATAAAATACATTTGCATTAAAAACAGATACTCTTTTTACACCACTATTTACGAGCTTATGGAACTTACGAAATCTTTTGAGCCGGATTTTCTATATCCGATTTTTGCCCTTATAGACATAAAAGCCATATCAAAACACAACACTCTATATATCTTAACTACCAAAAGCTTTAATTTTATTTTAATTTACAAAGACTCAATTCCTGTATATTCGGATATTTTCGAAATAGAAGAAAAAACGACCGAATTTAAAGAAGAAGAGGATGATGAAATAGAAGATATTTCGGATATAGACATTATAGAAGATTTTGACGATATTTTAGACGAAGACATAGAAAACATAGAAGAAATAGACGAATCGTCGGTAGAAGAGACAAAAGAAGAGTATAGGATTATAGAAGATATTAAAAACACCCTAAAAGAGTATTATGAAGAAGGTGGGGATTTTATAGAAAAAATAGTTATTCTAGATACCTTAAATACCCCTCAAGAAATAAAAACCCTAATAGAGGATGAAATTTTCATTACCACAACCGTTCAAGAATTTGATATACTCAAAACAATAAACCAAATAAGTAGGGAAAATGTATAGTTTCACAAAACCTAAAAAAAAGCCTATCTTTAAAGAAGACACGAAACTCTGGCTTATATTTATAGGTGTTTCTTTGATCTTATACATAGGTTTTGCTATGTTTTTAGAGATAAAAGCCCTTTTATACAACAAAGACATAAATAAATTCAACAATCAAATAGCAAACCTAAACAAAGAACTCATCACAATCTCAAAAGAAAAAGAGTTTATCTTTACTCAAAAAGCACTTTATGAAAACATAATGGTAAAAAACGAACTTATGAAAAACAGCATAAAAAACCTTTTGGATTTAATACCAGACCCAATTACCCTAAACAGTATCTATTTTGATAAAAACAGACTGATAATTTACGGCATAACCCCTACAAAGGAGATTTACAATATGCTAATGCTGCCTCCTTTAGAGTCCATATTCACCCAAACAAAAACATACTTTTACCAAATGCCAAACGGCTGGTATAAATTCAAATCCGAAAACTACCTAAAAGATTCGCAATGAAACTAAACATCAAAATTCCAAAAATTCCAAGAATTACAATTTACGGAATAGACGTTATTAAAAATTTTCTTTTTTTTACCCTTTTTATCATAATTACTCTTTTAGCAATAGCCGTTCTTATATCCCCTGCCGTTTCATCTTATAAAAAAGCCAAAAGAGAATACTTAAAAACAAAATACGAACTAGACACAATAACCCTCTCTTACAAAGAGAAATTAAAAGAACTAAACAAATTAAAATCCAAAAACCAAAAAGTTTTAAACGACTTTAAAAGGGATTTTAACTATAAAAACTTCAAACTCTTCTCTTCAAAATATATGTACATAACATCCATCAAAGAGATAAACAAAACAATGTTTGACAAAAACTTCCTAAAAACAACTTACATCTTAAAAGCCAATATAAAATCCCCTAAAAACTTCTACGATTTCGTAGACGCTTTAAAAAATTACAAAAACGTAATAAGAATTTATTTTCCTATAGACTTTATCAAAAACAAAGAGGATATAAACCTGACGTTAAAAATAGAACACTACAAACTCAAAGACGCACAAAACGCACTGCTAAAAGCCCACTGAAAATTATACCCCCCAAGCTCTCCACTCACATCCAAAACCTCCCCTATAAAATAAAGCCCCTTTTTTAATTTTGAATGCATAAACTCATCAACCTCATCCACACTAACACCACCTTTTGTAATCTCTGCCCTCTCAAACCCGAAAGTCCCTGCCGGTGCAAACTTATATGCGTTTAAAAGTTTTAATTTCTCTTTTTCCAAAGAAGAGAGATATTTTATCTTTTTATCTTGTATATTTTGGGAATTTAAAAACTCCCTCAAAAACGACTTAGGAAGAGGTAATTGAGAAATTATTTGTTTGTTTGGGTTTTTTAAAAACTTCTCAACTCTCCTTCCGGCTAAAAAATCTATAGTAATATTTCCCCTCTCCCAATATAAAGAAGCGTTTAAAATAGCCGGTCCGGTTATTCCTCTATGAGAAAAAAGCACATTTTCTTTAAATTTCTTCTCCCCCACATACACGTCACAAAAGACGCTAACACCACTTAATTTTTTAAACCAACCCTCTTCGAGTTGCAAAGTAAGCCCCACAAGTGCCGGTTTTAAAGGTTTTATAGTATGAGAAAAATTTTTAGCTATTTCATATCCCTTTTCACTTGCTCCTAGTTTCTTAAAACTTTTCCCTCCAAGTGCCACAACTATATTTTTTGCTTTAAATTCACCTTTTGCAGTAAGAACTCTAAAATCGTCACTGACTTCTAAAATTTCAGCATTATAAACAACATCGCATTTAGGTTTTAAAACTTTTAAAAGTTCTAAAGAGGAGTTAAAAAAGTATTGATTTTTTTTAAGTTCTTTTACTTTTAAACCTTTTGAGTTTATCCATTTCAAAAGAGTCTTATTATCGGCTTTTAAAAGAGCTTTTTTTACAAATTCACTTTTTGGATAATAGTTTTGAAAACTGATGATTTTATTTGTAATATTACACTTCCCTCCCCCGCTTATCTTTATTTTCGCTCCGTAAGTAGGATTATGTTCTATAATTAAAACTTTTTTCTTCTTTAAAAAATCAGCCAAAAACAGCCCACTAGCCCCTGCCCCTAAAATAATTACATCATACAATTTAAACCTTTTTGTTAAAATTATACAAAAGGATTGAGATGAAAAGAAGAATATATTACGATTCAACAGACGCCGCAGGAATTGTTTATCACACCGAATATATAAAATTTTGCGAACAAGCAAGAAGCGAAATATTTTTCAAACACAATATCTTCTTTGAAAATGAGGGCTTTGTTGTTACTTCCTTAAATGCAAAATATATCAAATCTGCAAAACTAGGAGAAATTATAGAAATAAAAACAAAAGTGATTCAAATTAAAAAAGCAAGTGTAAAAATCTTGCAAGAAATTTTCAAAGAAGATGAAAAAATTTTCACTTTAGAAGTAAATTTAGCTTATATGAAAGAGAATAAAATCTCCAAAATTCCACCCAAACATATAAAGGTTTTAAATGAATACGCGTAAAAAAGGAACAATTGCCGAAAAAAAAGCGTGTGAATTTTTAAAAAATAAAAACTTTAAAATAATTACAACAAACTTTTACACAAAATTCGGTGAAATAGACATAATAGCTTATAAAGACGGAGTATTTCACTTTGTAGAAGTAAAAAGCGGTAAAAACTTCGAACCTATCTACAATATAACTCCTACTAAACTAAACAGAATCATAAAAAGTGTTTATCTGTTTTTAAAACTAAAAAAAATCGATTCTCCTTTTTGTATTGACGCAATAATTGTAAAAGGAGAAGAAATGGAATTTCTCGAAAATATTTCCTTTTAATAAAAGGAGAAAGGATGAAAAAGGGGGGGGATTAAAATTATACGATAAAAAAATTAATTATATATTAAAAATGTAATTTTAATATCACTTTCATATATTTTTAGCGTCACTATTCAAATACGATTTAGGTTCGGAAAAATAAAATCCTTGAGAATAATCAAGTCCTATTTCTTTTACCTTTTCATAAATTTCTTTATTCGCTACAAACTCGGCAACCGTTTTTACATTAAGATTTTTAGCGAATAAGGATATAATTTTAACTGCTTCATAAGCGTTTTTATTGGTATGAATATTTTTAATCAAACTTCCGTCAACCTTTAAATAATCAATATCAAGATTTATTAAATGTTCGAAATTTGAATATCCGCTTCCGAAATCGTCAATCGCAACCGAAGCGTTGTATTTTTTCACTTCACTTACAAACTCCCTAATCTCTTTATAATCATTTACGGCTTCACTTTCCAATATTTCAAAAGTAATTCTCCTTGAAATTTCACTCTCTTCCAAATAATATTTTTTTATTAAAGAAAAAATATCATCATCCAAAATATCGTCTATAGAAACATTTACGTTAACTTTTAACTCTTTATTCTCTTTTAAAATTTCATAAGTCTGCATTAAAATAAGTTCAGTAATATCCGCATATAATTTATTATCCTTAGCAATTTGCAAATAAGGATAAATGGATTCCACTTTAAAATCGTGAATAATTCTAGCCAACACCTCATATTTTTCGGTACTTTTTGTAAAAGTATTTACAATAGGCTGAAAATAAGGAACTATTTGAGCTTGGGAAATAGCTTTGTATAAAATATTAGCTTTTTTAATATTTTTTTCTATTTCCGATTTTACATCCATTTTAGAATCGAATATCATATATTTGATTCTGGAAGACTTTTTAACGTTTTTCAAAGCTATATCGGCATTTTCTATTAAAGGAGGAATACTACTAATTCCTATGCTTACACTTATATGAAAAGCAACTTCATCTATCAAAAACTCTTTTTTATCAAAAAAATTAATAATTTTTAAAGCCGTTTTTTCTATATTTACATTCTCTTTTTCACATAAAATACCGAAATCATCAGCTCCTAATCTGTAAAAATCGACTTTTATATCAACAATTTCTTTTAAATAAGAAGCAACTTTTTTTAAAACTTCATCTCCTATTTTAACTCCGTAATAATCGTTGATATTTTTAAATTTATCTATATTTACTAAAAATAGTAAAGGATTCTTATAAACTTTCAAATCTTCTTCAAATTTATTTCTATTATAAAGACCCGTTAATTTATCAACCGTATAAGAATAATGCAACTCTTCGTTAAGTTTTTTAAGTTGAGTATAATCTCTTTGAAGTCTAAACATCAAAAACACCACAATACTCATAGAAAACAAAACAAAAGTCATCAATACATAAGAAACAATTTTTATAATAATAATTTTATCGTTTATTAATTTTAAATGTTCGGATTGAATTTTTTCTAAAAATTCTATACTTTTATTATCGGTAATTTTCTTAAGCAAAAATACATATCTTGGAAAAAGATTAACAAACACGTTTAAATTTGCTACGAAAACTTTATTAAATTTTTGAAATTCTTCATTATCGGTTTTATAATTCTCAAAAAACTTATAGTCCAAATTTTTAATAAAATCTTTATCAAAACTATTTCTAGCCAAAAATATAGAAGAAATCACATCTATTGTTTTTTTTGCATAAATATTATTTTTTTTAAACTCACGTTCGTTTTTTTTAACATTAATCTCCGGTAAATCATCCAATAAATTTGCCAAATACATAATTGAATTTTTAATAGGAGCGTTTAAAGTTTCGAATTCATAAATTAAATCGACTTTTTTATCTATTAGGTCATTATATTTAAGAAATTCTTTATAAAGTTGTGGATACTGAAATTTAAAATAACTATTATTTAACAATTCTTTAATTTCTCTTCTCAAATTCCTAATCGATTGAATTACCAAATCGTTATTTACATACATATAAAGACCGGTAATTAATATATTATATTTAAGTTTTAATTCTTTACCCTTTATTTCGCTAAACTCTTTTTGAATTTTATTATTTTCCAAAAAGTAAGATTGAGTATAAGTATTGAATTTATAAATCAAAGCGACTACGCTTAAACCGAATATTATAATAAGATACAATTTTATTTTGAAATTTACCCCTTGTTTCATCTTCCTTCTTTCATTATTTCCGGAATTTTACCGGTTAAAGTTTTTAAAAACGCTTCAATTGCCAAAGCATCTTTTTTATCAAACTTAAATCCTAAATTTCTATAAGCCATTTCTTGAATTGCATCATATAAATTATCAGCACTAGCATTATGAAAATAAGGTGCCGTCAAAGCTATATTTCTTAAAGTAGGCACTTTATATAAACATTTATCAAAAGATTTGTGAGTAATCTCGAATCTGTCGCCCACACATTTTTTCAAAGGAAAAATAACTCCCATTTTCTGAAAAGAATTACCGCCTATATTTATACCGTTGTGACAAGTGATACATCCGTATCTTTTAAATAAAAAATATCCTCTTTTTTCCTCTTGTGTTAAATTAACCTCTTTTCTTAAAAATCTATCGAATTTACTATTCGGCGTTACCAACGCTTTCTCAAATTCAGCCACACTATCGGCAAACATATCGTACGTTATATATTTCTTATGATAAATTTTTTGAAACTTCTCTTTATAAGGAGAAGAATTGAGAATTTTTTCTATCGTTTTTATACTTAATCCCATTTCATCATAATCACATACCGGTCCTCTTATTTGTTCTTTTAAATCTTTAGCTCTTCCGTTCCAAAACTGTCTAAAATTAAAAACGGCATTCAAAACGGTAGGAGATTGAATATTACCTTTTCTGCCGAAAACCCCTACAGATACTTTCCTTCTATCAGCCCACCCTACCGTAGGATTATGACAACTGGCACAACTTATGTTTTTATCCGCAGAAAAGTTTTTATCAAAAAAAAGCTCTTTACCCAGTAAAGCTTTTTGTAAATCAAACTTAACCGGTTTTATCGGTTGAATCAAATCCGCCAATAAAAAAGTTGCAAAAAATAGTATTAAAACTCTCAAAATACCCCCTTTTAATAAACGTAGCAATCAACTCTTTTTAATTTCTCTTCAAAATCGACTTTTTCAAAATCAAGCTCACAATAACTGGCGATAGTCCCTTTTCTTATATTATCGTAAGGATGAGTGTAAATATTCATATTAAGCTTATAAAAAGCACACCTAACGGGAGTTGCAACACTATAGGTGGTAATTATACCATTTTTGTTAAGTTTACAGACAATCTCTTTAAAATACTCAAACGTCCAAAGTTCTTTATTCACTTTAGGAGAAAAGGCATCTTGATAAACGATATCAAAGCCTTTAAGGGTTTTTATATAGTTTCTGGCATCATCTATAGCCACTTCAATTTCTATTTCACTGTCTTTATAAGTCAAATTTTTACTAACATCCCTTATAATATCTCTTAACTTCTCAAACTCTTTAGGATACTTAAAATCTTTTAAAGACCTTACAAGCTCTTCGTCAAGCTCGGGTGAGAATATTTTAAGTTTTACACCTTTTGGTTTATGTAAAATAGCAGTTAAAGTATTATAACCCAGCCCGAAACATATATCCAAAATTCTTATTTCGTTATCATAATAGTCAAATTTCCCAGCCGCTTCAAATCCGGGTTTTACGTGCTTAAACAAAGACTCCGTATAAGCCCCCTCGCTTGAATGGTAACACTCGTTATATTTTTCGCTTTTTAAAGTTAAAGACCCGTCTTTTGTCACAACTTCAATCATTCTCAACCACCTCTACAAAAGCGTTAAACAACGCTATAACGTCACTATCTGCTTTTCTTAAATGTCCTGTTATGTTATAAGCGATAACCCATAAAAGCTTAGTGGCGATTTTCGGTTTTTCTTCCATTAAATTCACAAAATCGTTATGGGTTATTCTTAATATTTTACAAGGAGTTTTCGTCTTAATAGTTGAAGTTACTAAACCTCTGTCTATTAAATTCACTTCCCCGAAAAACTCATCGCCTCCCGCTTTTATTTCGGTTAAAATATACTCATCCTTGTAAATCGTATCTTTTCTGACAATAACTTCCCCCTCAAGCAAAATAAAAGCACTTTCCGAATACTCACCCTCTTTTACGATATATTCGTTTTCTTTTATATCAACTTCTTCAAAATAAGGCAAAACCTCTTTTATTTCATCTTCTTTTAAAGCTTTAAATATAGAGTGGTTCATAATATCTCCTCAATCATAATCTGAACGCTTCTTTGATAATAATTATTCTCCCCCACACTAAATTTAAACGTAATAACCTCATCAAACTCCCCGTCATACCTAAAAATCACAGCCGGCAAAATTATATCGTCTTGAGAAAGAATGAGTTTATAGTGATTATCTTTTAAATTTTGAATATGCTTGACTTTTGCAGTAGTTATAAACTTAGGTTTTGGGTTTCCCTCTCCAAAAGGCTCAAACTCCTTTAAAATATCAAGAAGTTCCAAGTCAATCTCTCTAAAAGGCAACTCCCCTAAAACATAATCCTCTATAAAAAAATCATCTTCATTATAATTTTTTAAAAGGGCGTTTAATTTCTCTTTTAACAAAGAAAAATTCTCCTCTTTCACGCTAAGCCCACAAGCCATCTTATGCCCACCAAACCCCTCAAGCAAATCTTCACATCCACTAATAAGCTTAAAAATATCAATATTCCCAAGGCTTCTTCCACTTCCTTTTAAAATTCCGCCCTTTTTAGAAGAAAATACAATAGCCGGTTTTTTGTATCTATTCACAAGCCTGCTAGCAACAATTCCTATCACCCCCTCGTGAAAATCCCCTTTAACTACAATAAAATCCCCGTCAACCTTACCTATAGCCTCTAAAACCTCATTTTCACTCTCTTTTCTCAAATTATTAAAAGAATCAAGCTCCATTAAAAGTTCATACGCTCTGTTTTCATCTTTACTTACAAAAAATTCATAAGCCACTTTAGCATTAGCCATTCTTCCCGCCGCATTAATCCTAGGTGCTATCTGAAAAGCTATATCCTCACTCGTAAAATCTTTATTAAAAAACCTTTTTAAAGCTTTTGAAAAAGGCTTTAAAGCTAAATTCAACCTCTTAAGTCCCATATTTACAAGGGTTCTGTTCATATGGGTAAGCGGCATAACGTCTGCAATAATTGCAATCGATAAAATATCGCTAAACTCCCTTAAATCTATTTTTTCTTTTAACTTAGCTTTTATTCCGGCACAAAAATACCACGCCACTTCAGCCCCACAAATCTCTTTAAAAGGAAAATCCGGAGATGTTTTAGGATTAATTACCAAAGCATCGGGGAGTTTTATTTCTCCATTTTCTACAACCGGGGTATGATGGTCTGTAATTATCAAATCAATACCTCTTTTTTTACACTCCCTAGCAGCCTCAAAAGATGTAATCCCGTTATCAACGGTAATAATTAAATCGGCGTTTAGTTTATCAAGAAGCCCTACACTAAGACCATATCCGTCTTCAAATCTATCTGGAATTATAATCTCTACATCCACGCCTATCTTTTCAAAAAAAAGTTTCATTACGGCACTGCTACTAACACCGTCCACATCATAATCCCCTACAACCGTTATTTTTGAATTTTTATTAATGTGAGAGACTAAAAGTTCAACACCTTCATTTAAATTAGAAAGTAAAGAAAAGTGAGGAAGATTTAAAGAGCAAAGCTCTTCAATTCTACTTGAGAGTATCTCTTTTATTTTTGATTTAGTAAGCATTAATTAACAACTTCTTTGACATTTATAAGCGTTCTCCACAAATGACATAATAACTTTATTCGGTAATTTTAATTTATTCGTAAATTCCGGATGAAATTGAACCCCTACAAACCAAGGATGGTCTTTAATTTCAACTGCTTCAATAAGTCCTTCTTTGCTTTTTCCACTTACTATCATACCTTTTTCTCTTAAAGCTTCTTCATAAGCCCCGTTTACTTCGTATCTGTGTCTATGTCTTTCTATCACTTTATCCGATTTATAAGCGTCGTGAAGTTTTGTATTTTTTTCAATCAAACACTCATACCCTCCAAGTCTCATAGTCCCGCCAAGAGGCGATTTGTGAGTTCTAAGCTGCTTTTGTCCGTTTGCGTCTATAAATTCGTCAATCAGATAAACCACCGGTTCACTAGTATCCGGGTCAAACTCTTGAGAATTTGCATATTTAAGCCCAAGTACATTTCTTGCAAACTCAATTACCGCAAGCTGCATTCCAAGACAGATTCCAAGATAAGGAATTTTATTTTCACGTGCATATTGAATGGCTTTTAATTTACCCTCAACTCCTCTTTCTCCAAATCCACCGGCAACCAAAATTCCACTTACTTCACTAAATATCTCACCTGTCTCTTCATCGCTTAATTTTTCAAGTTTCTCACTGTCAACCCACTCGATATCCACTTTCATATCAAGATGAGCCCCACTGTGAATTAACGCTTCGATTAACGACTTATAAGACTCTTTAAGCTGTAAATATTTCCCTACAAACGCAATTTTTACGTTTTTTTGAGGAGAAATTATTTTTTTAACTATAAAATTCCATTCGCTCATATCCGGATGAAGTTCTCCTAAATCAAGCTGATTTGCAATAGGTTTTAAAATATCTTGATTTAAAAAGTTAAGAGGCACTTGATAAACGGTCGGAGCATCCACCGCTTCTATTACTGCGTCTCTTTCAATATCGCAACTGTCGGCAAGTTTTTCTTTTAATGATTTCGGAAGTGATTTTTCGGTTCTGCATACAAGCATATGAGGTGTAATTCCAATTCTTCTTAGCTCCTGAACGCTATGTTGAGTAGGTTTTGTTTTAAGCTCACCGGCCGCTTTTATATAAGGAATAAGCGTCACGTGAACAAACATAGCGTTTGTTTTTCCAACTTCGTGTTTTAGCTGTCTAACGGCTTCTAAAAACGGAAGCCCCTCAATATCCCCGACAGTCCCTCCAAGCTCAACTACTACTATATCAACATCTTTTGCCACTTCTTTTATTCTTCTTTTAATCTCATCGGTAATATGAGGAATAATTTGAACGGTTTTTCCAAGATAATCCCCACGACGTTCTTTTTCTATTACGCTTAAATATACCTGACCAGTTGTGAAGTTGTTTTTTTTACTTAAATTTTTATTTAAAAACCTCTCATAATTTCCTATATCAAGGTCCGTTTCAGCCCCGTCTTCCGTTACAAAAACCTCCCCGTGTTCAAAAGGGCTCATAGTCCCTGGGTCTACGTTGATATAAGGGTCTATTTTCACCATAGATACTTTAAATCCGCTATGTTGTAAAAGTGTAGCAATCGAAGCCGACGTTATACCTTTTCCCAGTGAGCTTAAAACTCCTCCCGTTACAAAAATATATTTTGTCATTTAGCACCTTTTTTTTTTGAAATTATATCATTTTAAAGCGTTAATTTCCTCTTCGAAGTAACTCGGCAAAGTATCGTAAGGATTCGGTAAAGAATCATCGGTAACATACACATATTCGCAATTATATTTTTTTACTATTTCCTCCATTTGAAACTCTTGTGCTCCGTAAACTATTATGGAACTTTTATCGGAATAACTGCAATTAACTTCATTAACGGCACTTATATTATTTTCTAAAACAACTATATTATCCGCTATATCAAAATAATTTTTATCCGGTATAATACCGGGATTCAAAACTATAAAATAATCTCCTTTGGATTTAATATAATCTGTTACAAAGTTTTATCATAAAAATAAACAGGTATTATACCCTTTTAATCTCCGTTTCATCATTATTTTCATCATTAGAAAACGAATCTAAAAAATCGGTAGTACTTAAATATTCGCTTGAAACACCATTACCTAAATCCGAATTTTCTTTAAAATCCTCTTTTTGACACCCTAAAAACAATAAAAATATAAATAAAATAATAATTTTCTTCATCAAACCCCTTTTTAACTTAAATTTTAACAAAAATTATGATAAAATTTCATTCTCAAAAAAAATGAAAGGTGGTGAGAGCAGTGCCAGGAATCGTAGTTCATCCGGGAGAAGATTTCGAATCTGCTTACAGAAAATTCAAAAGACAAGTAGACAGAAACCTAATTGTCGTTGAAATCAGAAAAAGAAGATTCTACGAGCCGCCAAGCGAAAGACGCAAAAAAGAAAAAATCGCGACTCGTAAAAAAATCCTTAGAAAACTTTGGATGCTTAGAAGATTTGAAAGCAGATTATAATCTGCTTCTTCTAAGTATCATCCTTCACATTTTTCAAATTCCACTCTAGGCAAAATTTTAATCTCTTTATAATTTGTAAAAACTCTTTTTTTATACATTTCGATACCGGCTCTTGCTATCATAACCGCATTATCGGAAGTATATTCCATTTTAGGGTATAAAAGACTAAAATCGAACTCATCTGCCAATTTCTCAAATTCTCCTCTAAGAGACAAATTGGCACTAGCCCCTCCTACAATCGCAAAATGTTTAGGTCTATACTTTTTAACAGCCCTTTTACTCATAAACACAAGATGTTCAATCGCTTTTTTCTGAAAACTAGCGGCAATATCTTCTTTTTTATAACTCCCACTCTCAATTGCAAGTCTAACTGCGTTTTTAATTCCGGAATAACTAAATTTAATATCGGGAGAATTTTTAAGAGGCAGAGGCAATGTAACAATACTTTCTCCATCTTTTGCTAATTTTTCAATAACAGGACCGCCCGGATAACCCAGATTTAGCATTTTCGCCACTTTATCAAAACTCTCTCCAAAACTATCATCAAGAGTAGTCGCAATTTCACATACATCTTCAATTCCGTTAAAATTCAAAAGTTTTGTATGACCTCCACTTACAAGCAAAACCATTATAGGTTTTATCTCCTCTTTTCCTATAAATACCGAGTATATATGGCCTATTAAATGATTTACTCCAATTAACGGTAAATCAAGTGCAATACTTAAAGCTTTAGCCATCATAACACCCTCTTGTAAAGTAACACTAAGCCCGGGAGCGTTCGTAACGGCTATAGCTTTCAAATAAGGAAAAAACTCTTTAGCTTCTTCTAAAATTTTAGGTAAAGCCTTAGCGTGAAGGCGGCTTGCAAGTTCGGGCACCACTCCCCCGTATTTGGAGTGTTCAAGCTCTTGGGAAATTTTTTTATGAAACAAAACTTTTAAATCAAAATCCATAACGGCAATTGAAGAATCGTCACAACTACTCTCGATTGCTAAAATCATTATAAACCTTTTTAATAGAATTTTAACATTTTTGTATTAAACTTTGTATAGTAATATAAAAGTTAGTATATCAACTAAAGGAGATAAAATGAAAATTTTATTAATCGAAGACGACGAAAAAATAAAAAAAATTATAAAAGAGGGTTTTAAAAAGCTAGGATTTAGAATAGATACGGCAAGCGACGGGAAAGAGGGTTTATATATGGCTCAAAACAATGACTACGACGTACTGATAGTTGACTGGATGTTACCCGAACTTAGCGGAATAGATATGTTAAAACAACTAAAAAAAGAAAAAAACACCCCGGCTTTAATCTTAACTGCAAAAAGAGATATTGACGATAAAGTGGAAGGTTTAAGCATTGCGGATGACTATTTGACAAAACCTTTTGAGTTTGAAGAGTTAATAGCCAGAGTAAAAGCCCTATATAGAAGAAGCAAGAATCTTGACGATAATATAATAAAAATAAAAGATTTGGAACTTAACCCCGATACCAAAGAAGTAAAACGTGCAGGAAAATTGATAGAACTTACCGCAAAAGAGTTTGAGCTTTTGAAATATTTTATGATAAACAAAAACAAAATGATTACCGAAGATATGATTAAAAACAATCTTTGGGAAATGGATAGCGATATAGACTCGAATGTAATTAACGTATATATCTCTCATCTGAGAAAAAAACTTCTAAGCGAAGAAGAAAAAGAAAAAGTAAAAAATATAAAAAAACAATTAGCCGAATTAAAAGCAAAGGAAAACAAAAAAGAGAAAGATTATATCACTATAAAATCGCTAAAAGAACAAGAAAAAAGTATAACTTATTCTCTTATTAAAACATATAGAGGAATGGGATTTAAACTAAGCGATGAATAATTTAAGAAATACTCTTTTTATTCAATTCGCAATAGTCGTTTTTATAATAATCGCCCTTTTTGAGGGGGCTTTGATTTTCTTTTTAATAAGCTCTTTTAATATGCATTTAAAAGATAAACTCGTAATAATCGCCACTGAAATTTCAAACGAAAAATTCGACAGACAAACTCTTCTTAAAATCCAGCATAAATATAGAGTATACCCTCTTTTTATTAAAATCGTTTATAAAAAAGACGCCTTTTTTTCCCAAAAAGAATTAAAACCGGAAGAGAAATTCATTAAGAAAAAAATTTCAACCCCTACAGGGAAAGAAACACTTTTAATTTATAACTACGTAAAAGGCAACAAAATCATCCAAGTCTCCACCGTTATATCCGGAAATGACGATAAAATTCAAATCGTAAAAACAATTTCACTTGCCATTTCTCTTTTTATTTACTTAATAGTCCTTCTTTTAGGTTATAAATTTATAGACGAAGTAGCTTCATCCATAGAAGACGCGTTTAAAAGACTCAAAATATTCAACTCAAACGTCTCTCACGAACTAAAAACTCCTCTTACGGTTATGAAAGGTGAAATTGAAGTAGCCCTTATGAATGATAATTGCGATAAAAAACTTTTAAAATCCCTTCTTGATGAAATAAACTACATAAACGAAATAACCGACAAACTTCTCTTTTTAACCAAAAAAGATACCCTAAACAAACAAAACTTCGAAGAAGTAGATTTAGAAGAGATTATTTTAGAACTATTTGAAAAATATTCATCCAAAATCTCTATCTCACTTGATATTCAAGAAGACGACTTCTCAATAAAAGGGGATAAAACCCTCTTAAAAATAGCCCTCTCAAACATTATAGAAAATTCAATAAAATATGGAGCTTCCAAGATTCAAATCTCTCTTAAAAAAGAGAAAAACAAAATCGTTTTATCGATTAAAGACAACGGAATAGGAATACCAAAAGAAAAACTTCCTTTTATTTTTGATGAATTTTATAGAGTTGATGAGAGCAGAAACAAAAAAATTAAAGGATTCGGACTGGGTCTTTCTATCGTAAAATCCATTATAAACCTTCACAACGGAAAAATAGAAATAAAAAGCAAAGGTGGGGTTGAACTTATAATAGAATTTTTCTACCAAAAATAGATAATAAACCCAACCCACACCATAATGGGAATCACAATAGAAACCATTACGGCCGCAGCCGCGGCGTCTTTTGCATATTTGGCAAGTTCGTGAAAATTAGGACTTACCAAATCTACAACCCCTTCTATCGCGGAATTTAAAAGTTCAACAACAACCGGTACTAACATACTTGCTATAATAAACACTTTAGCCCAAATAGGATAAGGCAAAAAGAGTGCCACAATGGAAAAAATAACAAAAAAAAGCACTTGAAGTTTAAAAGAACTTTCATTTAAAAATACACTCTTAAACCCTTCTCTTGCATACTTAAAATTTTTCATAAAACTGTATTTTGGTTTCATTTTACTCTACACTCCCTAAAAATATCCATTTTCGGATTATAAACTTTCGTTTTTACATCCACAAGCCCTAAAAGGGTACTAAAAAGATTATCTTGCGTATATGCTTTAGAAGCTATACTTTTTACACAAGAGATATTAATATCAAACTCTTCTCCAAACCACACAACCGATGCCGGATGTTTTTGAGCATCCGGTGCTATAAAATAAGGCATTCCGTGAAGATATATGCCGTTTTCTCCAAGACTCTCCCCGTGGTCGGACATATAATACATAGCGACGTTATATTTTTTTTGGTTCTTTTTTAAAAATTCTATTGTTTTTTTAAGAATATGGTCGGTATATAAAATAGTATTGTCATAAGCGTTTACAACCTCTTCTTTTTTACAGTTTTGAAGTTGGTTACTTTTGCAAACCGGTTTAAACTTCTCATACTCTTTAGGATACCTTTTATAATAAGCCGGTCCGTGAGAACCTTTCGTATGAAGTACGATAAAGACGTTATTTGAATTATTTATATCGTCTATCCATTTTTGAAGCCCCACAAACAACACGTCATCAACACAATTTCCGTCTTTACAAAAAGGTTTTATATTTGCGTTATTAAAATCCTCATAATTTTTAATTCTACTTGCGACACCTTTAGACCCCGAATCGTTATCCCTCCATAAAACGTTTACCTTAGCTCTGTTTATTACATCTATAACGGAATCGGTATTTTTTGCAAGCTTATCGGAATATTCGCTTTTTGTATAAGGCGAAAACATACAAGGCACACTTACTGCCGTTTCAGTCCCACAAGAATGAACATCCGGGAAATTTATTAAATCTTTAGTCATTTCTAAGTTTGGATTCGTATCTCTTTTATATCCGTTTAAAGAAAAATGGTCCCACCTAGCCGCTTCTCCCAAAACAAATATAACAAGTTTAGGCTTTTTCTCTTTTAACTGAACGGCATCAAGCCCTATATGCTTAAATTTTATAGGCTTTGTAAAATATTTTTCGTTTATATATTTCCCAAGAGAATAGAGATAATAAGTGGGATTTGTGTACATTCTTAAAGTTTTATGGCTTCTAAAAAAACTAACCCAATATTTAGAAAAAGCAAAATAAAGCCCGACAATAGAAACAACGTTAAACCCTATAAGCTTTAATCTTGAAAAAAATTCGGATTTTAAAGGTCTTTTTATAATTTTTGTCTTATAAACCACTAAAGAAGGTAAAATCCCTAAAAAGAAAAGATTTAAAAAAAGCTTTACATTAAGCAAATCTTTAACCTCATTCGTATCGGTTTCAAAGATATTTTGAATCATTTTATCATTAATAATCACCCCGTATTCCTGCATATAATAACTTGCAGCACTTGAGAGTAAAAACAGTAAAATCAAAACGCCTTTTATAATATATCTATTGGAAATCAACGATAAAAGGGTCGATAAAACCACAAATAAAAGCCAACCAAGCCCCACCATAAAAAACAGATTATGAAAATCCTGAAAAGAGTGTTTAAAAAAGACAAAATTATCAAACAAAACAAAAAATAAAGAAG
Organism: Nautiliaceae bacterium; assembly: GCA_039831155.1. Taxonomy (GTDB): domain Bacteria; phylum Campylobacterota; class Campylobacteria; order Campylobacterales; family Nautiliaceae; genus Nautilia. Next base: position 5,197 of record JBDONT010000008.1, on the reverse strand, counting down.
CAAAAATTATCAATTGAGTTTGAGTAAATTTTAACTCAAAATTAAATTTCATATATTTCCTTTTTTTTGTTATTATATTTAAGCGTAATTAAAAATAAATTAACTTTTTTTAGTATAATTTCGCTAGGATCTTTAGGTTGTAGAGTCGATATAGAAAAATTTTTATATCGCCTCTACAACCTCCTTCAAGGAGGCTAAAATGTTCATCTTCACAGATAAACTTCAAAGAACAGATGAAATAAAAATTACAAACAAAAGACAAATCATCTTTTCAACCGTAAACAACGAAAATATTTTAAATTGGCTAAGAAAACACTCTTTCCCGGAAAGCTTTATAGAAGATATTCAAAGCGAAGAGCAGTCAATTACCTATGAAGAGGGTGAAAACTTCAAATTTATGGTTTTAAAATATATATCATTTGACGAAGACGAAAACCTACTTTATGACGATTCAAACGTAGTAATTATTATTACGGAAAACAAACTTTTCATTTTAGCCGAAAAAAGAGACATTATCGTAGAACTTGCCAAAAAATTTGCAAAAAGACGCCATAAATATAAAGATTTTGAATATCTACTTTATCAAGTGGCAGATATTTTGGTAGATAACACCATTCTTATTATAGACGTAATAGACGAGGCTTTGGAAGATTTAGAAGACAGTATTTTTCACGAAAACATAGAAGAGAACGACTTACAAAAAGACATCTACTACGCAAGACGTACGCTAAATAGAATCACAAAAGTCTCTATCCACGAAAAAGACGTATTAAACAAAGCCTATCACAGATTCGACCCTCAAATCAAAGAAAACTTAAAATACGAATTTATAGACTTAAACGAACACTTAAAATATTTAATTAACGAATCAAGAACCCTTCTTGATAGAACAGGATATTTATTAAACCTCCATATGGGTATATTATCTACTAGAATGAATAAAGCTATGCAACGCTTAGCGGCAATCTCGCTTATTTTCTTACCTCTAACATTCGTAGTTGGAAATTATGGGATGAATTTTAAATATATGCCGGAATTAGATTGGAAATATGGTTATCTTGCCGTATGGATTGTAAATATTACACTTGCTGGTGGTATATTTATATGGCTTAAAAAGAAAAAGTGGATTTAAGTCACTTTTGTGTATTTTGGAAGAGTTCCGTATTTCTTCTTATATTTTTTATGTAAAAACTCCTCTACACTATTTGGCCAATCAGTAACTGCCCATCTTACTTTTAAATTATTAAAATTAACACCATCTTCTAACATTCTTTTTCTGGTCGAATGAGGTGTTTTGTCTTTTACAAGTCCTTGTTTTACTCTCATTCTAAGATTAGATGCTCTTCCTATATGTAAAATTTCTCCATTTTCATTTATTACTTCATAAACACCCGACTTATTCGAAACATTAATACCGTTTTGTCTTGCATCTTTTTCAATTTCACTAAAATTATACCACTTACTCCATTCAAGTTTTATTATAGGTATTTCTATAATTTTCTCCACGTTTACCTCTCTAGTGTCTGGCATAATTAAGTAAAATAAAATAAAAAAGAAGAGAATTAAACCCCTGCTTCCTCTCTTCTTTGTAAATAATCCCAATATTCGTCAACTTGTTTTTGCCACTCTTCGATAATCCATTTATTTTCCGGTTTGAATAGATGAGAAAATCTTCCTTGTCTTGATAAGTACTCTTCAATAGGAAGTTTATTTTTAGGTCTGTATGTAATAGTAAGTTTGTGTCCGTCCTCAATTTCATATAAAGGAAACGCACAAGTTTCAACTGCAAGGTCTGCAATTTCAACAGTTTCTTCCGGTTTAAATTTCCATTCAGTTGTACATGGACTAAGTGCATTAATAAATGTAGGACCTACAGTGCTGATAGCTTTTGCAGCTTTTTGTGCTAAATCTTTCCAGTGTTTAGAACCAGGAATAGCTGTAGCTACATATGGACATCCATGAGCCGCCATAATCATTGTAAGGTCTTTTTTTCTTTGTTTTTCACCGTAACTGACTCTTCCTCTTGGAGTTGTTGAAGTATGAGCCCCTAGAGGAGTCGCACTACTTCTTTGACCTCCTGTGTTTGCGTAGTTTTCGTTATCAAGACAAACATATAAAAAGTCATGTCCTCTCTCAGCAGCACCACTTAGTGATTGAAAACCAATATCGTACGTACCACCGTCACCACCGAATGCTACAAATTTAACTCTTCTGTCTTCATTATAAAGTTTATTTTTTCTGCTAAGTGCACTATACATAGCTTCAGCACCGGCAATCCCTGCTGCTGCGTTTTCAAATCCGATATGAATCCAAGACACATCCCAAGACGTATACGGATAAATTGAAGTACACACTTCTAAACATCCGGTTGCCGTAGAAATAACCAAATCATCATCAGTAGCGTTTACTACTTCTCTAACTATCATACTATGAGCACATCCGGGACATAATCTATGACCACCTTGAAATCTATCAGGAGTACACGCAAATTCTTTTAATGTTGTAATCTTTTTCATAAAAACTCCTTAATTAAATGATAACTTAGGACCTCTAAGGTTTATGAAACCTTGTAAGTCAGTTACTCTTTTTCCAGCGTCTGCATTTTGTTTTGTTTCTTTAATAACTTCTAAAATATGTTCAACAGTCGTATCTCTTCCACCAAGTCCATAGATATAGTTTGTCATAATAGCACTTTGTCCGTTTGCTACAAGTGCTCCTGCCACTTCATTATAAAGAGCTCCTGTTGTTCCCATAGGTGCACTTCTATCAAGTGCCGCAATCGCTTTTACGTTTTTAAGTTTTTTAGCAATTTCATTATACGGAAACGGTCTAAATACTCTTGGCATAAGTAGACCTACTTTAATACCCTCACTTCTAGCTTTATCTACTGCAAGCATTGCAGTTTCATATGCACTTCCCATAACTACAAGTGCGATATCAGCGTCATCAAGTTTATATGTTTCAACAAGATTGTATTTTCTACCTGTAAGTTTTTCGAATTCATTAAACACTTCCTCAATTACCGGGAAGCTATCCATTAATGCTTTGTGTTGAGCAGCTTTGTGTTCAAAATGCCACTCTTCTTCTGTTTGAGCTCCGTATGTTACCGGATTTTTTGTATCAAGCATTGGATTTAAGGCTTTGTATTCACCTATAAATTTATAAGCATCTTCATCTTGAAGAGGTTCAACTACTTGAGCCGTGTGTGATACTAAAAACCCGTCTTGGTTTGTTGTAACCGGAAGTCTAACTCTTTCATCTTCAGCAATCTTAAACGCACATAAAGTCATATCATACGCTTCTTGCGGGTTATTTGCAATTAGATGAATCCATCCGGCATCTCTACCTAAATATAAATCACTATGGTCTCCGTGAATATTAAGTGGAGATGCAAGAGCTCTGTTTACTACCGTCATAACAATAGGCAGTCTCATACCGCTTGCTTGGTAAAGTACCTCTACCATCAAAGCGTAACCTTGACTTGAAGTAGCAGTTGCTACTCTACCACCGGCAGCCGCAGCACCAACACAAGCACTCATTGCTGAATGTTCGCTTTCAACCTTTACAAATTCACCGTCAACATATCCGTCAGCCAAAAATTGAGCATAATTTTGAACGATTGGAGTTGACGGTGTAATAGGATAAGCTGCAACTACATCAACTTGAGCTTGTCTTAAGGCGTGAGCCGCCGCCATATTTCCATCCCAAACTTCCTTACTTTTTAATTCGTATCTTTCAGCCATTATTTATCCTTTTTATCTTCTTTTGTAGGCCATTGTTTTAAAGCCTCTTGCGTTTCAACATGTTCTGGGAACATAAGAAGTGATTTAATTGGAGTTGGACAAACTTCTACACACACTCCACACCCTTTACAAAGGTTATAATTAATTCCTTTGATTTTTGCCTGTTTTTTACCTCTTTTGTTTACAACTTCTTCAACTTCAAAACAGCTATCCGGACAAAATACCCAACAAAAATCACAATCGATACAAAGTTCTCTGTTAAATACCGGTTTTTCAACCCTCCAATCAGCTACTTTATAATTGTATGAATGGAATTTACTTCTAATTTTCTTTTCCGGGTCTTCAAATGCAGGTAAAACTGCTCCGAATTGAATATTATCCCAAGTTGTTAACATTTCTTTTGGTGTTGCCATAATATCTCCTTAATTTACTTCTTCGTAAGCTCTTTTAATAGCTCTTAAGTTACCGTCAATAATTTTTTGTGGGAATTTTGATAAGATATCTTCAATTGACACTAAGAAATCTTCGAAAGGTAAAATTTGACTTATTTTTATAAAAGCTCCTAGCATTGGTGTGTTTGGAATCGCTCTTCCAATTTCTTCTTGAGAAATTTTAATAGCGTCAATTACATAAAGCTTTTTAGCTTCAAGATGTTTTGCCATTTTTACAAGTTCATCTTTATTTAAATGAGACGTTACGATAAATACCGTATCATCAGTCGTATTATCTACAATCTCTTCTTGAAAAACCAAAGAAGGGTCGATAACCAATACATAATCCGGTATCATCCATTTTGAATGGTCTAAAATAGGCTCATCTGCAATCTTATCATAAGCAGTCATAGGTGCCCCTCTTTTTTCCGCACCGTATACCGAATACGCCTGTACATACTTACCAGTTCTAGCCATAACATCAGCAAGAGCCTTCGCACCTGTTACTGCCCCTTGTCCCGCACGTGAATGCCATCTAATTTGTAGCATAAGTTATCCTTTTTTTGTCATATTTTAACTAAATTTTACTTAAAGTAGTATTAATATAGCATAAATTTTCTCTTAAATTGTCAATCTTTAAGTAAAAAACGCTTTTTTTCATATTTTGTTACTAATAGTAATAAAAAATTTCATCCCCAATTTAAGTTAAAAGTTGTATAATTTCCCAAAAGGAGTGAAAATGAATATTTTAATAGCCGGTGCCGAAAAAGTGGGGTATAACATAGCAAAAACCCTCTCTTTAAAGCACAACGTAACAATTGATAAAAACGAAAAAGCACTCGAAATATTAAAAGAATCACTTGACATTTTAACAATAAAAAGCGATATGTATAATGCCCCTAAATATTCAGACAAAGATATGATAGAATAAATAACTAAAAGGGGTAAAAATGAGAAAGAAAAAGACATACAGTGCAGAATTTAAAAACTAAGGTAGTATTAGAGGCATTGAAAGAAGAGGAG
>JBDONT010000038.1:0-35516 GCA_039831155.1 Nautiliaceae bacterium | reverse complement strand
AAAGAGCAGCTGCTAAAAACTCTTCAAAAAGATAGCAGCTTCTTTTCTTGCTACTTTTATTCTAAAAACACCAACTGAGTAATTTTCTCTTTTAACTCGTCAAGTTTTTCATTGCAAATATCACTCTCATCCATAAATAACTTCTTTTTTAATTTTTTCTAATACTCTTTTATTACTAAACTTATGAGGATAATAAATATCAACTCTTTGATGAAAGTTGTTTTCCAAATACTCATAAAGCCCAACTAAATTATCAAAACTTTTCTCTTCAAACTCAACATAGATATCAATATCACTTTTTTTATTATTCTCATTTTTAGCAAAAAAACCAAAAAGTCCTATTTTTTTTGCTTTAAACTTTTTATAAATTTCATTTTTATGGCTTTTAAGAAAAGTTAAAATCTCTTTTTTAGTCATCAAAAGCCTTTTTATTTATTATACCAAAACTACCTATCATACCTATAATACGCATTACAAGCCCCTTCATCACTTACCATACAGCTACCAAGAGGGGTAGATGGCGTACAAGCTGTGCCAAACACTTTACAATCTTTTGGAGTTTTTAGACCTTTTAAAATATCTCCACAAATACAAAGCTTATGGTCATCAATTGGTTCATTTGGAAGTATATGAGCAAAAACTTTCTCAGCATCAAACTCAGCATACTCATCTCTTAGCTTTAAAGCACTCTTTGGAATATCTCCAAGCCCTCTCCATCTAAAAGTATCTCTAACTTCTAAGTATTTATCAATCAATTTTTGAGCTACTACGTTTCCTTCCCAGGTTGTAGCTCTTTTATATTGGTTTTCAACTTCACATCTACCTTCATTTTTTTGCTTTATTAGCATATAAATACTCTCCATTACATCCACCGGCTCAAATCCGGCTACAACTACCGGGGTATTATATTCACACGTTAAAAATTCATAAGCCTTAGCCCCTATTATCACACTCACGTGACTTGGTCCAATAAATGCGTTAATTTTAGCATCTCCCGTGTCCATTATAGCACGCATTGGAGGTGGAACAAGTACGTGATTTATATGGTAGTAAATATTTCTAACGCCCTCTTTAAAAGCCCTATCCATAAGTGCTGCCGTCATTGGAGTTGTCGTTTCAAACCCTATGGCAAAAAATACGACTTTCTTATCTGGATTTTCCTTTGCGATTTTTAAAACGTCAAGAGTCGAATGAAGAGGTCTTACATCTGCCCCCTCAGCCCTAACTTTTGCAAGACTTGATTTACTTCCGGGTACTCTTATCATATCTCCAAGAGTTGCTAAGATTACATTCGGTTGTTTGGCTAATTCTATTGCGTGGTCGATTCTCTCTTTTGGCATTACGCACACCGGACACCCGGGTCCGTGGATAAAGGTAATGTTTTCAGGCAAAAGCTGCTTAATTCCATATTTCATAATTGTATGAGTATGCCCTCCACATATCTCCATAACCCTCATAGGCTCTTTTAATTTTGCAGCCTCTTTTTTTATAAGTTCGGTTAAAGTTTTCATAGCCTTAGGGTCACGAAACTTAAAATATAAATCTTTTAATGTTAAATTTTCCATTTACACCTCTTTTTTATTTATTCTCTTCCTCCGGTTTATAAAGCAAAGGCCCATCTTCACTGACAAGCCTTTCAGGTTCTATAGCGAAATCATCTTGCATAGCGGCTTCTGCCAACTGCTTATAAATTTCTATACTCTCAAGAGCCTCTTTTTCATCAATTTTTCCCATTGCATACCCTACGTGAATTAAAACATAATCCCCCGGTTTTACCTCTTCTTGAATCAAATCAAGACTAACTTGTCTTTTAACACCCAACGTATCAACTTCAGCAATATTATTCTCATCTATACTCAAAACTTTACTAGGAATTGCCAAACACATATTAACCCTCCAAACTTTTTAAATGTTCTTGACGTTTTTCTTTAATCCACTCAATTATCTCATCAAGCCCTTCACCGGTTTTATTGTTAAGTAACACTACCGGAACTCCGGGTTTTAGTTTTCTTGCATTTTCAATAGCTCTTTCGATATCAAAATCAAAATAATCCACCATATCTGCTTTTGTAATAATTACAATATCGGCTTTTCTAAACATTACCGGATATTTTTCGATTTTATCATCTCCCTCCGGTACGCTTACAAACACCATATTATAATGAGCCCCTACATCATAACTTGCAGGACACACAAGATTCCCTACATTTTCAATAAAAGCCACTTCCACCTCATCAAACGGAAAATGAGGCATTGCGTGTTTTACCATTCCGGCATCTAAGTGACAAGCACGCCCGGTTTGAAGTTGAAAAGACCAAATTCCTTTATTTCTAAGTCTTTGAGCATCCCTACTAGTTTCAAGGTCACCTTCAATGACCGCAAACTTATAAGGCAGTCTATCTGCAAGATTTTCAAGAGTCGTAGTTTTTCCACTTCCTGGGCTACTCATCATATTAAAACAAGTGATTTTATGTTTGTTAAATTCACTTCTTATCTCATCAGCCATTGCATTATTTTTGCTTAATATTTTTTCAATTACCGTTACTTTATGAGACAATTGAGGATTGTTTTTAATATCTTCGTTAATAATTTCAGCCATTATAACTCCTTTAAATTTTATTAGATTATATCAAAAATGGAAATGATAATTAGAATTGACAAACCTTTTTTTATTATGTTTGGGTTTATAAATTAAATTCGCTTTTAATAAAACCTCCACATCTCCCATAAGCTTTTCCATATCGCCGTCATAAATAATCTTATGCTCTTCACTCATAACAACGGCTCTATTGCTAAGCTCATACCCCAAAGCCAAATCGTGAGTGGCTATCAAACAAGTAATATCGATATCATACATAAAATCCACAAACCACCCGCTCGTTTTAGGGTCCATTGCGGCTGTAGGTTCATCTAAAAGCAAAAGTTTAGGCTCATATACCAAAATCGCACTTAACATTACTTTTTGTTTTTCTCCTCCACTAAGTTCTAAAGGAGATTTTTTCAAAAGCTTCTCTATTTCAAACCTTTTTGCAATTTCAATTACCCTATCATCTATATTATCAAATCCGAATTCTTTAAGCGAAAAAGCTATTTCATCATAAACCGTCGGATTAAAAATCATAGCTTCCGGATTTTGAAACAAAATCCCTACACTCTTTCTAAACTCTTTATTTACACTTTTTTTAGTTATTTTTTTATCTTCGAAAAAATAATTACCCTTTTTTAAAAAATAAAGCCCCCCCAAAATTCTCAAAAGAGTAGATTTTCCACTTCCGTTATTTCCGAATAAAATAACCTTTTCATTTTTCTTAATTTCCAAACCAATACCGTCTAACGCCAGACTATCCTCATATTCAAAATATCCGTTTTCTATTTTAACCATTCATACTCCTAATCTTCAAAAAAACCTCTAGCCCTCATTGCAAGTGCTTTTTCTTTAGAATCTCTCATAGCCTTTTTAAAAAAAAACCTAAAAGTATTCGAAATAAACTTTTTTTCCTTATCCCTTAAACTAACAACTCTAGACTTAAAAGCCATTCTAAAATCTTCAAAGGTCTTTTTATAGGAAAAGATTTGAGAAAGAGTCATAGTTAAAAGATAACTAAAATCCTTAGAGAAAGAAAAAAACTCAACTACATTTACCTTGCTGAAAAACCAAAATACAAAATAAGTCATCATAAAGACTTTTAGATTAATATAAACAATATAATGCCAAGGAGAAATCCCCTTAAAATAAGCCATAAACACATACCCCAAACTAACTCCCGTATTAAAAAAGAGAATTGAAAAAAACACCTTTTTCACACGTTTAAAAAAATACTTATAATCCAGTAAAAATAAAACTCCGATTACTCCTAAGATAATATCTATTCTTTTAAGATAAAGAAGAGCGAAAAAAAAGAAAAGAAAAAAAATCCTCAACTCTCTTTCCTTTTTACTGCAAGAAAAATAAGATAGTAAATTACAAATATAAGTAAAGCCCCCACTATAGCACTTAAATAATACCCTATAATATCACTGCTTCCCGGAAGCGAATAATCCGGAAACAACACTTTAAAAGAAAACTTATCCCCCAGTCTCTCTATTCCTTGAGGAATATAACCCAAAACCTTTTTAAAATATTCACTATCCCATTCACCCCACGCCGGTGCGTCAGTTAAAAGCCCCAAAGGAAGCAATGCAATCAATACCCCCAGTAGAATAAAAAGTTTCTTTTTCATATCGCCACTTCCTTTTTCATTTTTTCATCTACCAAGTTATAAACGATTTGAGTTAAAATACCTTCTGCTACACCTATTAACAGATGTACCCCTATCATAGCAGGAAGAGATACGCTTAACCCGAAAGGAAAATATTCAGGCTCACCATTAACACTCCAAAACATAGGCTGAATACCCAAAATCACCCCTATTACCACAGCAGAAGCCACAATTCCCACATATCCGGCTATAAAAGGTGCGAATTTATATTTTTTTAATGCATTAAACACATAGTACCCTACAAAGCTACCTACAAATCCCATTGCCAAAGAGTTTATAGCCCAGGCACTTATACCACCGTCTCCAAAGATTATTGCTTGAATCAAAAGCACAAGAGATACGGCAACAAATCCGACCCAAGGTCCAAACAAAATAGAAATAGCAACAGCCCCCACCGCATGGGCTGACGTACCTCCCGGTACCGGAATATTAAACATCATAATAATAAAACTCAAAGCACTCAATGCAGCCAAAATAGGCAAAGTGTTTTCGTTTAGCTTTTCTTTTAGCTTTTTAAACCCCACATACCACAAAGGCACGGCAATCGCATACGTTATAGCACAAGTCGCCGGTGAAATATATCCGTCAGGAATGTGCATTTTATATCCTTTTTTTTGAGAAATTATACTCTAAAAACTTAATAAAAACTTAAAATTTAGAGTTTCTTATTTATTTTTAGGACTAAACTTTTAAAAAAACAAACTCAAGGCAAAGTTCTAAAAATATACAAGAACCTAAAAAGGAGTCAGTCACTAAAGAAAGAGGGAGGTTTCTTCTTAAGAAGAAACTTTTTAAAAGGCTTTAAAATTATAAAAAAAGAAACTTAAGATTAGATTAAATACTCATTCACTAAAAGAAACTTTCTAAAACGGTCAATTAAATAATATCAAAAAATCTTAAAAATTAATTAAATTTTCTTTTTTCTTGTATAATTTCAGAACTAAACTTAAAGGATTTATATGAGCTGTATTTACTGCAACCACTATATCATATACAAACTAAACAACGGCTATTATAAATGTGCAAAGTGTAAAAGAAAATTTTCACCCAAAAAAATAGATAGAAAAGCAAAAATACTGCACTCATTTTTACAAAACCTCTCCCCCGGTGAAATTGCAAATAAATACAACTTTTCCTATGCAAGCGTAGTTAAAGAAATTCAACATATAAGAAAAATAATGGCAAAAATATGTGAAGAAGAGTTTTTAAAAAAAGAATCCATAAAAGAGTTTGCAGAATATCTCTATATCCCCAAAACAAATAAAAAACAAAAATCAGCAATTTACAAAGCACAAAATTTTTTAACTATAGACTATGGAGCAAAGGTTTATAATATTTTGCTTAGCGATATGAAAGCATACGAAAACTTATCCCCTACGGAAATTAAAAAACTTTTAACCCAAAGTCATATCATCAAAATCAAAACAAATATTACAATTCCGATGTTTTGGGAGTACTTTGAAGAGTTTATAAAAAAATTCAAAGGTATAAAAAACGAAAACTTCTTTTTTTATTTAAAAGAAGCCGAATTCAGATTTAATAAATACAAAATCGAACTAAAGGATATATTATGAAAAAAGTAGCAATAAGCATAGGAGATTTAAACGGAATAGGATTTGAAATAGCCCTAAAAGCCCACGACAAAATTAAAACAAAAATAACCCCTATTTACTGTATAAATAAAACTATGCTTCAAAAAGCAAGTAAACTTCTAAAAACACCTATTCCCGATGATTTTCAAACAGTTGAAGTTGAAGGGGACTTTGAAATAAATCCTGGCAAAGTTGACGCAAAATCCGGAAAATATTCATACAAAAGTTTCTTAAAAGCCATAGATCTGGCAAAAAACAAAAAAGTTGACGCAATAACAACTCTTCCTATCAACAAAGAAGCCTGGAATAAAGCAGGAATAAAATACAAAGGCCATACGGAAGTATTAAGAGATATCTTTAAAAAAGAAGCTATTATGATGCTAGGCTGCGAAAAAATGTATGTAGCGTTGTACACCGAACATATCCCCTTAAAAGAAGTACCAAGTAAAATAAAAAAAGAAAAACTCATAAAATTTTTCTTAGATTTTTATAAAAGTACAAAATTTGAAAAAATAGGTGTTTTGGCTTTAAATCCACACGCAGGCGACGGTGGAGTTTTAGGAGATGAAGAGATAAAAGAGATATCCCCGGCCATCATTCAAGCAAACAAAATTTTAAATCGCCAAATCTTTTACGGTCCTTTGGTACCGGATATAGCATTTACTGCAAAAAAAGGTGTGTTTATAGCGATGTATCACGACCAGGGATTAGCCCCTCTAAAAGCTTTATATTTTGAAGAGAGTATAAACGTGAGCTTAAATTTACCGATTTTACGCACTTCCGTAGACCACGGAACCGCTTTTGACATAGCGTACCAAGGAAAAGCAAACACAAAAAGTTATGAAAATGCGATAAAATATATCTTAAAAAGAAAAAGTTGATATAAATCAATTTTTTTACACTAAAATTTGGATATACTAAAACAAAAAAAGGATAAAAAATGCAAAGATTAATCAGATTTCAGCACGAAAGTTTCATTAAATTTATTTACGCAAGCGTTATAGTAAAAGAACAAGTAGCAAAAAGATTACTTGAAGATATAGCAATATTCAAATATCGCCATATAGTATGGGCAATGGCAGATGCCGTAAAAGAAAATGTTGAATTTAATATGGACTTTAAAGTGGAAGAGATAAAAAAAATAGAACAACAAACTGAAGAAGAGTTACTTGAAGTATTAATTAACGATTTGGAAGAAAATTTAAAACTTTATAAAGAAATTAAAACCCCATCAACAGATAGATTTGAAAACGATGATGAATATTTCTTATCTCAATTAAGAAAGCTTGATTTAGAAGGAAACATAAGTGCATTTAATCAATCAAAAATCCTACCGGGTATTGAGTTAACGGAAGAATCAAAAGCAGCACTGGTATTTTTCTTAATGGAAGAGACATTTAAAGAGTATGAACTTATTACAATTTACAGCTATTTAAAAGTACATTCAAACGAAGTTGACGCAAATTCAGCATTTACGGACTTAGCATATGATTCTATTTATCATCTAAGAAGATTTGCAGAACTTGCCAGTCAAATGGGAGTATTAATTCTTCCTAGACCTATTCCGAAAGAAAAATATCAAAATATAGCCATTGTGGAATTCTTAAAAGAAAACATTGAAGAAGAAATAGATGCAGAAAAGCAATGCTTAATTTTAGCTCAAAAAATAGGAAATGAAGAACTTAGCAACTTTTTACTATTTATATCTCGCCAGGAAGTGTATCACGCAGAACTTCTTCAAAGAGCACTTGATGCAGTAAAAGGAAAATAACTTTTTCCTTTCTGTCTTTTATAACCGTTTTATAACCTTTCACAAAAGTTTCTCATTTAAGTGACAGACACAATAAAAGACAAAAAAGAAAAAAGCAGAAATTAAGCTTTAGTTTTTAAAGCTTCTTCTGCCGCTTGATATCCAAACTCAAACGCTTTTTTGTTAACTTCAACAGCTTTAGCCGGAACTGTTTCTATCATAGCTTGGAATACAAGATCTTTATCAAGATTATTCATTCTTGTAGCGATTGCAAGTGCTACAACTGATTGAGTAATTACGTTACCTACTTTTTCTTTTGCAATTGTAATTACTTCAATCGGATACATATCCCATCTTTTTTTATCCTCTTCAGTAGGATATACTAAGTTTGGTTCATACACAATAATTCCACCGTCTTTTACACCATCTTTGAACAATTGATAAGATTTATCTGCAACTGAAAGCATAAAATCAATCTCACCATCCACTGCATAAGGATAAAGAATCGGTTCATCATCTAATATAATGTCAACTTTAGTAGGACCACCCCTAACTTGAGATGTATATGTACCTACCTGAACTCCGTATTTACCGGCTTTTACATAAGCTCTTGCTAAAATTTCACCGGCAAGAAGGACACCTTGTCCTCCAACCCCTGTAAATCTTAGTTGTTTTCTCATTGGTTGCCCCTTACTCTGTCGATTAGTTTATAGTATTCTTCGCAGTATTCCGGTTCTTCTACGTGATGTAGAATTCCTCTTGGGAATTTACCTTGTTTTCTAAGTTCGTATTGTTCTTCAGGGCTTAGTTTATCCCATTTGTTTTTAGGAATTAAGTTACTTTCAATCCAATCCATATTTTGTTTAGCCTGGGCTAATTTATTTTTTCTACCGAAGTTTACGTGGCAGTTTGAATGAATATCAAAGAAACTGAATCCTTTATGTTGAAAACCTTTTACAAATAGTCTTTCAAGTTTTTGAGCTTCTGCAACGCTTTCTCTTCCGATAAATGTAGCACCTGCACCTTTAGCAAGTTCCGCCGGGTCAAAAGTCGGGTCAATGTTTCCGTACTGAGTTGTTACAGACCATGCACCTTTTGGAGTAGTAGGTGAAACCTGGCTGTTTGTAAGACCGTAGATGAAGTTATTGATTAATACGAAGTTTAGGTCAATATTTCTTCTACATCCGTGAATTGTATGGTTACCACCGATTGCAAGCCCGTCACCGTCACCTGCAACAACGATTACGTGTTTATCCGGATTTGCAAGTTTAATACCAGTTGCATACGCTACTGTTCTTCCGTGAGTTGTATGAACAGTATTTGCGTCGATATAACTTGAAAATCTTCCCGAACATCCGATTCCCGATACTATACAGATATCATTTTTATCCCATCCTAGTTTTGCAAAAGCTCTAATCATAGCTTTCATAATAATACCGTCACCACATCCCCAACACCATAGTGTCGGCATTTTATCTGTTCTTAAATAATAATCATAATTAAATGCCATTTTTACTCCTTATAAATTATTTTGCTGCCATTTCTTTAAGTTTAGCTTTTATTTCCGCCGGGCTTATAGGTCTACCGTTTGCTTTAAATAACGTATCTAAATCTCTTCTTCCACTTACTCTTTCAATTTCTTTAATATATTGACCTTTATTCATTTCAGTTACAAGTACTTTATCGAATTTTTTACAAACTTCCGCAATTTTTTCTTCCGGAGATGGCCAAAGCGTAATTGGTCTGAATAACCCCACTTTAATACCCTCTTCTCTAAGTTGTTTAATAGCTTCTTTTACCGCTAAAGCCACACTTCCGTATGCAATTACAGCAATATCGGCATCATCAAGCATAAATTCTTCATAACTTTCAATTTCATCTTTGTGAGCTAAAATTTTATTAAATAGTCTGTCAATTAAATCTTGACACATTTTAGCGTCTTCTGTAGGGAATCCTGTCGGTCCGTGATGAAGTCCCGTAATATGATATCTGTACCCTTTAAAGAATGGGTTTAAGATAGCCGGTTCATCTTGAGGAACATCATAAGGTCTGTAATCTTTTGGATCACCTTCAAAAACTCTTCTGTTTACTATATTTTTTTCAACTTCTTCTTTCTCCGGAAGAACCGCTTTACCAACCATATGTCCAAGTGTTTCGTCAAGTAACACAAATACCGGTGTCATAAATCTTTCAGCTAAGTTAAATGCTCTAACTGTTTCCGTATAACACTCTTCAAGACTTCCGGCACATAATGTAATTGACTGATAATCCCCGTGCGTCGGAGCAAGTGCTTGAAGAATATCGCCTTGTTGTGGTCTTGTCGGAAGTCCGGTTGACGGTCCACCTCTCATTACGTTTGTAATTACAAGAGGTATTTCGGCCATAAAAGCAAGTCCTATTTGTTCCGATTTAAGAGAAATACCAGGTCCTGATGTATTTGTCATTGATTTAACACCGCTCATACTAGCACCAAGTGCAACTGAAATACCCGCAATTTCATCTTCCATTTGAATAAATTGACCGCCTACTTTAGGTAAAAGTTTACTCATTTCATGAGCAATTTCACTTGACGGAGTAATAGGATATCCACCGAAAAATCTACAACCGGCATCAATTGCCGCAAGTGCTGCCAGTTGATTTCCCGTACTTACTATTTCTCTAGGCATTACGCTTCTCCTTTTAACTTTTTAACTTCATTAAGTTTTTTAAATTTATATTCATCCCTTTCGGCTACAAAAATACAAAAATCCGGACATTCAAGTTCACACTCTTTACATCCGATACAATATTCCGGATGAGATACTTTTACCATTTGTCCTAAAATATTATGA
The DNA here is from genome assembly GCA_039831155.1 of Nautiliaceae bacterium. GTDB lineage: Bacteria > Campylobacterota > Campylobacteria > Campylobacterales > Nautiliaceae > Nautilia. The sequence continues at coordinate 25,084 of JBDONT010000038.1, read as the reverse complement.
GGATCCGGTACCATTTCAAGAACACCCGTCGGACAAAAATCCACGCATAATTCACAACTTTTACACTTACTTTCATCAACCCATACCGGTGTATTTTCCGGTGCCGGTATTTTAAAATCAACATTTAGTGCCATTTAAACTCCTTTTGCGTTTCTTTACGTAATATATAATATCAAAAATGAAATAGTTATAAAAGAAAAAAGAAACCTATAAAAAATAAACGAATAATTTGTTACTTTTGGTAAACTAAAATTTAAATTCTTTAATCTTATTCGTTAAGCTTAAAATACTATTCTCAAAACCTTTAACCAAAGAACTAATTTTATCAACTATACGAATATTATCTTTTGCTTTTTCATCAACATTTTTCATAAGTTTATCAACACTTTCTATTTCTTGCTCTATTTCAAAAGTTTCTTTAATTGTCTCTTCAGATGTTTTATAAATATGTTGAGTTTTCAGGAAAATTTCATCACTTTTTGTTTTTATTTCCATTACCATATTTTCTATTTCCCTAAAATTCTCAACATTACTTTCCATCATAGAAGCAAAATTCGCAACCGATTGAGTTAAAAGCTCAATAGTCGTTTTAATCTCATTTAAACTTTTTTGAGTTCTTTCAGCAAGTTTTCTTACTTCATCTGCAACTACGGCAAAGCCACGACCATGCTCTCCGGCTCTTGCTGCTTCAATAGCCGCATTTAACGCAAGTAAATTCGTCTGGTCCGCTATTTCATTAATAGTTACAAGAATATTTTTAATATCATCCATTTTACTGTTTAAACTAAGCATACCGGTAGAAATTTCATTTTCCTGCTGATTTGTAACTTCTACTTTTTGAGTAAGTTTAGCTATATTGTTATTAATAACACCAACTTCGTTTGAAATATCTTTGATATCTCTTTCTACATTTTCAAATTCGCTAATATTAGTATTCAATTTATTAGTAACGGAATCTATAAGCTCTGCGGACTCATCGATTAATTTCGTAGTTTGAGTCGTAAATTCCTTTATAATATCGCTCTCTCTTATCACAAGAGCAACGGAATTTGAAATATTCGAAGAAATATTGTTAAATTCTCTTAAAACATCTTCCATGTTTTCAATTAATCTATTAATACCTCTAGAAATTTCGCTAATTTCATCATTTGTTTTTATCTCTATTTTTTTAGTAAAATCTTTAGTAGTTATTATCTCATTTACCGTATTTTTTAGTTTTTCTATAGGATTAACTATAAATTTAACTATTATATAGTATGCAATACTTAAAGAAATAAACAAAATCAAAATACTAAGCACTAAATTATGAACCAATATAACTTTTATAGCCTCCTTAATTCTTTTATCTACATTAACAATTTTTTGATTAATATCATCTAAATAAGCACCGGTTACTATTACCCAATTAAGTTCCGGCATATATTTTGAATAAGCAAGTTTAGGAACTATTTTTTCGGTCGAAGGTTTTTTATAGAAATAATTAACAAATCCTCCTCCCTCTAATCCTTTTTGAATAAGTTCTTTTCTAAATATATTGCCTTTTATATCCGGCTTATCAATATTCGTTTTTTTACCGTTTAATTTAGATTTTACCCCATGAAATGCAAAATAATAATTTTTATTATTATCCCAGGTATAAGCAAAAAAATATCCGTTTTTATTTTTACCGTATCTCATAGAACTTAATACTTTAATAACGTCTTTTTTACTGTGAGTTAACGAATAGACACTTTTTGCAACATTTGTCGCCATTTCAACATTACTTTTCAATTCGTTTCGAATATCGGCAGTTAAAGCACTCTTAAAACTTTTATGAATATAATCACCTAATTTTTGTAAATCAAACACCAAAGTAAGACTAAGAGAAAATGCAGTAAGAAAAACAGCTATCAAAACCGTAAGTAACATTTTTACTTTAAGTTTCATATTAAACCCTTACTTAAAATCCCCTCAAAAAGGGGAAGATAATGTTATTTGTTTTTTTCAGCTAACGCTTTAGCAACAGTAATCCCAATATCAGCCGGCGATTCAACTACATAAACTCCCGCTTCTCTAAGTGCAGCCATTTTTTCAGCTGCAGTACCTTTACTTCCACTAATAATAGCACCTGCATGCCCCATTCTTTTACCTTTTGGAGCTGTTTGACCTGCAATAAATGCAATAACAGGTTTTGTAATTTGTTCTTTTATAAGTTTTGCAGCTTGAATTTCAAGATCCCCACCGATTTCACCAATCATAACGATTGCTTCGGTTTCCGGGTCCGCTTCAAACATTGGAAGAAGTTGTTTATAACTTAGACCGATAATTGGGTCACCACCAATACCAACTGCAGTAGTGATACCGAACCCTTCTTTTACTACCTGGTTACTTGCTTCGTAAGTTAATGTACCAGATTTAGAAATAAGCCCAACGTTTCCTTTTTTGAAGATGTTTCCTGGCATAATACCGATTTTACACTCTTCAGCAGTAATAATTCCGGGACAATTTGGTCCGATTGTATTCATACCTTTTTTTTGTGCGTAATGTTTAGCATACATCATATCTTTAACCGGAGCACCTTCGGTAATAATTACGGCAAGTTCAATTCCGGCATCCGCAGCTTCCATTACGGCATCCGCAACAAATGCAGGAGGTACGAAAATCATACTAACAGTCGCCCCTGTAGCTTTTACCGCATCTTCAACTGTATTAAATACCGGTTTGCCAAGATGAGTCATTCCACCTTTATTCGGAGTAACCCCACCTACAATATTAGTACCGTAAGCCATACATTGTTCAGCGTGGAAAGTACCTTCTTTACCAGTAAACCCTTGAACTATTACTTTTGTATCTTTATTTACTAAAATACTCATTATAACTCTCCTTTCGCAGCTGCAACAGCTTTTTTAGCACCATCTTTTAAATTTTCAGCAGGAATAATATTTTTAATATTCGCATTTCTTAAAATTTCTGCAGCTTCCTCTGCGTTCGTTCCGTCAAGTCTTACGATTACAGGAACGTTTACTTCTACTTTTTCAGTAGCTTGTAAAATACCGTTTGCAATTCTGTCACATCTTACGATTCCACCGAAAATATTTACAAAAATTGATTTAACGTTAGGGTCACTTAAAATAATTTCGAAACCTTTAGCAACAGTATCCGGATTTGCTCCACCACCAACGTCTAAGAAGTTAGCCGGTTCTCCACCTTCGTGTTTAATAATATCCATTGTAGCCATAGCAAGTCCGGCTCCGTTAACCATACATCCGACGTTTCCGTCAAGTTTAATGTAGCTTAAGCCGTATTTTTTAGCTTCAACTTCAGTTGGTTCTTCTTCGTCTAAATCTCTCATTTCAGCGATTTCAGGATGTTTGTAAAGTGCATTATCGTCAAATCCCATTTTTGCGTCAAGTGCAAGGAATTTTCCGTCACCAGTTTTAATAAGAGGATTAATTTCAATCATTTCTGCATCATTATCCATATATACGTTATATAAAGCAGTTGCAAATTTTATAAATTCTTTTTGTTCTTCTTTTGAAAGTCCAAGTCCGAACGCAAGTTTTCTGGCGTGAAACGGTTGGAATCCTATTGCCGGGTCAATTGCAACTTTAATAATTTTTTCAGGAGTTTTAGCTGCAACTTCTTCAATTTCCATACCACCTTCAGTACTTGCCATCATTACCGGCATTTCAAGAGCTCTATCAAGTACCATACCAAGATAAAACTCATCTTTAATATCAGCACCCTCTTCAATATAAACTTTTTTTACTACTTTACCTTCCGGTCCTGTTTGGTGAGTTACAAGAGTCATTCCAAGCATTTCTTCCGCTATTTTTTCTACTTCTTCAAGACTTTTTGCAAGTTTAACACCACCTGCTTTACCTCTACCACCTGCGTGAATTTGAGCTTTTACAACCCAAAGATTTCCACCTAAACTTTCAGCTACTTTTCTAGCTTCCGGTCCGGAAAACGCAACTCCACCTCTAGGAGTAGGCACACCGTATTTTCTAAATATCTCTTTTGCTTGATACTCATGTATATTCATTTACTCTCCTTTTAAATTTTTATAACACTCCCAAAATTGAGTATTAAAGTTTATCATATTTTAGAAGTGTTTGGATAATTATAAGTTTTTTATATCAAAACAGTTTTACTTTTCGAAACTATTTTGATTCCCACTCTTTTCTACCCTGTTCGTATAAATCGTTTCCATAACAGTCGTTTACTACAACTACCGGAAATTCTTCCACTTCAAGTCTTCTAATAGCTTCCGGTCCAAGTTCCGGATAAGCGATAACTTCCGCTTTTTTAATTCTTTGGGCAAGAAGTGCACCAGCTCCACCCGTCGCTCCGAAATATACGGCTTTATATTTTTTACAAGCTTCTTTTACCGCTTCGTTTCTTTTACCTTTACCAATCATACCTTTTTGACCGTGTTTTATAAGAATAGGAGAATAACTATCCATTCTATAACTTGTAGTAGGACCGGCACTTCCAATAGGGTCTCCCGGTTTTGGAGGAGTAGGTCCTACGAAATAAATTACACTACCTTTTAAATCAAAAGGAAGTTCCTCACCTTTTTCGATTAAATCAACAAGTCTTTTATGCGCTGCGTCTCTTGCAGTATAAATTACACCTGTTAAATATACAATATCCCCTGCTCTTAATTTTTCAACATCTTCATCAGTAAGTGGGGTTTTTAATTTATATTCTGCCATTTTTTCTCCTTAAATAGTTATATGAGAATGTCTAGAACTATGACATTGAATATTAACAGCTACCGGAAGTGATGCAATATGACACATTCTTCCCTCATATGTTTCAATATGCACGGCAAGTACTGTTTGAGTACCACCCATACCCATAGCACCGATTCCAAGTTTATTAAGTTCTTCTTTAAGTTCTTTTTCAAATTCAGCCATTTCCGGGTCCGGATTTTCTGTGCCTATACTTCTAAAAAGAGCGTGTTTACTCATAACCGCCGCCATATCGAAGCTTCCTCCGATTCCAACTCCTACAACAAGCGGTGGACAAGGGTTAGGACCTGCGTCACTTACAACTTTTTTTACGAACTCTTTAATACCCGCTTTTCCTTGAGCCGGAGCAAGAACAGTAGCACGAGAAACGTTTTCACTTCCCCCACCTTTAGCCGCATATTCGATTTCAATCTTATCTCCAGGCACTATATCAAAATAGATAATCGGTGGAAGATTGTATCCTATTTTTTCTTTAAGATTAGACCTTGTAAAACAGTCACAAGTACTGGCTCTAAGATATCCTCCTTCATATCCTAATCTTGTACCTTCATAAATTGCTTCTTTAAGAGTTCCACCCTCAACCTTTACATCTTCTCCAACTTTTACGAAATAAATCGCAAGACCTGTATCTTGACATAAAGGCTTCCACTCTTTTTCAGCTATTTCGGCATTCTCAAGAAGTTGTTTAAGCACTGCACGACTTACTTCACTTTTTTCTTCTTCATAAGCTTTTTTTAAAGCTTCAAGCATATCGGGAGCCAAGTGAGTAGTTGAGTAGATAATCATATCTTTAATTGATTTTACAATATCTTCATATTTTACTACCCTCATTTTACATCCTTTAAAAAATCTTTGTTTAAAATTTCAACCATCTCTTCAACCGCTTTTACACTTTTTCTAAACATCTCTTTTTCACAAGGGTCAAGAGTTACTTCAATAACTTTTTCCGCTCCGTCTTTTCCTATCATAACCGGTACACCGTTTACAATATCCTTATACCCATATTCTCCGTCTAAATAAGCTGCACAAGGAAAAATCTGTTTAGAATCTTTTAAAATTGCTTCAACCATAATAGCTGTTGATTTTCCAGGAGCGAAATATGCACTACCGGTTTTAAGATATCCTACTATTTCGGCACCAGCGTGCTTAGTTCTTTCCACCACCTCATCAATCTCTTTTTGAGAAAGTAAATCACTTAAAGGAACTCCGGCCACAGTTGAATATTTAGGAAGTGGGACCATAAAATCTCCATGCCCTCCGATCACACTGGCTCTAATTTGACCTGCACCATAACCCAATTTTTCATAAATAAAATAAGCCATTCTAGCACTATCAAGTATTCCGGCCATTCCAATAACTCTATTTTTAGGAAAACCCGATATTTTTAAAGCGGTATAAGTCATTGCGTCAAGTGGATTTGATACGACTATTAAGATAGCTTCCGGAGCAACTTCTTTTACGTTTGTAACAACTTCTTTCATAATTTCTGCATTTTTAAGAAGTAAATCCTCTCTTGTCATTCCTGGTTTTCTTGGAAATCCGGCAGTAATAACAACAACTTTACTTCCTCTTACATCTTCATAACTCTCAGCTGCTCTTACAATGGAATGGCTTCTCACGGCACTTGCAGCATGGCTCATATCAAGTGCTTTACCTTTAGCTCTGTCAGTATCTCTGTCAACTAAAATAATTTCATGAGCAAGCCCTTGCATTGCAAGAGAATACGCCACAATACTTCCAACATTTCCTGCACCTACAATTGATACTTTATTTGACATCTTTATCCTTTACAAAAATAAAAAGACAACCCAAAGGGTTATCTTAAAGCATCAATAATTTTATTAAATGTAGCACTTGGTCTCATACATTTAGCTACTTTTTCTTCATTCGGATGATAATATCCTTCGATATCACAAGGTTTACCTTCAACCGCTCTAATTTCTTCTAAGATTTTTTCTTCATTTTCTTTAAGTTCTTTTGCAACCGGTCTAAATTTAGCTTCAAGAGTAGGATTACCACAGTTTGCAAGTTCTTCCGCCCAATATCTTGCTAAATAATAGTGACTTCCTCTGTTATCAAGTTGACCAACTTTTCTTTTTGGAGTTTTATCATTTTGTAGATATTTACCTACCGCTCTGTTTAGAGCTTCTGCGATTGTTGTAATTTCTTCGCTTCCACCTTGTTTTTTAGCTAGTTTTAAAGATTCTACCAATGCTAGGAATTCACCCAAACTATCCCATCTTAAGTGACCTTCTCTAATGAATTGCTCAACGTGTTTTGGAGCTGAACCACCAGCACCTGTTTCAAACAATCCTCCACCTGCAAGTAACGGAACGATTGATAGAGTTCTTGCACTTGTACCAACTTCAATAATTGGGAAAAGGTCAGTTAAATAGTCTCTAAGTACGTTACCTGTTACAGAAATTGTTCCAAGCCCTGCTCTAAATCTTGGTAATGTGTATTTCATTGCTTGTTCCGGAGCTAGAATATAATATTCAACTCCTTCAAGGTCGTGTTCCGGTAGATATTTAATAACTTTTTTGATAAGTTCGGCATCGTGTGCTCTGTTGCTGTCAAGCCAGAATACAATTGGATATCCACTATCTTTTGCTCTATTTACTGCAAGTTTAATCCAGTCTTTAATAGCGATATCTTTAGCAGTATATGCTCTGTAAATATCTCCGGCATCCATTTCATGACTCATAATTTCATTACCTTGATCATCTTCTACATAAATTCTACCTTCCTTTGGTGGGAAGAATGTTTTATCGTGGCTTCCGTACTCTTCAGCTTTCATAGCCATAAGACCAACGTTTTGAACCGTTCCGATTTTTGTAGGGTCAAATTGTCCGTGTTTAACGATATCAGCTACAATTTCTTTATACATTCTTGCATATGTTCTATCCGGAACCGTAATTACACAATCTTCAACTTCACCGTCCGGTCCCCAACCTTTAAGTCCGTTTTTGATAACTGCCGGAATTGAAGCGTCAACAATCACATCGTTTGGTCTGTGAAGGTTTGTAATACCTTTATCACTGTCTACCATATATTGTCTTGGTTGTTTTGCATAGATTTCTTTTAAAGTAGCTTTAATAGCTTCTTGTTTATCTTCCGGAAGTTTAGAAAGTTTTGCTTCTAAGTCACTTAAACCGTTGTTCGGATTAAATCCGATTTCTTCCAGTTCTTTTCCGAATTTATCGAAAAGTTCTTTATAGTACACTCTAATAGCATCCCCAAACATTACCGGGTCAGAAACTTTCATCATTGTAGCTTTTAAATGTAAACTAAATAGAATATCTTTATCTTTTGCATCTTTAATTACTTCTTCATAGAAGTCTCTAAGAGTTTTTCTGTTTAAGAATGTAGCTGAAAATACTTCACCTTCTTGAAGTTCAATTTCTTTAAGTTCTTTTTTATTTCCGTCTTTATCTTCGAAAATAAATTTAACTTTCATATCTCTTGGAGCAGTGAAGCTCTTTTCATTTGCATAAAAGTCGTTTTTATCCATATGATCTACATAAGATTTACTTGTAGACTCTACTGATTTCATACTGTGTGGATGCATTTTTGCGTAATCTTTTACAGGTTCTGCAAGTCTTCTATCGGAGTTACCTTGTCTAAGTACCGGGTTAACGTTAGAACCTACACATTTTAAATATTTTAATCTGATTTTTTCCTCTTCTGCTGTTTTTGGTTCTTCCGGGAAATCCGGTAGAGGGTATCCTTGAGATTGAAGTTCTTTAATTGTAGCAACAAGTTGTGGAATTGACGCTGAAATGTTTGGAAGTTTAATTACGTTTGCTTCCGGTTTATTTACTAATTCACCTAAATAAGCAAGTTCATCCGGTTGTCTTAAATTCTCCGGTAACATATCGGAAAATTCTGCGATAACTCTTCCGGCAAGAGAAATATCTCTTAACTCAATATTTACATTAGCATCTTTTGTAAAAGCTTCTACGATTGGTAGTAAGCTGAATGTTGCCAAATATGGTGCTTCGTCTATTTTTGTCCATACGATTGTAGGCTTCATAAACTCTCCTTTTAATTTTTTATTATTAAATTTTATCAGTTTTTTATACGAAAAGTAACAATTCTGATTTTTATTTATTTACAAATGTTACAAAAAGAAACTATTTACATCTTTTAATATTTTTTAAATGCTGCTTATAACTAACAGAAAAAAGATGTTTTTTCTCACACTTGTAAAAATAAAGATAATCGGTTTTTAAAGGAAAAATAGCTGCGATTATCGCCTCTTTTGAAGGTATGCAAACAGCTTCTAGAGGAAGCCCGTAATATCTATAGGTATTAAAACGACTCTTATCGCTTCTTATTCTTTTAGGAGTAATTTTTATATGAGAATATTTTCCGTAATTCAAACTTCCGTCCATTTGAAGTTTCATATGTTTTTTTAATCTATTGTAAATTACAGAACTTATCTTTTTCATCTCTTTTTTATTTGCAGCCTCTTTTTGAATAATACTTGCAATAATTAAATATCTCCTATATTTATCATAATCGTAAGTACCGAAAATTTTATTACTTATCATTTTATGATACATCAAAGAATTATTATAAAGATATCTACAAACATTTTCTCTACTCATTCCGATAGGTAATAAATAAGTGTCAGGTTTTAAAAACCCTTCTGGAATATCGCATTTAAAATAAGGTAACTTAAGCTTAGAATCTATCTGATTATAAACAAAATATGAAGTTTCTCCCGGAATAATAACAATTTTTTGTAAAGCCGCTTTTGACGTTGTTAATTTATAAAGAAAATCAAGTTGAGTAAGAGAAGTTGATTTTAAATCAATCCATCCGGCTTGAGGTTTACCGATAAAATAAAGAACCGCTTTATCAATAATACCCACATTAAAACCTCTTTTTTGTAAAGATTTTATTGTATAATTTACACTACCTTTAGGGATATATACAACTCTGGAAGTGGTTATTTTTTGAGTAAAATAAAAAAGGATAAAAATCGTGAATATCATTAAAACTTCTATACAATCTATTATTTTAACCGCTTTTTTATGTTTTATAGTAATTTTCATCAGCCTATTTAAAGGTATTTCTTTAAAAAATTTAAAATTAGAAAACATAACCGTAAAACACCTTTTCGTAAAATTAAATAATAAAATTGTACTTAAAATAAACGGATTAATTATAAAAAATCAAAAAAAGAATAAAAAAAGCAAATTAAATTTCTTAAAAATAAAAGAAGAATTAAAATTATTAAATTATTTTGAAAAAATACAAATAAAAAAATTAATCCTTAACAATAATCAATATAATGTTTTTTTTAAAAATCAAAACCTAAAAATTCTTTCTAACGAATTAACCCTTAAAGCTATTTTAAATTCTAACAAATTTTATATGAATATAGAAGAAATGTGCTTTCCGAAATACAATATAAAAATAAATAATCTACTAATAGAGCCAGAAATAAAATCGGATTTTCTTTTCTTTTCTTCAAATTTTGAAATCAATCAAAAAAAAGCTTATCTGAAAACATCAATAAAACCAAGTTTTATTTTCACTAAATTATTCATCAAAAATTTTACATTTAATAAAAACTTAACATTAAAAAGCGATATTAACGCCTCAATTTTATTAAATTCCGATTTAATTATAAAAGCTTATCTAAAAAACATAAAATTAAAATATAAAAATTATTTAATTTATTCCGACAATACCGTTTTACATCTAAAAAATTACAAACTTAAAATAAATAATACGTCTGTAAATATTATTCAACCGAAAAAAATTTTTATAAAAGATTTAAATTTATCATATTCCTTAAAATATAATTACTTATACGCCAAATCCCCTCTAATTAAAATAAATATCAAAAATCCGACAAATATAATAACTTTAAAAAACAACTCTCTAAATCTTCTTAATAAAAATATTAATTTCAACGTTAAAAAAATTACGGGTAATTTAAAAGATTTTAATATATCCGCCGAAAACTTAATTTTTAATAAAATAAAAAAACCGATTTTTTACATTAAAAATATAAGATGCTTTATACCGAAACAACAAACAATATTTTATTCCCCTTTTTTGCAAGGCAACGAAACTCAAATAATAATTCCCACTATAAAAGGAAACTTTAAAAACATTCCCATTTTAATAATAGATACCGTATTATCAATCAATAAAAAATTACAAGCAAAATTCGCTCTTATAAACTCCATAAAAATATACAATATTTCATATGATTTAAATTCCGATACACTTACCTTTTATTCGAATCTCCTTTTAAACGACAAATTAAGAAAAATAATTAAAATACTTACTAAAACAAAAATACCTATAATCCAAACTAAAGGAGAAAATTATCTTTTTACCTCTTTAAAATTAAATCCTTTAAAAATATATTCTCAATTAAGCATCAAAAATGCCGTTTTTGGAATAGAAAACTTAAAATTAAGCACACAAGAAACAAATGCGATATTAAACAACGATAATATTAAATTTGATTCGAAAAACAATATACTCAATTTACAAAATGCAAAAATATTTTTCGATTCGAATGGTTCGATTGATTTAAATAAAAAAAACATATTATCGAATATAAAATTAACTTTTCACTTTAAAAACATAATAAAGTTTACAAATTACAAAGAAATTATAACAATGGATCTAAAATCAAATACTTTAACAACAAAAAAAACTCATATATTAATAAATTTAAAAGAAAAATATCTAATTGTCTCCCCTTTAAAAGAACTACTAAAACATACTATTTTAAGAGATTTTATAGATAACGGAATCCTTTATGTCACATATAAAGGAATTATTAATATCTATTCCTATTTTACACCTAAACTTCCTATATTTTTTAAACATAATAATCAAATAATCACATCAAAAACAAAAATACCGATTACTCACATCCCGATTCAAATATTTATAAAAAATAACAATATTGAAATTACAAACCGATTTTTAAGATTACAATTAAAGCATAATAATATTTCAACCGAATTACATAATATAGATATCGACTTATTTCCTTTAGAAAAAATATTATTCAAAAATGAAAACAACTCCTCAAAAAACACTAATAATATAAATATCAAGACTACAAATACAAATATTTTATATAAAAATCATAAATTCTTATCTGAAAAAGCTAATCTTTTGTATAAAAATTCCAACTTTTCAATTACATCTTCATATAAACATTCCTCCATTAAAGGTTATTCGAAACAAGGTTATTTCTTAATGGAGGGAAATAATTTTTCAAATGAAGAATTCAAAGCCTTTTTACCCGAATTTGATTTTTTTAAAAAAATTGATCTGGACTTTATTTTCGTTAAATCTCCAGATGATTTTTATAGTGGAAAAGTTTATATTAAACATGCGGTGGTGAATCAGCTAAAAACATTAAACAACGTAATTGCATTTATAAATACTATTCCTTCTATTTTATCTTTATCATCACCGGGATTTTCATCCAAAGGCTATAAAATAAAAAACGGATTTATTAATTATTTACTTTATAAAAACATCCTTTACATAAAACAAGCAAAAATAATAGGAACAAACCTTGCTTTTTACGCAAAAGGATATGTAGATTTCAATAAAAACTACCTCTTTATTAAAATTACTGCAAATATGAAAATAAAAATCAAAAAAATACCTATTATAGGCAAAGGTTTAAGTTATCTAATTTTTGGGAAAGACGGGGGAATAGATGTAAAAATTATAGTAAAAGGAGATATAAACAATCCTCAAGTGGAGCAAGATTTAGGAAAAGAGATTTTACTCTCTCCTTTCGAACTATTTAAAAGAGCGGTAACATTACCTTTTAACTTATTCTAATTTTCTCTATTAGGAACCAAAATAAGTTGATAATTTTCTTTTTTTATTATCACACTTCTATTTCTAGGAATTTGCCCTTGTTGTTTTTTTAAAATCTCAATCTCTTTTTGCAACTCTTCAATCTCTTCTTTAAGCTGTAAAATAATCTCAACTCCGGCTAAATTAACTCCAAGGTCTCTTACTAAAGATAAAATAAGCTTTAGCCTGTCAATATCTCTTTGAGAATATAATCTCATTTTGCCTTCGGTTCTGCTAGGCTTAATAAGCCCTTCTCTTTCATATTGTCTAAGAGTTTGAGGGTGAATATTTAATATTTTACTAACTACACTGATTAAATAAACCGGTTCGTCATAACTATACATAGCTCACCTCCTTTTATGAGATTATGACGGTAATTTCTCCTGCATAAGTTTTGCCAACTCTTCATCAAGTTTTTCAACTTTCGGCAATATAGGTCTTAACTCAAGATATAAGTCTCCATTTTTAACTCCATATCCTTTAACTCTTAATTTTTGACAACATTTAGAGTTTTGAGGTACTTTTACATTAATATGCCCTTTAAAGGTATCCACACCTACTTTTCCACCAAAAATCATTGTTTTTAAAGGTACATCAATTTTTTTATATAAATCATCACCTTTTCTTTCCCATTCTGGAGACGGAGTAACTTCAACTTCTAAAATCAAATCACCTCTTTGCCCCTGAAAAGTCTTACCTTTTCTTCTAACTCTTAATTTTTGTCCAGTTTTAATACCTTCTGGTATTTTAACTTTTATAGTCTCACCGTTTAGGTTGATACTATAAACACCACCTTTCATCGCTAAATCAAACGGTATCTTAATAGTAGCGTGGATATCCAAATCCGGAGCAAAACCTCCACCAAAACCTCCGAATCCGTCAAATCCGAAACCACCAAATCCACCTCTGCTTCCGTATGTGGTTCTTGAAAATCCTCCACCGAAAATTTGAGACAAGATATCTTCTAAATCCACATCTTTATGCTGTCTATAAAAGTCTTGAAAATTTTGACCGTTAAACATACTATCACCCATTTGGTCATACTGCTTTCTTTTTTCCGGGTCACCTAAAATTTCATAAGCAGTATTGATTTCTTTAAACTTTTCTTCACATTCCGGTTTTTTACAAATATCCGGGTGATATTTCCTTGCTAATTTTCTATAAGCTTTTTTGATTTCATCTTGTGTAGCGTTTTCACTAACACCTAATACTTCATATAAACTTTTACTCATTTCCCCTCCTTTGAATTATACAATATATGCAATTTTATTGCAACATTATACAATAAAATTGAGTCAGAGTCAATCAACCTTTATAAAGTAAAAAAAGAAAGAAAAAAAATTAAAGAAATTTATTTAACGAAGTTGTTAGAAGTTCTTTAATCTTTTGTAAGTCATCAGTAGTTTTAGCCTCAAATCTAGTAACAAGTACCGGTGTAGTATTACTAGCTCTTACAAGCCCCCATCCGTTTTCAAAAATAACTCTCACACCGTCAACATCTACAATTTCTTTTATAGCAAATTTTTCTTTATTTTCTTGAAGATATTTTTTAAGCTCTTCAATTATTTTAAACTTTTTATCTTCCGTTGTTTTTACTTTTATCTCATCCGTATTATAAACACGAGGAAGTTTTTCAAACTCTTCTTTAAAATTAAATCCACTCTTTATAAGCTCCATTATCCTAAAAGCCACATAAATAGCATCATCAATACCGAAGTATCTATCGTTAAAGAAGATATGTCCGCTCACTTCTGCTGCCAAATCACAATTTTCTTTTTTTAATAAAGTTTTTAAATTACTATGACCCGTTTTATACATAATGGCACGTCCGAATTTATTTATTTCATCATACATAACTTGAGTGGCTTTTACTTCGCTAATAACACAAGGATTATCCATATTTTTTGCAAAAAAGTAAGCTAAGATATCACCTTTGTAGTTATAATATTTATCCAAAAACGCAATCCTATCGGCATCCCCGTCAAATGCAAACGCATAATCTCTTCCGTTTTTAATAGCCTCTTTTACCCATGCAAGATTTTCTTCTTCCGTAGGGTCCGGATGATGATTTGGAAAAGTTCCGTCCGGATTTTCAAAAAGAATTTCATAATTTTTAACTCCTACCCTTTCAAGAACATCTCTTAAAACAACCCCGGCAACACCATTACCGCAGTCAAATACCGCATTTAAATCAAGCCCTTTTAAATGAGAAAATTGATTTGCCAGATAATCTACATAATCACTTTTTAAATCGTATTCAATTACTTCTTCATTATCTTCTATTTTTATATCGCTGCTTAAAATTTCATCCCCCAGGGCATAAATATCTTTACCGAAAAAAGGAGCTTTATCAATTGTAATTTTAAATCCGTTATATTCCGGTGGATTGTGAGAACCTGTTATTTGAATACTTCCTCCTATTTCTACTTTTCCGATACTCTCAACACACAAAGGTCTAAAATTCGCAAAATAATTAGCACCTGTCGGAAGCATTCCTCCACTTATTACTTTTTTACCTGCTTTATTAAGTCCGCTTACAAGCCAATTATGAAGAATCGGTGAATGAGTCCTTGCATCATAGCTTACAAACACATACTCTTTATTAATCTTTTTTCCAAGAAAATAACCTATTTTTTTAACAACACCCTCTTTTAAATCCTTATTAAAAATACCCCTTATATCATATTCTCTAAAAATATGTTTCATCTCTTCTCCTTTTGATTATTTTTTTTATAAAGCCACCAAAGAAGGGCAAATTTAGCCCCCGGCGTAACAACTTTAGTTTCATCAAAAACAAACTCTTCAACTCTACTTTCATCCAAATAAAAAACCTCTATGTCTTCATCGTCCACACCTCCCCCTTTATGAATTTTATCTTTTTTTTCAACTTCTACATAATAAATAGTCTGATTAGCAGCATTAGTCCCGACACTAGCCCACGTTGAAGTAATTTTTTTTATTCTACTGCTATCAACATCATACCCGCACTCTTCCAAAACCTCTTCTCTAGCAATTTCAATAGAACATTTATCCTTATCACAAAGCCCGGCACAAAGCTCATAAGTAAATCCGTCACCATTTTTTAAATAAACCGGCAGTCTAAACTGTTTAACCAATACTATAGATTTTAAATCTTTATCATAAATAAGTATAGCCACACTGTCCATAGAAGAACAGACTTCCCAGCGTCTGGGTCTACCTTTATACTCAAAAAACACCTCTTTTAACTCTAAAAATTTACCTTTTGCAATTGTTTTTATCTCTTCTAATTTAATCAAAATAAAGCCTCCTGGTTTTCACTTTTTGCAGTATCTATATCAAAATCAACCAACATAGCAAAATTAAAAAAAGAATTTAAAAGCTCTTTAATACTCTCATTTACCACCACACTTTTGGCGTGTTTAGTGTTTTGAATAAAGTAATTAAGTTCTTTAAAGAAAAAATCATCGGTTTTGATACCTTTAATCAAAACCCTCTCACTCTCTCCGAAATTTACCTCTTGCAATTTATAGTTTACAAATACCGGTTTAAATCTATCAAGTTCAAACTCAAGAGTATATTTCAAAGAATTCTCCTCAAAAAAATTTAAAGCTTTAGAAAATTCACTCTTATAAACATAAGGCAAAAAAATTTTTTGGTTATTATAAATACAGTAAAAAAGCCCGTCTTGCTTAATAGAAATATCTTTTTGCTTTATATCTTTTATATTGGAAAAAAGCTCTTTAAAAATCTGCTTTGAAGTCAAAAGTATTTTTGAAAAATTAAGAGAATAAAGCAAATCGTCATAAGATTTTAAAATAATCAAATTATTGTCTAAATTCATTTTAGAAACAATATGTTCGGTAATTTCGTCACAAAAATAGATAGTGGTCTGAAGATTTTCATATTTAAAAATATCGGTTATAGCTTTTTGAATCGACTCAACTTTAATCCAAGCAATTTCATTATCGATAATATTTTCATATTTTTCGGAAACAATAGCATAAGCTCCGTTTTTAACAGCCTTAGGGATATCACTTTCATTTTCAACAAAAAAGCAACTTCCCCTTACTACCTCATCAACGTTTTTAGTATAAGAAGTTACTTCACTGATATAAGGGGAGTTTAAAAGCTCTCCCCCCACTAAATTTACAAGAGTTTCTATTTTCAAAGCTTTCCTTCATTATTAAAATTAAGCTGTTTTATCCTTATTTTATAAGAGTACCCGGTTTTTTAGGTTTTTCCGGTCTAATTAAACTAAATCCACTCTCGTCTTTCACTCCTAAAAGCATACCCTCACTTACCATTCCCATAAGTTTTGCAGGTTTTAGATTTGCCACTACACAAACATAAGTATCAACCAATTCTTCCGGTTTATAATACTCTTTTATTCCGGCAATAATTTGACGAAGTTTACCTTCTCCCAAATCCACTTCAAGTCTAAGAAGTTTTTTAGATTTTTTAACTTCCTCTGCCACTGCTACTTTTCCGATTTTAAGTTCTGTTTTAAAGAATTCGTCAATCGTAATTAAATTTTGAGGTTTTTCTTCTTTTACTTCAGGTTTTTTCATTAAAGGTTTTTCAATTTTAGGGAAAAGTGGTGGAATTTTTTTAATTACGAAATCTTTAAGCAATTTTCCTTGCATAATCTTTTTGAAAGTATTACTGTTTATCTCAAATCCTAAAGCATCGGCTATTTTTGAAGTTGTCTTTGGCATAACAGCGTGTAAGTTTACAGCAACCATAGCCAAAAGATTTGCAATAAGTCCTATCAGTGCAGCTGCTTTTTGAGTTTCTCCGTTTTTCATCAACTCCCACGGTTTATACGTATCAACAGCTTTATTTCCTATACTTAAAACTTTCCAAAGTTCTTCTAAAAATTTATGAGTTTGCATTTTCCAAAGATACTTCTCTTCTAAATGAGTCACAATCTCTCTTGCTTCATTTAACTCTTTAGCAAAATATTTTTCAACATTTTCACTTGTAACTTTACCGTCAAAATATTTATAAGCCATACCGATAATTCTATTTAGTAAGTTTCCTAAATCGTTTCCAAGGTCGTTGTTGATTCTGTCAATTAACGCTTTTTCACTAAAATCCCCGTCAGCACCGAAAGGAACTTCTCTTAACATAAAATACCTAAAGTTCTCAACTCCATAAGCCTCGGCAACCTCTTTTGGATTTATTACGTTTCCTTTAGATTTACTCATCTTCTCACCGTCTCTTGTCCACCATCCGTGAGCGGCTATATGTTTTGGCAGTTCATAACCAATACTCATTAAAAAAGCAGGCCAATAAACCGCGTGGAATTTCAGAATATCTTTTCCTACTATATGTAAATCTGCCGGCCAGTATTTTTTTACGTTGCTTTCATCTTCGCTTCCGTATCCAAGAGCCGTTAAGTAGTTAAAAAGTGCATCAAGCCATACGTAAACCACGTGTTTTGGGTCATTGATTTCTTTTGGAAGTTTTACACCCCACTCAAATGAAGTTCTTGTAATTGAAAGGTCTTTTAAACCTTCTTCTACAAATCTGATAACTTCATTCGCTTTAGCTTCCGGAAGGATTGGTTTTTTGTTTTTTAGCCAGTCAAGTATTTGGTCTTGATATTTTGAAAGTTTAAAAAAGTAACTTTCTTCTTTAATTACCCTTGTAAGCTTTCCACAATCGGGACAAAGTTCATCATTTACAAGCTGGCTTGGAGCTACAAAACTCTCACAGCTCACGCAGTAATGGCCTTCATAATAGTCTTTATAAATATCACCTTTTTTATACATTTCAAGAAACGCTTTTTGCACACCTTTTATATGCTCCGGGTCGGTAGTTCTTATATATTTATCATAGCTTATTTCAAATTCATCCCACAGTTCTTTAAATTTTGAACTAATCTCATCGGCATACTCTTTCGGAGATTTCCCTCTTTTTTTTGCCGCTTCTTCAATTTTTTGACCGTGCTCGTCAGTCCCTGTTAAAAAGAACGTATCAAGCCCTTTGAGTCTACTATATCTTGCAATAGTATCGGCAATAATAGTCGTATAAGCGTGCCCTATATGAGGAATGTCGTTTACGTAATAAATAGGTGTCGTTAAATAGTATTTCTTACACTCTGCCATCTTTTATCCTTTGTTTTTATATGTGTTTAGTACTTTTGTAATTTCATAATTGCTTCCAAAAAAGCAAGGCGTCGTATCGTGATAACCATCCACTCCAAGTTCTAATAAAGAGTCTCTCTCATCTATGGCAAGTCCACCTGCTTTTGTATAAACATAAGCAAAAGGGAACACCTCAAAAAGTTTTCTAAGTTTACCTTTTGGTTTATCGGTAGTTCCGGGATATGCAAAAAGCCCCCCACCTTTAAGCAAAATCTGATGTAAATCCGGAACCATTCCACCTGAATATCTAAGTCTATACCCTTCTTTAAAAAGAGAATCAATCATCTTTTTATGGTAAGGATACCAATGTTTTTGAGTACCTCCCGGTGCTAAGATTTTTCCTTTTTCGTTTAATCTCAACTCTTTTACAAATTCAAATTCATTTGTATTTTCATTTAATCTAAAAAGCTCTACATTATCCCTAGCTATTACCATTTCAACTCTTGGTCCATATACAACATAAACTGCTGCAACTATATTAGGACCACTGTAACTTCCCTTATAAATTCCAAAAATACTTCCCACACTCAAATCCACATCGATAAGACTGCTCCCATCAAGTGGGTCATAAGCTACAAGATATTCACCGTTTTCATTACATCTAACCGGTTTTTCTTTTTCTTCACTCATAATTTCTGCCACACTTGAAGTTTTTATTAAATACTTCTCAACTATCTCATCGCTTATTACATCAAGTTTTACCTGTACATCTCCACTGGCATTTTGCGTTTCCACTTTTCCAGTATCTTTTGTTTTTATAGCATCTTTAATTTCTATCGCTATTTGTTTGATTGAATTGATAATTTCAGTCATTTTCTCTCCTTTATATATCCTCTGCGTTAGTTAAAACCCACTCGATAATTTCATCGATATTATTCAAATCAAGTATTTCAATATGAGGAGGGATTTTGCTTTTATCCACACTCTCATCAACAGCTACTGCTTTTATATATCTAAAATAACTCTCATCCACATCCCCTCTAAAAACAGCAATTCTTGGAAGAGGAAGATATTTTAACCCCTCCACTAGCAAAATATCGAAATCTTTTATCATCTCAATAATTTCATCCAAAGATTTCTGCCTGTGAGAAAAATAAGTGGTACGCGTAGGAGACGTTACTACAACTTCAGCACCGGTTTGATAAAATTTATAACTATCCTTACCCTCTTTGTCAAAAACAGCTTTATCACTAGGATCGTTTTTGATAATGGCAAGTTTATACGAACTTATTAATCTTTTGGCAATTTTTTCTATTAACGTAGTCTTACCTGAATTACTAGGGCCTGTAAAAGCGATGGCTTTTCTCAAAAGAGTCCTTTTTTTGCATAATTTTATCAAAAAATTTTATATAATTACCAAAAAAGGCTGATATGCAAATAGAAATTATAAAATCTTTACTTCTTACATTGATACTCGGATTTTTAATAGGACTTCAAAGAAGTTTAACTTACAAAAACACCTTTGCCGGAAGCAGAAGTTTTGCCCTTACATCTTTTTTTGGCTATTTAAGTGCCTGGGTAAACTCTTTTGAAAAAAACTTTTTAATAATCTCTTTTTTAGCAGTAACAATCTTTTCCCTAACAGCCTATTTCCTTAAAACAAAATACACAAAACAAGACGGAATAACAACAAATATAGCCTATTTGATAACTTTTATAATAGGGACTATGGTCTACTATAAACTCCCGACCTACGCTATTTTTACAGCCGTAACCACTATAGTTATATTAAATATAAAACCCCTGCTTCAAAAAATAGAAACAAAAATCACATCAAAAGAGATAAACGCAGCTATACTGCTTTTGGTTATGAGCTTTTTACTTTTACCGATTCTTCCCAATAAAACGTTTTTAAATCTCTTTAATCCTTATAAAACCTGGCTTATGGCCATAATTATCGCTTCTTTATCATTTATAGGATATTTAGGAGTTAAGTTTTTTGGAAAAAAAGGACTTTTATTTACGGCAGCAGCCGGAGGGTTTGTAAGTTCAACTGCCGTAACTGCAAGTTTTAGTGCTATGTATAAAGAATCTAAAACATCTATCTTTACATATCTAGCCGGTATTTCCATAGCGAATACATTAATGTTTGCAAGAGTGTTTATAGAAAGCTACATTACAAATCCTCAACTTTCAAAATACCTTTTCTTACCGTATTTTATAGCTACAGTTTACGGAATTTTCATATCTTATTACTTTTTCAAAAAATCCACAAAAGCCGTTACATCTTTTAATCTTTTGGAAAAAAATCCTCTGGAATTAAACGAAGCCATAAAATTTGCGATTATCTTTGCAATAATTTACGCCTTAATAAAATACGCCCACAACAATTTCGGAAATGCCGGGATTTTTATAGTCTCTTTTATTTCCGGATTTAGCGATGTGGACGCAATTACCCTCTCTTTAGGAGAATTAAGCCAAAAATCCATATCCTTAAAAAACGCAAGTATAGGGATTTTGATAGCCTCTTTAAGCAATACTATTACAAAATTCTTTATAGTTTTGTTTTTTTCAAAAGAACTTGCAAAAAAATCTTTAATCTTTTTTTTAGTAGAATCAGTTATTTTATTTAGTGCTTTAACGCTAATTAAACTTAGCTGAATTTCTTTTTTATATTCATTTTTGCTAAAATTCAAAATAAAAAAGGAACTTTATGAATATTATTACAGGAAGAGTATGGAAATTTGGTGATAATATTGATACGGATTTAATTATTCCGGCAAGATACCTAAACACTTCTGACCCTCACGAACTCGCAAAACACGTAATGGAAGATGCAGACCCGGAATTTCCTAAAAAAGTAAGACCGGGAGATATCATAGTTGCCGGATATAACTTTGGTAGTGGTAGTAGTCGCGAACACGCTCCGATTGCTTTAAAAGCCGCCGGAGTTGCAGCTGTAATTGCAAAAAGCTTTGCCAGAATTTTTTACAGAAACAGTTTTAATATGGGACTTCCGATTTTCGAACTTCTTGAGAGTGACGAAATCAATGAAGGTGATTTAATTAAAATCGACCTTGACAAAGGAATTATCCACAACGTAGACACCGGAAAAGATTATAAATTTACTCCGATTCCTCCTTTTATGCAAAACTTAATTGCAGCCGGTGGTCTTATAAACTTTGCAAAAGAAATGTTAAAGGAACAAAAATGAGAAATTATAAAATAGCCGTAATAAAAGGCGACGGAATAGGTCCTGAAATTATAGAAGAAGCTATTAAAGTACTCGATGCAGTAGCCAGTAAAGAAGGGTTTAACTTGGAATATAAAGAATACTTATTAGGCGGAGCCGCCGTTGATGTATTTGACAACCCTTGTCCAGATGAAACTATAAAAGGTTCTCTTAATTCGGACGCTATTTTATTCGGTGCGATAGGTGGACCTAAATGGGATAATTTACCAAAAGAAAAAAGACCGGAAAGTGGCCTTCTGAAACTTAGAAAATCTTTAGGACTGTTTGCAAATATAAGACCGGCTATTATTTTTGACGAACTCGTTAACGCTTCAAGTCTTAAACCGGAAGTTATAAAAGGGGTGGATTTAACAGTAGTAAGAGAATTAACCGGTGGAATTTACTTTGGAGAGCCTAGATACAAAGATGACAATAAAGCTTACAACACAATGATTTATACAAGAGACGAAATCGAAAGAATCGCAAAAGTTGCATTTGAAGAAGCTATGAAAAGAAATAAAAAAGTAACGTCCGTAGATAAAGCAAACGTACTTGAAGTAAGTGAACTTTGGAGAGAAGTTGTAAACGAAGTTACCAAAAATTATCCAGAAGTTGAACTTGAGCATATGTACGTAGACAACGCTGCAATGCAGCTTGTAAGAGACCCTAAACAATTTGACGTAATTTTAACCGGAAACATTTTTGGAGATATTTTAAGTGATGAAGCGAGTATGATTGTAGGAAGCATTGGTTTACTTCCTAGTGCAAGTATAGGTGGGAAAGTTGGATTGTTTGAACCAATTCACGGAAGTGCTCCTGATATTGCCGGTCAAGGTATAGCAAATCCGATTGCAACAATTTTAAGTGCTGCTATGATGCTTGATTATTTAGGAGAAACATCCGGAGCGAAAAGAATAAAAGAAGCAATCAAAAAAGTATTGGCAGAAGGATATAGAACAAAAGATTTAGCATCATTTGATGCAAAAGAAGTAGTAACCACATCTGAAATGGGTAGCTTAATAGCAGACCATGCCGCTCACTAAAACAAAAACTTACGCTCAAATACTAGAAATCCAGGGCTTCAAAAAAGAAGCCTTGGAAATTTATGAGGACCTCGCTAAAAAAAATCCCGACAAAGAAATCTTAGAAGCTATAGAAAGATTAAAAAAAAGAAAAAAATTTGACGGAGTAAATATTATAAAATTAAAAGAGTTTAATAATATAAACCAAAAAAACAGATATGAATTTGAAAAATGGCTAAGTGAGTTAAAATGAAAGATATAAAAGAGACTATTTTAGAAACAATCCAGGAAATAGAAAGCGATATAGAACTTACAGAAGAAGAACTTACTTTAAAACCGAAATCTGAATGCGACGAAGAGTTTTTAAGGCACATAAAAGAGAGAATTTTAATTTTATTTGAAGGCTTACAATCTCCCAATACCGAAAATTTAGACGTAAAACTTGATGTTACTTTAAATTTCTTAGAATATCTCCTAGTAAAAATAGAAGAAAAACTAAATGGAAAATAAAGACCTGAAATTTTTAAAAAATTTTTTTGCTCCTTATACAAAAAGAGTCTATTTAGTTGGTGGATGTGTTAGGGATGAAATTTTAGGAATTAAATCAAAAGAGTATGACTTAGAAATTTATGACATATCTCAAGAAGAGTTTGATAAATTAATGCAAAAACTGGGAGCAAAAGGGGTTGGAAAAAGTTTTTTTGTATATAAATGGAAAAATTTTGACATAGCCTTGCCACGGACGGAAAGTAAAGTGGGATACGGCCACAAAGGCTTTGAAGTAAAACTCACCCAAAATGAAAAAGAAGCATCACGCAGAAGAGATTTTACAATGAACGCTTTAATGAAAAACATCTATACAAATGAAATTCTTGATTTTTGGGGTGGAATTGAAGATATCAAAAAAAGAGTCATTCGCCATATTGATAATAAAACTTTTATAGAAGATTCATTGAGAGTTCTAAGGGCTATACAGTTTGCAAGTAGACTTAAATTCAAAATAGCTCCTAAAACTATAAAGCTTTGTCAAAACATAGATTTAAGTGACTTAAGCCGTGAGAGAATTTATATGGAATTTGAAAAGATGTTTAAGAGCAAATTTTTATATTACGGGTTTTACTATTTTATAATTTTAGAAATTGCAAAAAAACTTTTAAACTTAGAGTTTTCAAAAAAAGAATTTTTTCATCTTGCAAAACTTTACAAAATAAATCCTGTTGAAAGTTATTTTCTATATCATCTAAAATACGCCAAAAACATCCCCTCTGATAAATTAACCTCAATCCTTAACCTTCCAAACAAACTAAAAAGAGAAATATCCATAAAAAAACGCCCAAAAATTGTAACTAATAAATTTTTATACGGATTAGCCCTAAAATATCCTTTAAAAACTTTTAGCATCCTAAACCAAAACTGTTGCGAAAAATGGATAAAAGAAAATAATTTATGGGATAAAAAATATCGCCCACCTTACATCAACCCAAAAAATCCAAAAAAGTCTATAATTGAGGGGATAAGGAGAATAAATAAAATATTAATTTAAATAAATTATTCCTGAGCAAAAGCTCCTAATAATAAAGCTAGAAAAAAAAGCCTACAGCAGGTAATATTTGAAAATGTATAATACTTGCAACACAAGCAAAAAAAGAAGCAATAGCAGCCAAACTAAAAATTAATATTCTTAAAGGTTTAATCAAAAAAATTATTATAAATACCCCTACTATCTCTACTAATAAAAAAAATAAATCCGACTTAAAAAAATCTTTTGGTAAAGAATGAGATATTAATAAAGCAATAAATATAGCAATACTTTGAATAAGTTTTTCCAACTTTACTCTTTTAAAATTGACATAAAGAGACCGCTTCATACTTTGTGTAAATCATAAAATTCATTTTAAATAAGGTTCCAGTCTGTTTTCAAACATTATAGCAAATTGTGAAATAATTTCAGCCCAATTTGAAATGGATTTTTGCCATTTTTTTGAAATATCCTTATAAATCAGGTAAACCAGTTTAAATAATGATTCGTCATTACTAAACCTATAATGCCCCCATTTGTCAAGACAATAAATTAAAAGATTTGTTTTCCATCTATTAAGCTACTTTATGTAACATTTTTTTATAAACACTCATAGGTTTATCATAACCTAGTGCTGAATGAAATCT
>JBDONT010000001.1:0-2854 GCA_039831155.1 Nautiliaceae bacterium | reverse complement strand
AGAGCAAGTGCTAGATTTAAAAATCAAAAAAACTATTACACACGCTCACTTTAACCTATTTTTTATAACTTATTTATTTTCAAGGTTTTAGTTAAAAATTTATCAATTTTGATTTAAAAATTTTGTTGAAAACCCACAAAAAGAAAACCTAAAGGAAAGCGGAAAAGAAAAGCAGGTGGGACGAGCGACGTAGGAAACGCAATAAAAACAAGTCAATCAAAACCACCACAAAAAAGAAAAAAATCTCAAAAATAACTCATTTTTACATACCAATAACATCAAATAAATAAACCATGATATAATTGCTAAGGAAGAAAATAACAACCTAAACAATACGAGTGAAAATTTAAATGTTAATCCTAAATTAGTAGCTAGTTTCGATACTTATGACGCACGGGATATATACATATCAAAGAATTATGATTATGTTATTAGTTATGACGAGACATTAAAAATAATTAGATATAAGTGATACTTATAGTCCTTGTTTAATAGATTCCTTAAATACTGATGGTTATGTAGTCAGTATATACTATGTCGCTGACGGCTCCCCAAAAATAATTCAACTTTTTGATGAAAATTGAATAAAAATCTAGAGGAGGAAGGTATGATAAGGTATAAGATAAAAAATAGTTTAACCTTAATTTCTTTATTATCTTTAACTTTGTTAATAACCTCCTGTGGTAGTAACAGTAGTGGTAGTGGTAGCGGTAGTAGTAGCAGTAGTTCAAGTTCCTCTCTTTCTTCCTCGGAAGGAACCTATAGTATTTTAGATTACTTTCCATTAAGTGTGGGATTTAAAGCCGTTATAAAACACACATATAATGGTGAAACAAAGTATATTTCATCATATATTGATTCTACAACCACAATAGATGGTAAAAATGCTTTTGTAAGAAAGTTTTACAACCAAGATGGAACCCTTCTTGAAACAAATTATGAATACGTCGATGCAAGTGGTTACTACGAGTATATTAGAGAATGTGGTGGATGGATAAAGCTATATCCTGGTCAATTTAGTGTAGGTGACACTTATACCTTTAATAAACAATGTTCTTTCGACTCTGAGCAAGTAGATATTTCCTACCAAGTTACTGTTTTGGGAGAAGAGCAGGTATCTACACCTTTAGGATCTTTTCCTGCTCTTAAAATAAAAAGAGTAATAACCTATAATAGTGATTCGTTCAACGTACAGGAAATATTGTACACATATGCAGTTAAAGGAATAGGTGGAATCTTATCATACGGATATAATAGCGAAGATAATAGTGATGAAAGTGAGGAGGTAGTTTATTTAGAAATTAATAATAAGACATATGGAAGTATGAACAATATCCCTGATTACGTTATCACACCCTGGTAAAATTTTTATTTAAATCGGAAGTGTTGAGGAGTGTCCCAAAAACTATGTAAATTTTAAAATTTTTGCTACATTCTTTTTACGGACAGCTATCTAAAATTTTTAAAGAACATTTGGAGGTGGAGTGAAATTTACACTCTTTGGGAATGTCCTAAAAACGAAAGTGTCTCGAGGTGTGATAAAATTTACACACTTTTTGGGACACTCCCTTTGAAATTTATTATCATCTTTGTTTCCAGACTGAAAATAAATCTCTAAACTTCTTTTTATGAATCTTAATTCATCAAAATAAGCTAAAAGTAAATTCAATACTTTTTCATCTATATCTTTTATAGAATTACAATATCTTGCTATTTGATTTAGGTTTGCTCCTATCCTATTTAGCTCTCTTACAAATTCTTTTAAAGTTTCTGATTTTTTTAGTAATCTTTGAAATAAATTTAACCTTGAATTTTTTTCGTTTACAAAAACAGATTTTCTTATTAACTCTGATACTGTTAGACCTTCAAGTTCTGCTAGTTTTTTTTATTCTTTTATATTCTGAATTTGTTAGCCTAATGACTAAAATTTTTTTTCTTCTTCTCTTTTTTTCTTTTTCTCAAGTCGCTACCTCTAATTTTTAGGGGGGTTTGGGGGGTATCCCCCCCCCAAATTAAGATCCAATTTTTGAAAATTACTAAAAAGGCTATTAACTTTATCGTTTTGTATATACAAAGCGTATCTTGCTTAACCTCAACTCTTAACTTAATTCTTAATTACCTAATACAAAAAAAATTATAATCAAATTAATTAAACAATTCTATGTTTAATTTTAGTATTTTCTGCATTAATTTCAAAAGAATAGAATAAAAGTTTATGGATATTTGATTGAATTCGAAAGGATTTTTGGATTGCTTAAATTATTGGACAATTTTTTTTAATTATCCTCTTTACTAACTTTAAATTATTTTAGATAATTAATTTCAGATTTTTAAAATCCGAATGGGGCTGGCAGATTGCCAGCCCACATTCAGCCGGATAGGTAAAGATTTGTTAAAAATCATAAGGAAGAGAAAAAACTAAACAACCCCCAACAACCGGACAACACGGCTAAGATGAATTATAAGAAGGAAGAACTAAAAAGTCAAGAGAAGAAAACAGATAGGGTAGCACAAAAAGAAAAAAGAAAAATAGAAAAATTACAAAGCTATTTACTTCCAGAAAAACCTATCTTAGAAAATATTTCTAATTCCTATTTTAATGCTTTCATAATTACTTTTCAAAATCTAAATAGCTACATTTCATCCTTACCACACAAAGCCCAAGCGGAAATAACTTCTCGCCTTTTTAAATTTTTAAATGATGTTGAAAACATATTAGGTTTAAGCAAAAAGAAGTTTAAAAGTGGATTTTCGAAAACTATTAAAGAGGATTACTGCTCCAAAAAAGGACTAACAGCCTACGGATTTGGTCCTGAAAAATTTTCCATTGATGATATGTATAAACTTAGGGAAT
>JBDONT010000011.1:0-96366 GCA_039831155.1 Nautiliaceae bacterium | reverse complement strand
ATAACAGACACAAAATTATTTTAACTCCCTAAATGGGATTTATTTAATTTGATATAATCAGCTAAAAAAAGGATAAAAATGGAAGTTATAGAACTTTTTAAAACTTTGCTTAAATTCAAATCAATTACCCCAAACGATGATGGGGCAATGGAATTTATAAAGAGTTATTTAGATGATTTTGAAGTAATAGAGACTCAAAAAGAGGGAGTAAAAAATCTATTTATTTATAAAAAATTTGGAGATGAGGAGCATCTATGTTTTGGAGGGCATATAGATGTAGTACCCCCGGGAGATGGTTGGAATACTGACCCTTTTGAGCCGATTGAGAGAGATGGCAAAATATACGCAAGAGGTGCTCAGGATATGAAAAGCGGCTTAGCGGCATTTCTTTGGGCTATGAAAAACGCTAAAAACTTCAATGGAACCTTATCTGCATTAATTACAAGCGATGAAGAAGGAGATGCAATCTGGGGTACAAAATATATGCTTGAAATTTTAAAAGAGAAAAACTTAATACCAGATTACGCAATAGTAGCTGAACCAACTTGTGAAAAAGAGTTTGGAGATGCTATAAAGGTAGGTAGAAGAGGAAGTATAAACGGAGTTTTAAAAATCTACGGACTTCAAGGTCACGCTGCATATCCTGAAAAATCTATAAATCCAATTCATAAATTTGCCCCTATTTTAGCTGAAATTGCAGGATTTAATTTAGATTATGGAGATGAACATTTTGCACCAAGCAAATTTGTAATTACAGATATAAGAAGCGGTATGGAAGTTACAAATGTAACTCCGGGAGAGCTTAAAATGATGTTTAATGTAAGAAACAATACTTTAACTGATGAAAAAAAAATAGAAAAATGGCTAAAAGAAAAACTTAATAAAGCAAATTTAAAATATGATTTAACAATCAAAGTAAGCTCAGAGCCGTTTTTAACAAACCCGGATACAAAAGTAACGCAAGTTTTAAAAGAATCGATTGAAAAAATAACAAACATCACTCCAAAATACTCAACTGCCGGTGGGACAAGTGATGCAAGATTTTTTGCAAAATATGGTGTAAAGGTAATTGAATTTGGAGTAATTAACGATACAATCCACGCCCCAAACGAACGCACCGGCATTGAAGAAGTAGAAAAACTTTCTTTAATTTTTAAAGAGACCATAGAAAACTATTAATTGAAATTTAAAATTTTTATTGATATAATCAATTAAAAAAGGAGCAACTTGAGAAAAGTATACGAACTAAAAAAAGGAGCTCAACTTCTAGTGGATGACGAAATTATAGAATTTGAAGAAATAAGAGGAGATAAGGCAGTTTTTTACAACAGTTGGGGTATAGAGATTGTTTATCCGGATTATCTTGATATAGACGAAATAGGAGTTTTAGTAGAAGAAGTTAAAGAAGAAACGATAAAAACCCCTTCTTTATTTTAATTCAATTTTTACTATCTCTCCTATTTTTAACCCTTTTCCTACAAGCTCAACTTTATAACTTGTAACATATTTACTATCAGGCACCCTCCAAACCTTATAAATTTTAAAATTACTCGGTTTACCGTTTATGTAAACATTTGGTTTAATTTTTTCTCCTACCGGTACATAAATTGTCAGCTTTTCTTTAGAAATATCGTAAACATCTGCTATCAACACTCCGGGAGCTACGTAATCTCCTTTATTCACATATATTTTACCTACATATCCGGTTGCTTTTATACGCTTTTTATTAATCGTATCTTTTAATTTTTTAATGTTGGCAATCGTATTAAAAAGAGAAGATTTTAAACTCAAAAGCTGATTATAAGCCCCTATATAATCATAAAACTTCAAATCCTTTTCACTTTGAGATTTTGTTTTTAAGTTTTTATATTTTTCATAAACAGACCTTTTTTTATCAACCACTTTTTTTTGATTTTCTATTTGAAGTCTTAATAACTTCTCCTGATTTTGTAAATTTTTCAAATCTATTAAATTTTGAGTGTCATCTAACTTTACAATAGTCGAATTTACTTCCTTGGCTTCTAACTTTTTATTACTAAATACCACCTCACCGGCTACCGGGGCTTTAATTTTATAAGTATCAAAAACCTCAACTTTAGCATCATAAGCAAACAATAATACTGCTAAAAATATAATTAGTTTTTTCATATCCATCCTTTCTTAATTTATACGGCTTCAGCTATTTTTTCATACTCTTCACTCTCACCTTTAATAAACGCCTGGACTATAGGATTTTTAGAGTTTTTAAACTCCTCAACACTTCCATACTCTATAATCTCTCCGTTATAAAGCATAGCCACATAATCCGCACTTTTAAACGTCTCTTTCAAATCATGAGAAATTACAACACTTGTCATATTGTAATCCCTGGTTAAATGCTCAATCATTTTGGTTATTTTATCGCTAATAATAGGGTCAAGCCCACTTGTAGGCTCATCATACAAAACATATTTCGGTTTTAATATAATCGCTCTGGCAGTTGCGGCTCTTTTTCTCATCCCTCCACTAAGTTCGTGAGGAAAAAGCTTTGCAACCCTATCAGCTTCAAGCCCTACCATTTCAAGCGTTTGAAACACTCTTTTTTTTATCTCTTCTTTTGATAAATTAGTATGTTCTACCAAAGGAAACGCTACATTATCAAATATATTCATACTGTCAAACAAAGCCCCCTCTTGAAACATAAAACCTATCTTTTTTCTTATTTCATAAAGAGTCTTTATATCGGCTTTCCCAACATCCACACCATCTACAAGTACTTCTCCGCTAGTAGGCTTTAAAAGTCCCACTATATGCTTAATAATAGTCGATTTACCCTGCCCGGATAAACCCAAAATATAAGTTATTTTATTCTCGTAGATATTTAAATTCACATCCTTTAAAACAACTTTTGAGCCGAATACCTTTTTTAAATGTTTAATTTCTATCATTGAAAACCTTAAAAGCTTTTTAAAAATTTTATCAAAAATATGGTATTATATATATAAAATAAAGAATAATGAAAAATTATGAATTTTAAGTGAGGAGTTAAAAATGATATATCCTCTATCATACTTACCAAGCGTTTATAACACCACTCCTATTACACTAAACCCCGAATACGTAAATAATTTACTAGCACTAAATATAACAGACTATTTTTCACCCACTCAATTTAATACAAATCCTCTGTTTGCAAATGTAGATACGTTTAATCAAAACATTGGAATTTTACAAACGGCCGTTAATTCTTTAGATAAAATCTTAACCCTAACAGACGAACTAAAAGAATTAAACCCTAAAAGCGAAGAGATTATAAACAATTTCACACAAGAGATAAACGATATTATTCAAAATACTACATTTAACGATATAAACGTATTTAACCAAACTTTAAACATTAACGATAAAGAAGTCGATTTAAACATTCCTCTTTTTGATCCTAACACCCAAACAATAGAAGAATACGAAAAGCTTATACAAGAAAAATACGATTCTCTATATGATACTTTAAATAATCTAAGCTTTTCTTTACCTACCCAAACCGATTTTAATCCGTATGAAATATACTATCCTACAAACCAGCTGTCAGCTTTTAATTTAAACCTGCTAACCCCAACCGACATAGCACTTTTACTCTCATAAATTCCAAATCCCCCAGGCTACCTGCCCTACACTTACTCCTGCATCGTTTATAGGTATTTTTTTATTAAAGTATACTTTCTTATCAAGCTGTTTTATAACTTGAGTGAGTAAAGTTTTATTTTGAAACACCCCTCCACCTACAATCACATCCATATCATACATCAAAGATATCTTTTTCATTACGTTTACTATAGAATTTAAAAACACCGATGAAACAAGCTCAAAGTTACCTCTACTATTAGCAGCAAAATTTAAAATCTCAAAAAAATCTATTTCATCTTTTATTTCAAAATCTATAAAATCTTTGATGTTTTCATTATAATATTTTTCAATTATAAGACCACTTAATCCTTCCCACTCATTCCTATCAATCATTCCACCAAGATACGCAACCATATCAAATATTCTTCCCATAGAAGAAGTTAAAGGAAAAGCCCCTTTTAAAAGATTCTTTGCAAGTTTATAATTTTTAAACCCCTCTCCTATCTTTTCATCAAGCAAAGCAACAGCCATATTGGAAGGATTTTTTATAGCCTTTTCTCCACCTATAAGTTTAAAATTTTTAAAGTGATGTACTCTTTTATAAGTATGCCTATTAACTACAAAAATTTCGCCTCCCCAAATACTTCCGTCATCTCCGTATCCCGTCCCATCAAATATAAAAGCCAAAAACTCTCCGTTAAGATTATATTCAAACATAGTCGATAAAGCGTGAGCGTAATGGTGCTGAATTTGAACTATCTCTTTTTGCTGACTAAGAGCCCATTTAGTCGATTCGTAATAAGGGTGCTTATCACAAATAATTACGTCTTCATTAAACTCATAAAGCCTTCTAAAGGTTTCTATCGTCCTTTCAAAATATTCAATACTCCCTACACTTCCCAAATCTCCTATATGAGGAGAGAGAATAAATTTATCGTTAAAGCCAAGGGAAATAGTGTTTTTTTGATTAGACCCCACTCCTAAAATACTTTTATTAGTTTTACAACTCAAACTAAAAGGAGCAAATCCTCTAGCACTCCTTAACGTAATAAATTCATCTTCAATCGCTTGGACTAAACTATCGTCACAAGCGTTGATTATTTCTCTATTATTATCCAGAACATAATCAACCACATTTCCTAATTTCTCTACCAACTCTTTAGAATCTCTTATAATAGGTTCATCCGAAATATTGGCACTTGTAGCCACAATAGGAAAATCCAAATACTCAAACAAAAGACAATGAACCGGAGTATAAGGCAAAAACACCCCGTATCTGTCTATCTTATCCGCTATATACTTTAAATCTTTTCTCTTTTTTACCAAAACTATCGGTTTTTCTTTAGAAGTAATAAGCTCAATATCCCTTTTATCCACATCACAAAACTCTTTAATTTTTTCAATATCTTTAAACATCATAGCAAAAGGCTTAAAAGGGCGTCTTTTTCTTTCTCTAAGTTCTTTTACAACCTCAAAATCAGTAGCGTTACAAACCAAATGAAACCCTCCTAAACCTTTCACGGCTACAATTTTTCCTTCTTTGATTTTATCGGCTATAAATTTTATTTTATTTTTTACATTTAAAACTTTACCCTCATTATCAATTACTTTTAGTTTAGGTCCACAGTCATAACAACTAATAGGCTCTGCGTGAAATCTTCTATCAAGAGGATTGTTATACTCTTTTTCACACTCTTTACACATTTTAAACTTAGACATAGATGTGTTTTTTCTATCATAAGGAATGTCTTTAATTATCGTATATCTTGGACCACAGTTCGTGCAATTGATAAAAGGATACAAATATCTTCTGTTTTTAACATCAAACATCTCTTTTAAACACTTTTCACATACTGCGATATCGGGTGAAATAGAAGTGGTTTTATTTGAAGATTTTGAATAATATATTTCAAAAGTTTTAAAGTTTTTTAGAGGAAGTCTCTCTTCTTTTATACAATCTATTCTAGCAAGAGGAGGAAGATTTTTTTTTAACTCATCTAAAAACTTACTGCTATTATCACCTTCTATTTCAATAATAACACCCTCTCCACTGTTTAAAACAAAACCTTTTAAATTAAGAGAATTTGCAATTTTATAGACAGTAGGTCTAAATCCGACACCCTGCACAATTCCGTCAATTATGTATCTTGTTCTCAAAAGAAGCCTTTTGTATTAAAATAAAAGGAGGAAAAGGAAAAAAGGAGAAAAAATGAAAAAAGCAATTTCTTGCCTTAAAATTATAAATAATATTCATTAAAAAGATATTAATTATCCGTTTTTGATAAAATAAAAGCACTTCCATACGCTTCAACAGCTCCGCTAATAGGTAGTGCCTTAGGAGTAAAGGTCGGATAATTTTTCTTAATATTTGTATAAACTTTATTTAAAAATTCCCCTTCAAACAAATCCCCTACAATAACAGCTCCGTCTAAAAGAGATTCTTTATGAAGTTGGTCGTAAATATTTGTTAAAAATTCGGCAAAACTCTCAATCACACCGAAACTTAACAAATAATCGTCAACCCCTGCCAATTTAAAACTCATTACCGTCCTAACAGCCCAAAGAGGGTCTAAGTTTTTATCTTTCATTTTATAATCTATTCTAGGACCTTTTTTAGTCATAGCAGAGTTCGCATATTTTAAAATTCCGTTAAATCCCTCATCAATATTATCTCCAAATCCCAACAACACTCCAATAATCCCCCATAAATAGGCTATCCCTTTTTTTGAGGTAGAAAAATCTGCGTTTAAAGCTTTTAACGCCAAATCTTTTTGTTTGTCAAAAAAGTTTTTAACAAGTTTTTCTCCGGTTTCATTCATAGCTTTTATTGAAGCGAAAATTTCTTCAAAAGAAGAAAATTTAAAATCAAAATCAATATACTCAACTAACCCGAATTTTGGGGAATTAAGCATAACTTTACTCTCTTCTTCTTTGTAAAACGCAAATCCCATACTATTTTTATTTTCTAAATTCCATTGGGCCAACACACCAAAATATCCTGCAAAAGCCGGTTTTATTTTTGAGTCGTTTTTCTCTTTTTTTAATACGGTTTTATCATCCATTACATAAGCACTGTACTCTTTATAAGCACCTACAACCTTTTTACTAAAAGGTTTTTCATACTTAGGAAGTAACGCCCTATCTCCTCTTTGAATTAAAATATCTTTGTTTCTAGTATCGGTAACCACTGCTAATAAAACTTCATCTTCATTTTCAACTTCAAAGCTAAAATCATCACTTTTTTGAGTTTTTTTAAGCCCTAAAAGTTTAATATCATCTTTTATCTCTTCACATAAAAGCTCAAGTACCATACAATCCGGAAGTTTTACTAAAAATGAAGGATTTGAAATTCCAAACTCTTTTTTAAAGTTAAGATTCGTTTTTAAATTTACAAGTGGTTTTTCAATACTTCCAAGTGCTTTTGCTTCTCCTTCAAAACTCATAAAATATGTAGCAACTGCCGATAAATCGACTGCTACTATAATTTCCGCATTTTCTAAAGATGTAGAAACTTCATATTTTCCGTTCATTGTCTGAATATAAATTTTTTCTTTATTTTTTAATTTAAAAGCTAAATTTTCAAAAACTTCTTTATAGTCTCCTTCTCCTTTAGCCTTATAACCACAAACTTCACAATGATGAAAAGGATTATAGTAGTTAAGATTATTTCTATCTTTTACCTCTCTCAAACACTTAGGACAAGGAGGTAAATTGATACTAGGGAATTCTTTTTTTAAATCATCTTTAAACTCATCCGTTACCTCTGCATCAAGAGATTTTAAAAATATACTAATAGGAAGTTCATTTGCCAGTTTTCTTGAAAAATCTTCAATAAGTTCTTGAGAATCTTTTACATAAGCAAATAAATTTCTTTCATCTCTACTTAATCCGAGTTCAACTCCCACCTCTTTTGCAACCCTTAACAAAATCTTCTCAACAACTCCGTTTGTAGAATCTAATTCGAATCTAAATTTTAATATCATATCTTTCCTTTATTTAACCTCTAAGCCACGCAATGATTCAATAGGAACTCCTCTTTTATAAGACTCTTTGGCTATTTGAGTAAGTTCAACTTTATCATTTTTAACTACCGGCTCAACTCCTAATTTTTTGAGTTCTGTAATCAAAATTTTCTCCATAAGTTTAGCCGCTTTTTGAACTTCAGGAGTTATACTAAACGTAGTATCTTCTCCTATTACATAAGGCACCACTCCTATAATTTTAGTTTCGGGCAAATCCCCCATCATTTCAATCATCTGAAGAGTTTGCAGCATCTCCACTTCGTGGGCACTTCCCTGCCAGCTTACACATTCCGGTACATCCCTAAAATCAAAGAAATAAACATCTCCTATATTTGCGTCATCCACATCAACACAGTCAAAAATAAACACTTTATCATAATCGGTAATTATAGGAATTAATCTTTGAGCTAAAGTCCCCCCGTCAACTACGTCTACTTGGTAATGACCTTTAAATTCATATTTCTCATCGATATAATTTGCTAAATGAACTCCTATACCTTCATCTCCAAATAAAATATTTCCTATTCCTAAAATTAATATTTTCATAACAACCTTTCATCAAAAATAGACACTACAAAACAGACTAAATCCATTTTGTATTATCTATTTCCCCAAAAGGGGAAGAGAATTAATGATGGCCTTCTTTTTCCCATTTCATACCGGAAAAAATTGCGTCCATTCCTCCGTTTTTACCAAAAGCGGCATTATAAACCGCCATATAAATATGAACGAATACGACTACAATAATAGCCCACATAAAGATATGGTGCCAAACTCTTACATAAGCAAGTCCTCCACAAAAACTTTCCACCGCTTTAGCAAGAGGATAAAAAAACGCTCCAAGTCCGTTGTGATAAACTTCGGCGTACAATGCAAGCCCGGTAATAATTATTCCGTAAAAGAATACATAAAGCATAGCATAAGCCCAAAATTGTAAAGGATTATAAACACCTTTAGTATGAGGGTGTTTCGCCACTAATAAATAGTATCCTATTTGCTGAAGGGCTATTTTAATATTAAAAGCATCTTTAATAGATTCTCTTTCGTATTTCCCTTCTTTAAAAAAGAAAAAGAAAAACGTTTTATATAAAACCGCACCAATCATAGCAAAACCGAAAATTATATGCCACTCTCTAATATAAGCCTGTAAAAATCTAGTAGGCTCGGCTGCCGTATTAGCAAATATAATAAAAGGATTAGCAATATAAAACCCGGTAATAATTAGGGCGAAAATAGAAATAGCCCTAATCCAATGTTGCCATCTATAACCGGCTGAAAACTCAATACCTCCTAGGTATTTCATGGGTTTAGTTAAAAATTTCATTTTAGCCTCCTTAGCATGCCCCGTAAAGCGGGTCTACTTTAAATTCACCGAGTTTTTTACCTTTAACATCCATTACATGCACTGCACATGCGATACATGGGTCATATGAATGGATACTTCTAATAACTTCTAAAGGTTTTGCTGGGTCTTGAAGAGTCATACCGATAAGGTTTACTTCATAAGCTCCTTTTTTACCTTTTCCGTCTACCGGACCGGCATTCCATGTTGATGGAACAACAGCTTGCCAATTTTCTATTTTTCCATTCTTAATTCTACACCAATGAGACAACATTCCTCTTGGAACGTCACCGATAAATCTACCTTTATATTCTTTAGTTTTATCAATTATATAAGGTGCTACCGTTGTTTGGTCTTTTTTAAGATTTTCAACCAAACTATTAAAAGTTTCCAATCCGTAATCAGCAATCATTTTAGCTTGAAGCATTCTTGCGGCAGTTCTTCCAAGTACCGTAAACAACGCTTCCGCCGGAAGATTCGTTTTAGCTAAGAAATCATTTACAACTTTTTGAACTCTTTTATTTCCTTTAGCATAGTTTACAACCATACAAGCAAGAGGTCCGACTTCCATAGGCTCGTTATCGTATCTTGGTGATTTAATCCAAGAGTATTTACCTTTTTCGTTAACAACTTTCGTTTTTACAATTTTCCCTTGACCGTCTATACTTTCACCTTCAACATAGCCCGTATAATAAGGTTCTGTCGTTTCATCATAAGGATGGGTCGGAGTATCAAGATTTTTATACCAAGCGTGAGTAGCCTCTTCTGTAATTTTATCTTCGTCAATCGGATAAAACTTAGATAAATCGTGATTTTTAATATATCCGCAAGCATCGAACAACCAAGAATTTTCACCGGTTTGCATAGTTTTATAAGCTAAGAAATTTCCTAATTCGGTTTTTTGAACAACACTAGGTTCATTTCTATAAGCTTCAGCAGCCATTACGATATCTGCATAATAAGCTCTGTTTACATAATCGGCTAATTGTTCGAATTTAGTTTTATATTCTGCAAGTCTAGCCGGGTCTTGAAGATCCATAATACAAGTTACCCCACCAACCGTTAAACTTTGCGGATGTGGGTTTTTACCACCGAAAATCGCCATCATTTGAGCCGCAATTCTTTGCATTTCAAGTGTTTTTAAATAATGGCTTAGAGCAATTAAATTTTGTTCCGGAGTAAATTTCATAGTTTTATGACCCCAATATCCGTTTTTAAACGGTCCTAAATCACCCTTCTCAGCAAATTTCGCAACTCTTTTTTGAACTTCTTTTAATTCATCCTCACCTGTTGCTATCGGATTATATCCCTCCGGTACATATTTAAACGCAAGCTCACTCGCTTTTTTAGGGTCGGCTTTAAGTGCACTCATCACATCAACCCAATCAAGTGCGTGTAATTGATAAAAATGAACTATATGGTCATGAAAGAATAAAGCATAATCCATTAAAGTTCTTGTCAATTGAGCATTTAAAGGAGGTTTTATACCAAGAGCATCCTCTACCGCAACAATTCCGGCTTTATAATGAGAATAAGTACAAACCCCACATACTCTACTAGTAATAAATCCGGCATCTCTTGGGTCTCTTCCTTTTACGATAACTTCAATCCCTCTCCATAAAGTGGCACTTGAAAACGCATCCGTAATTTTATTATTTTCATCTACGACAACTTCAACCCTTAAATGACCTTCTATCCTTGTAATAGGGTCAATTACTATTCTTTTTCCCATATCGTTTCTCCTTTATATTTACTCTTTTGGATTTTTAATCGCACTAAGTGCCGCGTGTGCCGCAATCGCCACACCAGCTACCGTTAAAATAGTAACACCGTATTTATCCGCCGTTTCATCCGCTAAAGGCGAATCAAATTTTTTATCCGCCAAAGGCTCTTCATAAGGTGACATAGCATCCCAAAAATCCGGCTCACTACATCCTAAACAACCGTGTCCCGCTTGAACCGGCCAAGATGTATGTTGGTTAAATCTCTCACGCGAACAGTTATTAAACGTATAAGGACCTTTACATCCTACTTTATATAAACAAAATCCGTTCTCCGCACCGCTATCTCCGAATACTTCTACAAATTCTCCGGCATCAAAATGACCTCTTCTTTCACATAAATCGTGAATTCTAAGTCCGTATGCGAATTTAGGTCTGTTGAAATTATCAACCGCCGGTAGTTGACCGAATAAAATATAATAAATAATAGTACCTACGATATTTTTAGCACTAGGAGGACATCCCGGTACGTTAATTACAGGTTTATCAATTACTTGATATACTCCTTTAGAACCGGTAGGATTAGGAGCCGCCGCTTGAATTCCTCCGAACGCACTACAAGTACCGACACTAATAATAGCCGCTGCATCATCCGCCGCTTTTTTTAAAACTTCTATTCCACTTTCCGCATGCGGCCCCAAAGTTAAAAATTCTCCGTTCATTTTCGTAGGTACTCCACCCTCAACACAAAGAATATATCTACCTTTATATTTTTCCATAGCTTCTTTTAAATTTTCTTCCGCTTGCCAACCGGCAGCCGCCATAAGAGTTTCGTGATATTCAAGATTAATATAATTAAAAATCAAATCGTCAATCGTAGGAGTATCCGTTCTGATTAAACTTTCACTACATCCCGTACATTCAGCCATATGTAACCAAATAACCGGAAGTCTGTCACTCACTTCCGCCGCTTCGGCAATCAATGGAGTAAACGAACTAGGCAAACTCAACATTGCAGCCATAGCCGCCGACCATTTTAGAAAATCTCTTCTTGTAAATCCTTTTTCTTCTAAAATTTGAGAAACGTTTCTACCACCTATCGCCGGAAGTTTTTTTAGAGATTCCAATCTCTCTTTTACTTTTTCTAAAGAAATTTTATTCATTTTAAC
Organism: Nautiliaceae bacterium; assembly: GCA_039831155.1. Lineage (GTDB taxonomy): Bacteria > Campylobacterota > Campylobacteria > Campylobacterales > Nautiliaceae > Nautilia. Next base: position 84,509 of record JBDONT010000011.1, on the reverse strand, counting down.
CCTCCGAAATTTTTTCATTTAAGCATTCGTTTAAGATTTTTATTATACTCAAATAAATATTCTTTTTTCAATAGATATTAGATAAAATTATATTTATGAAAACAATATTAATTTTAATGAGACATACAAACCGCACATACATCGAAACATTTAAATATCACATCGGTATATTTTAAATCTTCGCCTATTAAAGCTTCTTGAGCGGGAGAAAATCTCTTTTTAGAAGAACCTAAATTAAATTGAGTAGGAACTATAATATTATAAAACGATATTTTTTCATTTTTAATTTCAATTTCATGAATCAAACTACCTCTTGGAGCTTCAACCGCAATTTTAGCTTTTCCATCTTTTATAGAAGGCTTTTCAAAAGATTTTTCTCTTAAGTCGACTTTTTTTATAATAAGATTCACATATTTTAAAAGCAATAAAGCTTCATATAATCTGGATACCACTCTCGTATAAATTCCATCTTTATATTCTTTATAAATTTTTTTTATAATTTTATCTTCTCTTACGATAGATCTGGCTAAAGAACCGACTTCATAAAACTCTCCTTTATAAAAAGCGTTTTTAAAAAATCCTTTTTCTTCCTCCACTTTTTCAACCGTTCCGTTCGCTTCAAAAAAAGCGTTATTTCCCAACACTAAAAATCTATTTAAACTTTTACCGATATCTTTAGGCAAATTTTCGAAAAAGAGATTCAAATCACAAGAAAACAACTCTTCATCCATTATTTCTTTCATATAATCTTCTTTTATTTTTTTTAAAATATTTTCTAATTTTATTATTTCTACATAAGTCGGATCGCATGTAACTCCCCCCGGTACAATATAAGAATTATGGGGAAATTGCCCGGCTAAAACAGCTATAGCTTTTGAAATTTCGGAAGCGAATTTAACTGCTTTAAAAATATATTTTTTATCTTTTATAATTGTCGGAAAAAGAGTCATATAAAACCATTTTATATGATTTTGCACTATCTCTAAAGAAGTGGTAATTTCCCTAAATATTTTTGCTTTACTGGAAATTTTTACATCAAAAACCTTTTCTATAACTTTTGCAGTTGCAAAAAGATGAGAATGCCCGCAAATTCCACACACTCTAGGGTTAACCACAAGAGCGTCTAAAAAATGCCTGTTTTTTAAATACTCTTCTATTCCGTTATTTTGCCAAAACTCTATTTCCACAAATTCTATTTTCTCTTTTCCTTGAATTTTTAAAACCGCCTCACCCTCTATCTTAGAGATAATTTTTTTATTTATCTTCATCTTTTTCCTTGAGATAATTTATAAGTTTCTTTTCAAGTCTATCGTTTTTAAGACTTTTAGCAACTCCACTTAAAGTTAAATAAGCTCTTTTACTAACTCCCAACGGAATATTAGCCGGTATCCCCATAAACGTATCGGTTTTAAAAAGATTATCTTTTGGAAAATCAGCTTCCGTACATCCGAAACAAGGAGTCCCCGCTCTTGGTTTCGAATTCACTTCATTCCATAAAATTTTATTACAATTACCGTGAGTAAACGGTCCTTGGCAACCCTGCAGATAAAAAAGGCACCCCTCTTTTTCTCCAAAATCTTTTGCATCGATTTTCCAATCGAAATATTCGTTTCTTATGCATCCCATATGAGAAGTATAAGCGAAAATTTCTTTAGGTCTATTAAGTTCGTCAAGTAAAATTTGCTTATTCGATTTTAACATATTTAAAATATAAACAATCCAATCCGGATGAGGAGGACAACCGGGTAAATTTATAATATTCAAATCGAAATATTTTCCTTTTTCTTTTTTATTAAACATAAGCCCTTCTCCGTAAATTCCTCCGTAAACCGCACATGTACCCAATGCTAAAATATTAGAAGCTCTTTTAATTAAAGAATCCAACAATTCATTAAATTCATACCCCATTCTAAAAAAATTTTCCCTTAAAGCCCCTTCAACTATTAACAAATCGCTATTTTGAATACTAAAATCATTAGATAAAAAAAGAGGATGATATAAAAACTCTATTTCGTCAAAAAGAGAAGAGATTTCCTTATAATTAAAAAAAGAATGCGAACATCCGTAACAAGTATTCGCATCAATCCATAAAACTTTAAACTTTGAGTGCATTATAAATATTCTCACTTACCAAAGGTATATATTCTCTTAAAGGCTTAGATAAAATACCCTCTTTATTTAAAAAAGCAAGTCCTCCTATATATCCCATAAAAAGTCCGAAAGCCGCAAAAAAATCCTGGTTTTTAAGCTCTTTTTTTCTAACTCCCTCTTCAAAAAATATCATTATTTCCGTTACAAAAGCACTTACACAAAGCATTCCTTCGCATCCGTTTGCAAAAATTTCTTTATTCGATAAATACACTCTCATAAAATAGTCCACCAATTCGGGTTCGTTATCCGCCATATCAAAATAAAGCTCGACTATCTTATAAATTTTTTCTTTACTTGAAATATCACTTTCGTTAATTTTTTTAATCTCATTCCCGAATTTTTTGGAAGCGTAAATTAAAAGTTCTTTAGCCAAAGACTCCTTAGAAGGAAAATAGTTATACATATTTCCGACACTCATCTCCATCTCTTTAGCAATGTCTGAAATAGTAGTATTATAAAACCCTCTTTTAGCAAAAAGAGACAAAGCGGTTTTCATTATTAATTCTTTTTTCTCTTCTTTCGTCACTTTTTAGCCTTTTTTGTCATTATTATAATATAATTTCAAAACTTATTAATCCAATAATTTATATTTTTTTAAAGGATTCATTATGCACGAATACTCTATAGTTGATTCCCTTCTCCAATTAGCGGAAGAAAATGCCAAAAAACATAACGCGAAATTCGTAACAAAACTTGAAATAAAAATAGGAATATTAAGCGGAGTGGAACCAGAACTTTTAAAAACGGCTTTTGAAACATTCAAAGAAGGTACAATGTGTGAAAAAGCTGAATTTATTATGCATATACAACCGGTAGTTGTAGAATGTAAAGACTGCAATAAAACAAGCGAACTGAAAAAAGACGAATATCTCTGTCCCCATTGTCATTCACCAAATATAAAAATTGTAGACGGTGAAGATATGTATCTTATGAGTATGGAACTTGAAACATAACCCCTAGCAGATTCTAGGGGCTATTTTTATTTCAAAAAGATTTCTTTTTATATAAAGATTTCCACTAAACGGGTCGTATTCTATTTCTTCCGGTAAAAATTCGTTAATATCGTCAATTCCGTTTAAACATATTTTTCTATCGAAAAACTTTTCAACAACAACCGGAGCATTATACACTTTCGTATCGTTTCCAAAATGATATTCAATCAGTGCATCAAATTCGCAAACCTCCTCTAAATCTCTCATTTTAGAATGCCACGTTTCAAGAAAATATTCAAGTGCTTCAATTCCTCTCATTTTCCCCTCCTTAATTTTATTAACAAAAATCTGCTAAAAGTCCCGCTTTTAATTGTTTATAAGTCTCTTCTCCCACAAATTTTCTAACAATTTCAAGTCCAAAGCAAATTGCAGTCCCGGGACCTTTTGAAGTTAATACATTTTTATCTTCAACTACTTTTGCATCAGATACATACCCTTCTTTTTTAATATTCTCTTCCCATCCGGGATATGCCGTATATTTATCTTTTAGTACTCCTGCTTCTTTTAAAGCATAAGGAGCCGCACAAATAGCACCTACATATTTACCTTTATTATCCATCTCTTTTAAAAGATTTTGAACGTATTTATCTTCTGCTAGATTTATAGCCCCCGGCAGACCTCCCGGAAGTACTACTAAATCAAAATCATCAGCATTTACAAGCTCAATTTTGGTATCCGGAATTACTCTAATATTATGAGCCCCATAAATTACATCTCCTCCAACTCCTGCCACAACCACATCAATTCCACCTCTTCTCATTATGTCAATTAAGCTCATAGCTTCAATCTCTTCAAATCCGTTTGCAAGCGGAACGCAAACTCTTACTGCCATTGCTACCTCCTTTTTTTAAATATTTTACCAAAATCTATCTCAATTTCACACAAATCAAACTTAAATTTTTTATCCCCTTCATAAACTTTATCATAATGTTTATTATCAAGCTTATAAATTTTTACCTTTTCAAAATCCGGATAAACCAAAACATAATACTCAACTTTCTCTTTTTCATATAACTTAAACTTAATCTCTTCATCTTTTTCCGCTGTTGATTCCGATATTATCTCTATTACAATCTTTGGAGTTGTTGTCGGATACTTTTCTATCTCTTCACAATAAACGGCAATATCCGGTCTTACGATTGTTTTTTCGTTTATTATCCAATCAAGCTCTGGGTATGATTCGTATTCACACTCTTCCAAAGCTTCATCAAGATATCTTGCAAGTTTTAGCATAATATGCTGATATTTTCCAAAAGGGCTTGGTGCCATCGCAAAAGGATATCCTTCTATTAACTCCCAATCCCCTTCCCATTTTATATAATCACTATATTTGTAAACCGGAGGATTAAAGCTCATCACAAACTCCTTATATTACCCCTTAAAAACGGATAATTATTTACATCTTTTAATATAACCCCGAAAGTCCCTTTAAGCTCCGGTATCTTTTTTACCTCTTTAATTTCTCCGTCAATTTCAACTTTTAAAGATTTGATTCTATTTGCAATTATAAACTGATTAGAACACAAAAGTTCACTGCTTTTTACTACATTCGTATCGTTACAGGCATAAACGACACTACCGTCAAAACTAGGAAGTTCGTCAATCTCTTCTAATGAAAGTTCATAACTCTTTTCAACCTCAACTATCTCCTCCAAAATCGGGTCACTGGCTTTAAAAAACTTTTCAATCTCAATTCCCTCAATCTCAAATCCACCGAAATCTCTTAAAATAGCCAAAAATTTTTTAATATTTTCAAGCTTAGGATGAAAATGAATATCTTTTCCTATTAAAAGTTTTCCGACTTTAAGTTTTTCCAAATCCCACTCGTCAAAATTACTCTCACTAAACAAATAACCATCATCCATATCGTCAAAATACTCTTTTATCTTTTGTGGTACCTTATCGTATGTGAAATGTTTAGCTATAAGAGCAATTACAGCTTCTTCAGCCATCGGTTCGTAAGTTATACTGTCTTTATATTTAACCGGATGTAAAAACAAATCCGCCTTAATCTCTTTTAAAGGTAAATTACCTATTGAAATAACCATTTTTAACCTTTATACTGATTTAGAAAAAACTTTTTGATTTTTCATTTTTTTGAAATACTCATCAAACGGTAAAACAATGTTTCTTATAAGTAAACTTCCGGTTTTGTTTACTTTTATTTTTTTAGGAGTGATTTCAACCAGCCCCTCATCCACAAATTCTTGAAGTTCTTCTATTTCGTTTTCAAATTTTTCAAAAAAATTAATTCCGAATTTCTTTTCAAATCTTTCTATATCAAAAGAAAAATTCGCCATCATTTCCATAATTATATATTTTCTAATTTTATCCTCTTCGCTTAGTATAACACCTCTAAATACCGGTATTTTTCCTTCGTCAACCGCTTTTTCGTAAGATTTTAAATCTTTGTAATTTTGAAAATAGGCATCTTCGGTTTCACTAATGGAAGTAAGACCGACACCTATTAAATCAGCCCCACCTTTTGTAGTATATCCTTGGAAGTTTCTGTGAAGCTCACCTTTTTCAATTGCCCTAAAAAGCTCATCACTTGGTTTTGCAAAATGGTCCATTCCAATCATTTTGTAACCGTTATTTTCAAAAAAGTCTATTACGTATTTAAAAATCTTCAGTTTTTCTTCTGGAGTTGGAAGTGTTGTTTCATCAATCTTTCTCATACCCTTTTTAAGCCACGGAACGTGAGCGTAATTAAATACTGCAAGTCTATCCGGATCAAGTTTTAAAACCAAATCAAGAGTCTTTTTAAAAGTCTCTAAACTCTGATAAGGAAGACCGTAAATTAAATCTATATTTATAGAATCCACCCCGGCTTCCCTTGCTATATCGACAGCCTCTTTTGTTAAATCAAAAGGCTGAATTCTATTAACCGCTTTTTGAGTCTCCTCGTTAAAATCTTGAACTCCGAAACTTATACGATTTACCCCGAACTCTTTCATAACTGCCATATGTTCTTTTGAAAAAAACCTAGGGTCGATTTCTACACTAATCTCTGCGTCTTTTTCGTAATTTTTAAAATAAGAGTAAATAAGCTCATAAATCTCTTTAAGTTCATCGGGAGTAAAAAAAGTAGGAGTTCCCCCTCCAAAATGAAGCTGCCTTACAACTCTTGAAGTATCCAGATATTTTGATAAATTATTTAGTTCTTTTTTCAGATATTCAATATATCTTTTTCTTTTATCTTCTTTTGAAGTATAAACAACATTACATCCGCAAAAATAACAAGCACTCTTACAAAACGGTAAATGAAAATACAAACTAAGAGGTTTATTGCTTTTCAAAAACGGTAATATATCCTTCTCTTTTAAATCCCTAAACTCAACTGCTGTAGGATAACTTGTGTATCTTGGTGCGTGTCTTGAAAATTTGGATAATTTTTTAAAATCTATCTTTTCCATATTAAACCTTTATATAAATTCTCTGGCAAACTCTCTTCCGGCATTCTTCCACTCATCAAAATCTACCACCATCTCTTTTTTTACCACTTTATCATCTTTTAATAAAGCAGCCTTAATTTTAATAGAATCATCTATCATCAATTTAGCGTGAACTCCAACCGGAGCGTGACATCCAAGATTTAAAGTATCCACAAAATCTCTCTCTATCGTTACTGCAATTTGTGTTCTTAAATCATTTAGAGGTTTTACCGCATTAATTACGGCTTCATCGTTTATAGTTTCAATTCCCAAAGCACCTTGCCCCATTGCCGGTACCATAATATCAGTATCAAGCACTTCAAAGTATTTAACCTCTTTTAAAAGTCCCAGTCTCTTAACCCCGGCATAAGCCAAAATAATAGCGTCATACTTTCCGTCTTTTAATTTATTAATTCTGGTATCAACATTTCCTCTTAAATCCGTAATTACCAAATCGTCCCTAAAGCCTTTAAGCTGCATAGCACGTCTAATGGAACTAGTTCCTATCACTGCGTTATGAGGAAGTTCCGCAAGTGTTTCATAATTTTCGGATAAAAACACATCTTCAACAGACTCTCTTTTAGGAATCGCCGCTAGAGTGAAGTGTTCTTCGTCGTATTGAGTCGGAAAGTCTTTTAAAGAATGAACGGCTATTTGAGCTTCTCCTCTTAATAAAGCCTCTTCAACTTCTTTAATAAAAAGTCCTTTACCCCCGATTTGAGCCAAAGGCTTATCCAAAATTTTATCCCCTGTAGTGGTTACTATTTTTAAATCCACTTCGTGACCAAGTTTTTCAAGTCTCTCTTTTACCCATTCAGCCTGCCACAAAGCAAGTTTACTTCCACGAGTTGCAATTGTAAGTTTCATTTACATCCTTTTTTATATTAATTTTACCAAATTATAAAAGTTTTGCCGCATCTTTACTGTGATAACTTATAATCATATCAGCCCCGGCTCTTTTAAATGAAGTAAGTATCTCCATCATCAAAGCCTCATAATCAACCCATCCGTTAAGAGCCGCAGCCTTTACCATAGAATACTCTCCACTTACGTTATAAACGCAAAGAGGTTTTAGGGTGTTTTCTTTTATCGTTTTAATTATATCCATAAAACTAAGTGCCGGTTTTACCATTAAAATATCCGCACCTTCCGCTTCGTCTATTATACTCTCAAGCAAAGCCTCACGAGAATTAGCCACATCCATTTGATAAGTTTTTCTGTTTTTAGGAACATATTCGTTATCAACCGGAGCACTCTCCGCAGCGTCTCTAAAAGGTCCGTAAAACGCACTTGCAAACTTTGTAGAATAACTCATAATAGGAATATGAGAGTATCCGTTATCATCTAAAGTATCTCTTAAAGTTTTTATAATATTATCCATCATTCCACTAGGTGCTATCATATCAGCCCCGGCACTAGCGTGAATAAGTGCTTGCTTGGCACTGATTTCAAGAGTGGCTTTGTTATCTACCGTTTTTAAATGAGGATTTATAATTCCACAATGCCCGTGGTCCGTAAACTCACAAAAACACAAATCCGTAATAATAGCTATTTTATCTTTAAAAGTCTCTTTGGCTTTTCTCACACTTCTGGCAATCAAGCCCTCTTCATCCAACGCGTCACTTCCACAACTATCTTTTAACTTAGGAATTCCAAACAAAATTACGGCTTTAATTCCCAAATCTATACACTCTGCAATTTCATCCAAAAACTCTTCTTCGCCAAACTGAAAAATACCCGGCATTGATTTTACTTCTTTTTTTCCTTTTAAACCCTCTTTTATAAAAATAGGCATAATAAGGTCATTTTTAGTTACATAAGTCTCTCTTACCAAATCTCTGATATTTCCATTTAGTCTAAGTCTTCTTAAGTTCATCTCTCTACCTTTTTTGTAATCTCTTTACATAAATCTACAAAATATTTGGCATTTTCAACCGGTACATCCGGTAAAATCCCGTGACCTAAATTAAATATGTGTCTATGTCCTTTCATAATAGCAGCTATCTTCTCAACTGCTTCGCGAGTGGCACTTTTACTATAAAGCCTTGTAGGGTCCATATTTCCTTGAAGGGTGTAGTTATCTTTAAAAATCCCTAAAGCATAATCCATAGGAGTGTTCCAATCTATACCTATTACGTCAAATTCTCCCTCCATTTCTCTCATATAAAGCCCTACCCCTTTTGAAAAACCGATAACCGGAATATAAGGATATTTGGCTTTTAACTCTTTTGCTATCGTTTTCATATAGTTCCAAGAAAACTCAAAAAATTTATCTCTCTCAAGTGCCCCTCCCCAACTGTCAAATATCATAACGGCATTTGCTCCGGCTTCAATCTGTTTTGAAAGATACTCAATAGTCTCTTTTGTATTAAAAGCCAAAAGTCTATGTAACATCATAGGATTTGAATATACCATATTTTTTATTTTCGCATACTGTTTAGAACCTCTACCTTCTACCATATAAGTAGCAATAGTCCAAGGACTTCCAGCAAATCCGATTAAGGCTTTATCTTCAGCTAAACGCTCTCTTATAAGCTTAACCCCTTTATAAACATATTCCAGTTTCTCATCTGCACTAGGGTCTAATTTTTCTATATCTTCTTCGTTTTCTATAGTTTTATCAAAAACAGGACCTATACCTTTTTCAAATCTAAGAGGAAGCCCCATTTCCATAGGTAAATTTAAAATATCGCTAAAAAGTATAGCGGCGTCCACATCCAAAATATCTATAGGCTGAAGCGTAATTTCCGCTACAACTTCCGGATTTTTCGTCATATCCAAAAAATTACCGATTTTTCGTCTAACTTCCATATATTCGGGTAAATATCTTCCGGCTTGTCTCATCATCCAAACCGGCGTATAAGGGGTCTCTTTCCCAAAACAGGCATCAATAAAAATCATTTTTTCTCCTTATTTAAAAATTCCTTTTTCCATATGATATTCACACTTATTCATATCCAAACTTTCACTATTCATTCCAAAAAGCCTCTTAATAGAAGACACCAAGACATCCACTTCCGCACTGTCTGCCATTTTTCTTAATGTAACGTTCGGATTATGTAAAAATCTTTTAAACGCGTTGTGTAAAATTTTCTCAACCTCATCTTCCATCTCTTTTGGAATATACTTTTTCTTAATGGCATTATCCAAAGCGGCTCTTGAACACTCTTTTGCTTTTTCTTGTAAAAATTTAATCACCGGATCAATAGAAACGGATTGAAGATATTTTTCAAACTCATCAACACATTTTTTAATTAAATCGTTTGCGTTTTGAAGCTCTTTTTGTCTTTTTTGAAGATTTCTTTGACTAATCTCTTTTAAGTCATCGACTTTTATAATTTTAATATTATCACACTCAACCTCTTCAATATCGCTAGGAATAGCCAAATCAAACCATAATCTTTTAAAAGAGGTCTCTTTTATATGTTCTCTTCTGATAATAGGGTAATTTGAAGCTGTGGCAGAAAATAAAAGCCTATAGTTGTTAATAAGCTTTGGAAGTTTTTCCAAAGAATGAATATCTATATTTACATCATCTCCAAGTTCTTCTTTTAAAGCAAACGCATTCTCAACAGTTCTGTTAAGCAAAACGATATTAACACCCTCTTTTATTAAATTTTTACAAACAATTCTTGCAGTATCTCCAACCCCAACCACTACGGCACTATATCCACTCAAATCGTCTAACTCTTCTTTTGCCCTTCTTACCGCAATACTAGCAACACTAACCGGTTCACTTGAGATTTGAGTCTGATTTCTCACCTTCTTAGCACATTTAAAGGAAAAATGGATAAGCCTTGTTAAATCCTGACCTATGAAATGTTTTTCGTAAGCTTCATAAAAAGCCTCTTTAAGCTGACCGGTAATTTGAGTTTCACCGACAACCATAGAATCAAGACTTGCAGCTACTTTAAATATATGTTCTACCGCATCTTTTCCTTCAAAAACTTCAGCTTTAACAAGTTCTTCAGGGGTTATCACTTTTTTAAACACTTTATCGTAAAGCTGGGTTAAATCCCATTTTTTATCAAAAATAATTTCAATTCTATTACAAGTGGAAAGCAAAAAGACTTCTTTGAAGTCCTTAAAATCTTCCAACTGAAGCTTAGCAAGTTTACTTCTTAAAGCTACATCCGAATTTCTGTAATTAAAACTAATAATAAAATACATCATTTATCCTTATATTCCGGATGATACTCGTTTGACTCATTAATTTTAACGACACTCATAGGGTCTTTTGTGTTTTTAACTATAGAAATAAAAAGAGAAACGAATACAACTGCTATCCAAGCTCCCATTCCGGCAAAAATAACCCTAATCCATCCGTATCCGTCAGCCACACCTTGTCCGTAGCTGTGAAGCCCTTGAGCGATATAGAAGTTTACCCCGAAATATGTCATTAAAATAAAGAAGAAACTTAAAAAGCTCAAAAGTGCAAATATAAACTGCCCTCTCATTTGAGGAATCATTTTAGTATGAATTACAAGAGCGTAAACTATCATAGAAATTAAACTCCAAGTCTCTTTAGGGTCCCAAGACCAATATCTTCCCCAACTTTCATTTGCCCAAATACCGCCCAAAAACGTACCTATACTTAAAAGTGCAAGCCCTATATAAAGTGCAATATAAATAATATTATTCAACTGCTTAATTTGAACTTCAAGTGGATATTTTTTTCTTAAAGCAAAAAGAATTAAATTTAAAAATCCAAGCATACTACCGACACCTAAAAATCCGTAACTTGAAGTAATAACGGCTACGTGAATTAACAACCAGTAAGACTTAAGCACCGGTACCATATTCGTAATTTGAGGTGAAATATTGTTTAAATGAGCAACCATCATAAACATACCGGCTACAAATAAACCAGCCCCTAGTGCCAGCATAGATTTTCTAAAGAAAAGTAAAGAAGCAAAAGCACTACCCCAAGCGATAAATATAATAGATTCATAAGCATCAGACCAAGGAGCGTGACCTGCTACATACCATCTTAAAATCATATTGGCAGTATGTAAAAGTAAAGCTAAAACTCCTAAAAATACAATTACGTTTTCCGTTTTTACAAATCTTTTCTGTTTTAAAATTTCTATAAATCCAAGCATAATGGCAACTAAACCTAAAAGGGTGTATATTCCTATCAATTTAGGAAAAATCTGCATTCTATTGTATTTAATTTCCCACTCTATCTTATTCCAAGAAGGGATAATATCTCCCGAATATGTTTTTTGAAGTTCATAAATTTTTTCTCTAACCTCTTTTGTTTTTTGAACGTCAAACGCTTTAAGTCCTAAATATAACTCTTTAAAAAGATTATAATAAAACTGTGCGTCCATAGGACTCATAAGTCCCATCTTTATAGAATTTTGAATATCGGAAACGCTAAACCATTTATAATTCATCATTTTAGCTTTCGGGGTAGGAAAAAGATTAAAAATAGAAGCGTCTTCAACAGTTTCATATATAAAAAATCTTTCTCCCAATTTTAAATATTCCCTTTGTAAAACGTTTCTGTTTTTATCCGGAATGGCGTCTATTTTTTCAATTTCTTTTGCGAATTTAAAACTACCGTCCGGATTTAAAAAGTCTACAAAAGACGCATATTTTCCTTTTATCCCAAGAATTTTTCTAATTTTAGGATGACCTACATAGATTAAAGGCAGTTTCTCAAAAACTTCCGGATAAGTTAAAATCCCCACTACTATCTGATTATAGGTTAATCCGTGAAGTCTTGATTTTAAAGTAAGTTTATGAACTATATCCAAATCAAGAGTATCCATAGGCTCAATTCTACCCATTTTCTGAACCAACACTTTACTCCACTCATCACTAACTTTTAAAGAAGAAGATTTAAAAGTAGCCAAATCCATAGCTTTAGAAAAAGACGGCAACATCAGCACAAGTAAAAACGCAAACAACCCGCTATTTTTTAAGTTTCTAACCGTTTTCATAAAATTACTCTTTTTATAAAACATACTCCAGAAAAATCCTATCGCTAAAAGTAAATATCCTAAATAAGTTATCCACATTCCAGGGTCGTGATTAACAGATAAAATACTCCCTCTCTCATCCGGAAAATAACTAGCCTGATAAAATCTATACCCTTTATAAACCAAAATGTGGTTCATATAAATGTGATATTTAAAACTTTTATTGTTATCAATTACCCTTATAAAACTATCATAACTGCTAGGCATCATACTTCCAGGGTATTTATGCATTACAAACTTATCAAGCTTAATACAAAAGTCCGGTTTTTTCTGATAAACATCCGACGGATGTGCCTTGTCTTTTATTACCAGAATTTCACACTTAGTCTCCCCGTTTCTTAAATATAACTGCCCTTCATATCCGAAATATCTAGTTATAGCGGCTCCCAAAAGAATAATTAAAACTGCCAAATGAAGAGTAAATACGGGAGGTTTTTTATAAGTTTTATATTTAATTAAAACCCCTATTAAATTAATAGCCAAAAGCCACATAATAAACTCGAACCAAAATTTACCATAAACAATATCCCAAGCTATTTCCATTTTAGGCAAAAATGTCGCATAAGCTTGAGCAATTAAAAACACCAATGCCAATACTACCGTCGTTTGCAAAGAAAAGCTCACATTAAGTATTTTTTTTATCATTTCACACCTTTATTTACATTTTTTAAAATTTGCAAAAATACTTTAGGAGGTCTGGCTCCTATCATAGAATAAACAAGTTCTCCGTTCGGTTTTAAAAATAAAATAGTAGGAGTCGTACCTGTGAAATAGTTCTGAATAATCGGTGGTAAATAATCTTTATCAGCTAAATAAAACAACGAAACGAAATGAGAATTTATATAAGAAGAAACATCTTTATCCGTATAAACGTGCTGTGCCAAGTATTTACAAGGAGGACACGTAGTAAGACCGATATCAACCATAATTAATTTATGCTGAGATTTCGCAAGGTTTTTAGCAAAATCAAAACTCATAGCCCAATTAATTTTTCCACTCCAATCCAGAGCAAATAAATTAGAGACCAACAACACTACTAAAAATAACTTTTTCATAACAAACCTTTTTTAAGGTATTTTAACAAATTTTACTATTAAAGTAGTCGTTTTTTAAGAAGATTAAAGAAGAAAGAAGGAAAAATCACTCTTCTCTTAATTTATCAAGGAGTCCCGGATGGGCAAAATGAGGCATAGTATAATCGTTATGACAACTTACACAACTAATATCGGCTCCTTTTTTCTTTTGTGTCCAATAATATTTATGTGCAAATCTGCTAGATTCACTCATACTAAGAGCTTTTTCCGGTTCTTTTACCATATGATGGCATTGTAAACAAGCACTATCATATACATAATGTTTCATTTCCCAATAATTTTCTTTAAAATCAACTTTTTTAATTAATCCGAATTCCGCTAAAGCATCTTGAGTCCCGCTTATACCTTTAGCAACCAAATATCCCATTAAAGATTTTTTAGGTAAGTGACAATCGGTACAATGGTGTACTGCAAATCCTTGAGGATTATTTCCTCCGTGTACACTATTATGAAAACTCTCAACCATTGGTTTCATAGTATGACAGCTAGCACAAAACTCCGGTTTTCCCGTTACATCTACAAGTACCGCCGTTACATATGAAATTCCAAGCCCTATTACGGCTCCTGCTATCAGTGCTCCTAAAGTCGCCTTTTTCATACATTAGCCTTTTTAATATTTTAATGCAATTATAATTATTTAAAGTGCTAAAAAAGTGCTTTTTATACTTCTATTACAAATACAGCTCCGTTTTTAGAATTATAGGTATATAATTTACCGTCAAAATGTTGGGTTATAATAACCCTACTCATATAAAGACCTATCCCAGTACCTTGAGATTGAAACTTAGTCGTAAAATAAGGTTCGAATATTTTATCTTGAATCTCTTTAGGCACTCCTCCTGCGTTATCTTCAATTTCTATTTTTTTACCGTTAATTCTTATTACAATTTTTTTATCTTGAATATTTTTTTCTTTAAAAGCGTCAATCGCATTGTTTATAATGTTTAAAATAACCTGCGAAAACTCTCCCTTATAACCGTAAATTTTCTCTTTTTTTATTACGTCAATTTTTATATCCACTCTGTTTTGTTTAATCCTCCCTTCCATAAGTTCTATTGCGTGTTTTATAATCTCATAAGGGCAAAACTCCTCTTTTTGGGTATCTTTTTTAAAAAAGTTGGTAAAATCGTCTATCGTTTGAGACATATAATTAATTTGCTCTTTCGCTTTTGTTTTTATCTTTTCAAAATAATCCTTATCAAGTTTACCGGAATTATACGCCATCTCAAGATTTTGCAATAACAGTGAAAGCCGTGTTAAAGGATGTCTCCACTGATGAGCGATATTACCGAGCATCTCACCAAGGGCTGCAAGTTTACTTTGGTGCATAAGAAGTCTGTCTTTTTCCTGAACTTTTTTAATTTCTTCCTGAACCCTTTTATCAAGCTCTTTATAAAAATTATATAAAGGTTTTGAGAAAAACACTCCAAGGGGAATCGCAAGTAAAAACGCAATAGCAATCATAATCATTGCAAGTTTTTGAGCAATAGCGTTTGTTTGGTTTAAAATTTTTTTATTCTGCACAAAAATAAGTTTATATTTATCGTTTAAATTTACAACGTAAATATCGTCCGTTACAAACTCGTTATTTGCTTTTTTTATATTATCCGCCAATAAATAACTAAAAATATCGTAAAGATTGGTCGCTTTTAAAAAACTGCTATAAACAACTTTTCCTTTTTTATCTATTACAATTAAATTGTAAAAATTATTGGAAGCGTTAAATAAAGAACTGAAAATCGACTCTAAGACAATATATCCTTTTGCGTTTTTTAAAGGAGAAATAACCTTATACTCTATATAATCATCAACAAACTTCTCTTCCGTTAATAAAGAGTCCTCAAATTTTAAATTTTTATAAACAAAACTCTTATTATCACTTCCGTCACAAAAAATCCTGTTTCCCCTCTTTTTACAATACACTATTCCTTTTCCGTATCTGTTTACGTATTTTATTTTTTTAAAGTCTATATTTGAAGAGAGGAAAATTTTAAAAATAGAAGCCAAAATATCGGAATCTATTTTTAAGTTCCCGCTTATAAGCTCACTGTTAGAAAGGGCAAGAGTGCTTTGTTTTGCGATATTTTCTTTGGTTTTATAAATATGGATAATATTGCTGGCAGCTATTTTTACCTTTTCCTGAAACTCTTTGGTTGCAATCTTTGTAAAAAAGAAAATACTTATATAAGTTAACGACATTACAATCAAAAACGCATAAATTACAAACGCAACCGTTATGTCAAATTTAAAATCATTTGTATTTCTCAATTTTATACCCACTCCCTCTTACGTTTTTAATGAAATTTTCTTTTAATTTGGCTCTTAATTTCTTAACTTGAGTCCTAAGAGTGTTATCGCAAACACTTTTCTCTTCCCAAATATAATCTTTAAGCGTCTCTATATCAACAACTTGACCTATGTTTTTTACTAAAATCTCCAGAAAATATTTTTCATTAGGCGTTAATTCGACCTCTTCGTCTTTATAAAAAAGCTTTAAGTTTTTAACATCAAAGCTGTAATCTTCAGTAATCCGAACTCTATTTGTTTTTTTAAAAACAAGCCTTTTTATCCTTAATTCAAGCTCTTTTAACTCAAAAGGTTTTTTTACATAATCCGCAGCTCCAAGCTCAAACGCTTTTTCTATATGTTCTATATCCGAATAAGCCGTAATAAAAATAACCGGAATATCACTTGCATACTTTTTAAGTTCTTCATAAAGCTCATATCCACTCATCTGCGGCATATTCAAATCAAGCAGATAAATATCGTAATTCCCCGGATAAATCTCTTCTAAAGCTTTTAAAGACGATGAGTAATAATCAACTCTGTTGTTTTGAAGCTCAAGATAATCTTTTATGCTCTCTCCGATAAATTCATCATCTTCCACTAATAAAATTTTCATAAAAAAACCTTTTTTTTAATTTGATTATATCAAATTTTTTTTATGCTATACTTTTACAAAAATTCCTTAAGGAGATTTAATGAGAGAATATCTTTTTAGTAGTGAAAGTGTAACGGAAGGTCATCCGGATAAAATGGCAGACCAAATAAGTGATGCAATACTTGATTATATTATAGAAAGAGACAAAAACGCAAAAGTTGCCTGTGAAACACTTCTTAGTAACGGATTTTGTATTATTGCCGGAGAACTTAAAACAACAACTTACGCTCCTATGCAAGAAATAGCAAGAGAAGTTATAAGAGAAATAGGTTATACGGACGCAAGATACGGGTTTGATTACAGAACAGCCGGTGTATTAAACGGTATAGGAGAACAAAGCCCGGATATCCGTCAAGGAGTTGAAAGAGGAGAAGTTATAGGAGCCGGCGACCAGGGTATGATGTTTGGGTATGCTTGCAACGAAACACCGGAACTTATGCCACTTCCTATAATGCTTGCACATAAACTTACAAAAAGATTATCGGTTGCAAGAAAAGAAGCAATAATCCCGTGGCTAAGACCGGACGGAAAAGCTCAAGTTAGTATTAAATACGTAGACGGAAAACCGGTAAGCGTAGAAAAGGTAGTAGTTTCAACTCAACACGAACCCGATATTAATTATTCCGAAATCAAAGAAGCCGTAATTGAAGAAGTGATTAAAAAAGTAATTCCGGCTAATATGCTAAGTAAAAACGTAGAATACTTTATAAACCCTACCGGAAAATTCGTAATCGGTGGTCCTCAAGGAGACGCCGGACTTACCGGTAGAAAAATTATAGTAGATACTTACGGTGGTGCTGCACCTCACGGTGGTGGGGCGTTTAGTGGTAAAGACCCTACAAAAGTTGACAGAAGCGGAGCTTATGCGGCTAGATGGGTGGCAAAAAATTTAGTTGCGGCAGGTGCTGCTGAAAAAATTACCGTTCAAATTGCATACGCTATAGGAGTGGTTGAGCCAGTAAGTATTTATGTAAACTCTCACGGAACTGCTAAAGTTGACGAAACTAAAATAGAAGAAGCCGTTAAAAAAGTGTTCGATTTAACACCAAAAGGTATTATCGATTCACTTGATTTATTAAAACCTATATACAAAAACACCGCAGCTTACGGACATTTCGGAAGAGAAGAGTTTAGCTGGGAAAAACTAAATAAAGTTGACGAAATTAAAGATTTTTTAAATTTAAAATAAAGGTTTAAAATGAACTTTTTTGAAATAGTAAAAACAATAGAGAGTATCCAACATCCGGCTATTGCCACAAGTCTTACTAATCTGGGAATCCTTCAAGATATAGACTTTGAAGGAGACATCATAAAGGCTACTTTCGTTTGGCCTTTTCCTAATATCCCGATAAGAGAGCAGATTATAAATTCCGTCGCAATACCTTTAAAAAGCATGGGACTTGAGTTTGAATATGATGAAAGAATAATGAGTGAAGAGGAAAAACAGAAATTTTTAGAATTAGAGCAAAAATACTGGAAAGGAGGTCCCGCAGCCTGTGGGACTTAATTTCCAAATTATTTAGAAAGCAAAATGGCAAGCCATTTCGTTTTTTCATAGCTCATAAGAGCCAGTTTAAGCGTCATTGTTAGAGGAACCGCTAAAAACGTTCCTACAATACCAAAAACCCATCCCCATAAAAGAAGCGAAAAAAATACAACTGCGGGCGAAAGACCAAGTCCTTCACCCATAAGTTTAGGTTCTATCACGTTTGAAACTACGTTGTTTATAATAAGATAACCGATACTCACATAAATAAAAACGCTTACGTCATATGTTACAAATGCTATCAAAACCCCAGGAATTGCTGCAACAATAGAACCGACAACCGGAATAAAATTAAAAATAAAAGCCAATATCCCTAAAAGCCAGGCATAAGGTACTTTAAAATACAAAAGCATTAAAATCACTAAAAATCCGGTAAGTAAAGAAGTGAATGTTTTTATAAGAAAATATTTCTGAGTGTTTTTAAAAAAAGTTTCAAACATTTTTTTATTTGCAGTAATTAAAGAGAGTTTTTTATTGAAATTACCGGCTTCAAATATCATAAACGAAACACCGATAAATACGATTAAAAAGCCCTTTAAAACATTCCCGGCCTTTGCCAAAAACATTTTTGCCAAAACAATTATTTCACTGCCGCTTAGCATATCGGAATCTATTTTTAAGTCGTAATTTTTTAAAAATCCGTTCACTTCACCTATAAGCCCTAAAAATTTCTCCTGATAAAAAGCGGCATTTTGCAAAAACTCTTTCAAAGACGAATTTATAACCATAAATATAATGCCAAAGCCCAAAACAACAAGCAGTGCGGAAATTACATAACCCGCAATTAACGGTATGTTTCTTTTTTCCAAAAAAGATATAAAAGGATAAATTAACAGTGTTAAAAACAGCGATAAAATCAGATAAATTAAAAAAGGGGAAAGAAATTTAAGTCCGATAATAGTAATAATTGCAGCTGCAATATAAACAATATACATCAGTCAATCTTTAACACGCTTAAAAACGCCTCTTGTGGGATATTTACTTTTCCTATCGCTTTCATCCTTTTTTTACCCTGTTTTTGTTTTTCAAGCAGTTTTCTTTTTCTACTTATATCCCCACCGTAACATTTAGCCGTTACGTCTTTTCTTAGAGCTTTTACGGTTTCTCTGGCAATAATTTTATTTCCGATACTAGCTTGAATAGCAACTTCAAATAATTGTCTTGGAATAAGTTCTTTCATAACCTTAATAAGTTCACGTCCTCTTCTTTCCGCCTTATCCCTTGGGACAATTACGCTAAGTGCATCTACAACTTCCCCGGCAACCCTTATATCCATTTTTACCAAATCACCTTCTCTATATCCTATAGGCTCATAATCAAAACTCGCATAACCTTTTGTAAGAGTTTTTAGTTTGTCGTAAAAATCGGTAACTATTTCATTTAAAGGAATCTCATACTCTAGTAAAACTCTTTCCGGGGATAGATATTCCATTTTTGTCTGAATTCCTCTTTTTTCGTTTAAAAACTGAATTAAATTCCCTACAAACTCATTCGGTGTAAGAATAGTGGCTTTTACGTAAGGTTCATAAATTTTATCTATTTTATTCGGTGGAGGAAGTTCGCTAGGATTTGAAATTTCTATTTCACTACCGTCTGTTAATCTCACTTTATAAGTAACGCTAGGAGCCGTAGCAATTAGTTCTATTCCAAACTCCCTCTCAAGTCTCTCTTTTACAACCTCCATATGAAGCATTCCTAAAAACCCTACCCTAAACCCGAATCCTAACGCTTGAGAAGTTTCCGGTTCAAACGTAATTGAAGCGTCATTTAATTTAAGTTTTTCAAGTGCGTCTCTTAAATCGTCATATTTATCCGTATCAATAGGATAAATTCCGGCAAATACGAAACTTTTTGCCTCTTCAAATTCAGCTGCCGGTTCACTTGCCAGATTTTTGGCGTCTGTTATGGTATCCCCTACCCTAATATCGGCTACATTTTTAAGCCCCATTACAACTACACCGATTTCACCGGTTTTGATTTCGTCGGTTTTTAATTTTCTAATAGGATGCGGATAATATAAATCTAAAACCTTGTGTTTTTTACCCGTACCCATTACAAGCACTTCTTGATTTTTCTTAATGCTTCCGTCAAACACCCTAACAAGACAAACGGCTCCTAAATAGTTATCAAACCAACTGTCATAAATTAAAGCTTTGGTAGGAGCTTTAGGGTCGCCTTTTGGTACCGGAATTCTATCAATTATAGCATCTAAAAGCTCTTCTATCCCCTCTCCCGTTTTGGCACTTACTAAAATTGCTTCACTGGCATCAATTCCTATGGTTTGTTCAATCTCTTCCGCAACTCTCTCCGGGTCGGCACTTGGAAGGTCGATTTTATTAATTACCGGAATTATTTCCAAATCATTCTCAACTGCCATATAAACATTCGCAAGTGTTTGAGCTTCAACTCCTTGCGTTGCATCGACTACAAGCAAAGCCCCCTCACTACTTTTTAAAGATTTGCTAACTTCATAAGAAAAGTCAACATGTCCCGGGGTATCGATTAAATTTAAAATATGGTCTTTATATTCAAGTCTTACACTTTGGGCTTTAATAGTAATACCTCTTTCTTTTTCTATATCCATAGAATCTAAAAGCTGGTCTTCTTTTTCCCTCTCACTTATTCCACCCGTAAACTCTATAAGTCTATCAGCCAATGTAGATTTACCGTGGTCTATATGGGCGATAATGGAAAAGTTTCTAATTTTATCTTGCATACAATGCCTTTTTTAGTGAAATTATACTTTATTTTATTTAATTTTTAATTTTAATTTTCCCTTGGTTTAAACTTTAAGATATATTTTTATATTGTAACTTTTGATAAAATTTCACAAAAAGGCTTACATTGGTACCGTTTCATATTCATAGCGACTATTCACTCTTACATTCAACCATAAAAATAAAAGACCTCACCAAAAAAGCAAAAGAGTACGGATTTAACGCACTTGCAATAACAGAACTTGACAATATGTTCAGTGCGATTGAATTTTATGAAAGCTGCCGTGCAAACGATATAAAACCTATAATAGGAAGCGAAGTAAGCATTATAAGAGACGGTAACATCCACAGACTGATTATTATCGCCAAAAACAAAACCGGATACGATAATTTAATGTATCTAAGTTCCATATCCTACCTTTACAATATGAGAGGAGAAAAGCCCTACTTACCTTTTGAAGAGATTATAAAAAACAAAGAAGGACTTTGCTTTATACTTCCTATGCTTGATAGTGAAGCCGGATTTCATTTGAATATCTTTAAAGAAGAAAACATCCTAAAAGGTGCCGAAGGTTATGAAAAAGCAAAAGAAATTCTAAAAATCTACAAAGAAAATCTAAACGAAATTTATCTTGAAATAACAAGAGACGCAGAAGACGAAAAATTAATCCAAAACGATTTAATAACCCTCTCAAAAGAAACAAATACCCCTTTACTTGCTTCTTCCAATATATTTTTTCTAAACAAACTAGACTACATCTACAAAGACGCTCTTGAATGTATAGAAAACAATAAACTCTTTGACGACCTTCACAGAAAACCGGTAGTTAAAGAAAACTACTTTAAAAGCAAAGAAGAGTTTGAAGAAATATTCAAAGACCTCCCACAAGCTATAGAAAATACAGATAAACTGGCTGAATCCATAAACCTTGAAATACCTCTTGGAAACCCTACTCCCCCTACTTTTAAGTTTACAAAAGAGTACGCCCAAAAAGAGGGACTTGATATCGATAACGACGTAGAGTATTTCGAATACAAATGTAAAGAAGGTCTTGAAGAGAGATTAAAATACATACCAGAAGAACTGCACGAAGAGTACAGAAAAAGACTGGACTATGAAATAGATATCATAAAAAGAATGAAATTTCCGGGATATATGCTGATTGTTTGGGATTTTGTAAGAGAAGCCAAAAAACGTAAAATCCCGGTAGGTCCCGGGCGTGGTAGTGCAGCCGGGGCACTTGTTGCTTATTCACTACAAATAACGAACATAGACCCTCTAAAATACGGGCTTTTATTTGAAAGGTTCTTAAATCCGGAGAGGGTAAGTATGCCCGATATAGATATGGATTTTTGTCAGGAAAGACGGGGCGAGATTATAGAATACGTTCGCGAAAAATACGGAAAAGTAAACGTAGCCCAAGTTATTACGTTCGGTTCTTTGCTTGCAAAAGGTGTACTTAGAGACGTCGCCAGAATTTTCGGAATAGATTACAGCGAAGCCGATAAATTTGTAAAACTAATCCCAGACCAACTAGGCATAACCCTTGAAAAAGCAAAAGAACTAGAACCCAAAATAAATGAAATTATAGAAAAAGACCCTCTTTATAGCAGACTCTATTCATTCGGGGAACATCTAGAAGGACTTAAAAGAAACACCGGAATGCACGCAGCCGGAGTTGTCATAAGCGATGAAGAGCTTTGGAAAAAATCCCCTCTTTACAAGCAAGATGAAAAAGACGACACAATAGTAACACAATACTCTCTAAACTACTTAGAACCGGTGGATTTAATTAAATTCGACTTCTTAGGATTAAAAACCTTAACCGTAATAGACAGAGCCGTAAAAAACATAAAAACAAACAAAAACAAAGAAATAAACATAGACCTACTCTCTCTTGACGACCCTAAAGTATTTGAGCTTATTCAATCAGGACATACTCTAGGGCTATTTCAAATAGAATCCGACGGTATGCAGGATTTGGCAAAACGCCTAAGACCTACTACTTTTGAAGATATCATCGCTATGCTTGCCCTATATCGCCCGGGACCTATGGATGCTGGAATGCTTGATGATTACATCGAAAGAAAACACGGAAGAAAGCCTATAAGCTACTTTTTTGATGAATTTGAAGAAGTGTTAAAACCTATCTTAGAACCGACTTACGGAGTGATTGTTTATCAAGAGCAGGTTATGCAAATAGTTCAGGCAATAGGTGGCTTTAGCTTAGGAGAAGCGGATATTATCCGTAGGGCTATGGGTAAGAAAAAAGTCGATCTTATGAAAAAATACGCAGAAGAGTTCGCAACCCGTGCAAAAGAAAGAGGGTTTTCATACGAAAACGCCAAAAGCCTATTTGAACTTATAGAAAAGTTCGCCGGATACGGATTTAACAAATCCCACTCCGCCGCATACGCAATGATTACATACCAAACGGCATATCTAAAAACCTACTACCCGACGGAGTTTTTAAGTGCCCTTCTAACATACGAAGCGGAAAACACCGATAAAATCGCAAAATACATAGAAGAGGCAAAAGTCTTAGGAATTGAAGTACTGCCACCAAACGTAAATAAATCAAATGCAGAATTCACACCGATTGAAAATAAAATTCTTTTTGGACTTAGTGCCATTAAAGGGGTTGGTGCAAGAGCGATTGAGAGTATAGTTGCCAACAGACCTTATGAAAGTTTGGAAGATTTTATATTAAAAGTCGATACGAGCAAAGTAAACAAAAAAGTCCTAGAACAACTCATAAAATCCGGTGCAATGGATGATTTCGGACTCTCAAGAAAAGCTATGTTAAATAACGTGGAAGAGATACTTGAATTTAAAAAACGCGTAGAAGAGAAAAAAAACGCAATAAACCACGAACACTCTCTATTTGCCGATATGGCTGAAGAAGAAATAGACGAACACTTAAACATCCCAAACAGTGTAGAGTTTGATATAAAAACTTTACTTGAATACGAATACCAAACCTTAGGATTTTACGTTTCAGCCCACCCTCTAGACCCATACAAAGAAAAAATTCAACAGCTAAAATACAACCTCTCAAGCGATGTAGAAGAAATTATCTCTCAAGAAGCTTTGTTTGTCGGAAAAATAGACAGTATGAAAGTAAAAATCTCCAAAAAAGGAAATAAATTCGCCATAGCTACTCTTATGGACTTTCACGGGAAAATAGATATTATGATATTTGAAAGAGACCTGGAAAAATTAAACGAATTTAACCTTGACGAACCTATAGCGATAAAAGCACAAGTAGAAAAAGTGGGAGAGTTTTTAAGGGTTACGTGCAGAAAAGTTATGACCCTCGAAGAAGCAAAAGACGAAAAAGGAGCTATAAAAGAAGAAGTTAGTATTATTCAAAGAAACATAGGAGAAAATTTCGAAGAAGAACTTTTAAATATTTATAACGAACTTAAGAAAAATCCTGGAAATAAAAGAGCTATTTTAATTTTAAACACTCCTTTTGGATTTGCTTTAAGAGTTACGACAAATATAAGAACTTCTCTTTAGAGAAGTTGTCTACCTCAAATCAAAGTTGTTAAATGAAGAAATAAAATGAAAATTTTACACATCACCGATATTCACGGGAATACTAAGATAATGAAAGAATCTTTAAAATATGATAATGAGCTTGTAGCAATAAGCGGTGATTTGATTGAAAGAGAAGATGATATTAAAATAATCAAAGATTGGCTGAAAAATTTTAAAGTACCCGTAATTATATCCTCCGGTAATCACGATGTAGCAATTGATAAGGGTAACTGGCTGTATGATTTGGAAGGTGATAATATATTCGTCCATAAAAAGCTTGAAATCAACGGATTAAAAATAGATTCAAAGCCTTATATGAGTGATGAGTTTGATTATGACTGTGACATTTTAGTCTATCACGTCCCACCAAACAAAACTTTTACTTCAACGGATAGAAAGTTCAGGGATTTCGGAGATGAATATTTAAGGGCTTTGCTTGAAAACGATTTTAACCCGGAATTTGTTTTATGTGGACATATTCACAATCCGATGAAATTAAAAGATAAGGTAAATAAAAGCATAATTGTAAATAGTTGTTATAAAAAAATGAATTGTTATATAATTATTATCGAGATTTGAAAGGAGAAAACAATGAATTTAGAAAAATTATTCAAAGCATGGGAAAAAACTTACAATGAAAAAGGAATAAATGCAACTTTTGTAAAAGATGGAATTGTGGATAAGGATAAATATCAAGATGTTGTTTGGATTTTAAAAGACACAAATGATTATAGTAAGCCAATTAATGAGTTGATTAAAAGAGTTGTTGAAGAAAATAATAAAAAATCAGGTTTATGGAAAGGCATAACTTGGCATAATGTCGGAAGAGCTACGGCAAAACTTTTAAATCCAAATATAACTTTTAGTGAAGCGGAAAAACAAAGAAAAAAAAGTTTATTAAATATTGCAGTTTTAAATTTAAAAAAGATTAAAGCTAAATCAAAAGTCAGTAATAAAACAATGCGTAATTTCGTTGAGGGGTATGAAGAATTTATTATTAAAGAATTGGAGTTGTTAAAGCCTAAAATTGTTGTATTGGGTGGAACATTTTATTTTGTTAAAGATATTTTAAAACTTAAAAATAAAGAAAAAAACATATATAAAAGCGAACTTTTTCCAAATGTAACCTTTATAAAAGCTTACCATCCAGGTGCAAGAATAAAAAAAAGAAAATATCTTGAACTATTTTAAAAATCTTTTCTCTTTCTAAACCCGCCACGATATAACATTTATCAAGTTACAATTAAAAAAAAGGCTAAAAATGGGGGGCATTATATTGTAAAGAGGTTGGAGAATTTCAAGTTTGTACCGATATAAGATACAATACAAACTTCACAGAAACAGAATTAAAACAATTAATTCGCCACTTTAATAAATTTAAAAGAAAGTGTAAGGAAACAAGTGATATTTCTTATTCCGTTCAGGGAGTAGATTTTAAAATGAAAGATTTTTTTATCCACAAACCGAATTTAAGCACAATGAAAAAACTTCTTAAAACTCCAAAAATAAAATCTGCAATTTTTGATAAATTTAACAATAAAAATTTTACTTTTTTCACATTGCAAATACTTCCTAATTGTATTAAAGATTTTCAAAATAAATGA
The DNA here is from genome assembly GCA_039831155.1 of Nautiliaceae bacterium. Lineage (GTDB taxonomy): Bacteria > Campylobacterota > Campylobacteria > Campylobacterales > Nautiliaceae > Nautilia. The sequence goes on along the minus strand of JBDONT010000011.1, from coordinate 58,499 downwards.
GAGTGTTCATGGCAAAAGTGCTGATTTAAAAGAAATTAAAATTATCAGAAATAAAATACTTGGAATGAAAGAATCATCGTTTTTAAACGATGTTATTATACAATAAATATATCTTAACTATCAGTTAAGATGTCAGAAAATAAACAAAAAAAAACTGACACTTATCTCCTTGATTTTTAAAAAATACCTAAATTAAGGAGTTTTTGAAGTAATGGCGGAGCCGACGGGACTCGAACCCGCGACCTCCGGCGTGACAGGCCGGCATTCTAACCAGCTAAACTACGGCTCCATTTGAAGTGGTGGTCGCTGCAGGGCTCGAACCTGCGACCCCCAGCTTGTAAGGCTGGTGCTCTCCCAACTGAGCTAAGCGACCAAACAAAATTTTATAAGTGGATTAGGACTTTTGAAGTGGTGACCCCTACGGGACTCGAACCCGTGTCGCCGCCGTGAAAGGGCGGTGTCCTAACCGCTAGACGAAGGGGCCATTTAAGTGGTGACCCGTGTTGGATTCGAACCAACGGCCCTCTGCTTAAAAGGCAGATGCTCTACCGACTGAGCTAACGGGTCAGCTTTTCTTTCACAACCTGTCGTTGTGGTAGTGAAATTATATGAAAAAACTTTTTTAATGTCAAGAAAAAATTAGAAAAATTTCTATTTTTTTTGAAAATTTAAAAATTTATTACTTCTATCCATTGGGATTAAATCTGTAATACTACCTTTATGACACTTTGTACAGCTTTTTAAGCTTTGATGTTGAGGAATAGGTGTATTTATAAGTTTTTGTCTACTATGACATTCAAAGCAGTCAGCCCCACACTCACTCATTTCTTTATCATTATGATTAGGATGGCATTTTGTACAAGTAATCAAAAAATGATGTTCTTTATAGTATTTATTGTGTTTGTCGTATTCAAGTGGTTTAAGTTTAGGATGACAAACCAAACAATCAGAACTACAAGCAAACAAAGGAATACTAAAAAGAAAAAATATCAATTTTTTCATTTTTCATCCTTAAAATTGTATTCTATTTTACAAACTTCTTTTAAGCAATATCTAGGTTTACTGTGATGTAGAAAATCGTTTAAATTATCAAGGGAGATTTGAAGTATTCTATTAAGAGCTTCTTTTGTATAATAAGCCATATGAGGTGTGGCTATAATATTATCTTTTTTTGCAAGTTCCCAATTAGGCAATACATCTGCGGCTATAATACCTTTAAAATCCTCATAAACATCTTCTTCTATAATTTCAGCCCTTGCCGGGTTAATAATAATATTCCCTTTCAATTTATCTATATTTGACTTATTAATTAAATTTCTAGTTTTTGGAGTTAAAGGAAGTGCGATAAATAAAATATCGCTTCTTTTTAAAACTTCTTCCAAATTATCATAACATTCCACATCTTTACATTTGCTCACATCCCTTACAAAGCCTACTACATCCGCTCCAAATCCCTTAGCTATCGTAGCAATGCTTTTACCGATATGCCCTAACCCTAAAATACCTATTTTTTTACCCCTAATTTCTTTTCCTTTTAAATCCATATAATTCAAATCACCGACTTTTACTCTGTTTATCGCCACAAAAATCTTTCTCAAAGCTTCAAGCAATAAACCAAAAGCAAACTCCCCAACGGCAGGTCCGGCATATCCTCTTACATTACTTACTAAAATGCCTCTTTTATAACACTCCATCAAATCTATATGATCATATCCGGTTGAACGGGTTTGAAGATACTTTAAATTAGGGAAGTTGTCTAAAACAGAAACCGTAATTTTAGAGTGAATAAAAATAGAAATAACGTCATAATCACCTTTATCTTTTTCAGACAACGGATGAGAAAAGAAAAAAAACTCTAAACCACTATCTTTTAGGTGTGTTTGAAAAAACTCTTTTTCTTCAGGTTTTACTTCAAAAAACGCTACTTTCATTGTTACATCCTTATTAAAAACATAAGGATATTATATCTAAAAAGCAAACAAACAAAGCCTATTCAGAGGCTTTTGCCTTTGCTGTCTTTTTTGCGGCTCTTTTAGCTTTTTTATACGCTGCTAAATCTTCTCTGCTTTTAGCAGCTCTAATTTCAAGCTCACGCCATTTTTTTTCTACAAGCTTAGGGTTATCTATCTCATTTATAAAATACCCTAGTCTCTTATCCTTTACGACACTTTCTCCAAGTACAGGAGTTCTTGTTTCAGCTTGAATTAAACATCCTTCATCTGCTTTAGGACAAGCATCTACACAAGCACCACAATAAATACAAAGATAAGGATTGTAGTTATATTGTTTTTTACCACTTTCCACATCTACAACCTCAAATTTTATAGCCCCTGGAGGACATATGTTTTCACATTTGTCACAAAAAATACAAAGCTCTTCATTGTAAAGAATAGTCCCCCTATATCCTTTAGGCTCAGGAGAAGGAGCAAAAGGGTATTTAATCGTTTCCGGTTTTGAAACTAAGTTTTTAAGAGATTCTATAAACATTTGAATCATTTTTTCTCCTTTATCTTGCCGTACAACTCATACAAGGATCAAAGCTCAATACTATCGCTTGAGCGTCTGAATATTTTTCACCCACAAAAAGTTCTTTTAGCACCGGAATATTTGCATAAGTCGGCACTCTAATTCTTACTCTCTCAAGAACTTTTGTCTTATTTCCTTTTAGATAATAAAAGCATTCTCCCCTTGGAGCTTCAACTCTTACAAAGACTTCTCCGTCCGGTCTTCCTTTTACTTTTACTCTATGTTCTCCTTCAGGAATTCCATCAAGTATATTAAGACACATTTCAATAGAATTCATAACTTCATCAAATCTAACCATATTTCTAGCCCAAACATCCCCTTCGGTTCTTGTTTGAAGCTTATATCCAACCTCCTCAAAAGGAAGATAATCATATTCAGCTCTTGCGTCCGTTTCAAGCCCGCTTGCTCTAGCTATAGGTCCCGCCGTATTAAATTTAGCCGCCACCTCTTTTGAAATTGTTCCTATTCCTTTTGTTTTAAGTCCGAAGGTATAGTCATTTTCAAAAAATTCCATCAATTTTTCAGTATTTGCTTTAAGTTTTAAAAGTTTCTCTCTTGCAAAATCCTCTATCTCTTTATCAAAGTCTCTAGAAACACCACCTATTACTTGATAATCATACTGAACTCTATTACCCGTAATTCTTTCAAGTATGTCCATTACGTCTTCTCTGTATCTAAATGTTTGCATAAAAAGATTTTCATACCCTACAACCTCGGCAACGTGTCCATTTGCAAGCATATGAGAATGAATTCTATCAAGTTCTACAACAAGCATTCTTAAGTAATCTATTTTTTTATTTGTTTCAATTCCTAAAAGTTTTTCAATTCCGTGAGTATAAGCACCGGCGTGAGTAATAGAACAAAGCCCACAAACCCTAGCTACAAGATACGGAAGCTGGGTATATTCAAACTTAGTAATTGCAGCTTTTTCTATACCTCTGTGAACATAACCTATATTAACTTGTACGTCTGTAATTACTTCATTTTGAGTCTCAAACAAAAAACTAACCGGTTCTGGCAGTGCCACATGTTGGGACCCAAAAGGCACAACTATTCTATTTCCCATTATTATCTCCTTTTCTTAACGGAGCTTGAGGAGCATCCGGTTCTATAAACACTCCTTTTGCAGCGTTTTCAACATCAAGTCCGAATAAATCCGCAAGCTCCCATTCCGCTATCCATGCACTAGGTATAACATTTACAATAGAAGGAATCTTTGCATCGTACGCTACATTTTCCGCTCTAAATACCACTAATTTATTTTTATCATAGTATTTAGAAAATATCCAATCTATAGTTACGCCGTTTCCACTATCGGTAGCATTTACAGTCACATAATGATATTTGTTTTCATCATACCAATTTTTAATCAGTTCAACCACATTATCAAGCGTTACTTCAAAAAACGTAACTTCAGGATTAATCATCATCTCTAGCTCCTAATTTTTTAAGTAATTCTTCGCTATGATTTCTCATATACTCTTTTTCTTTCGTTTTTTTCTCCCAAATTTTAACGGCTTCAACCATACCGTCAATTAAAGCTTCAACTCTTGGAGCACATCCGGGAATCCAAACATCAACCGGGATTATATTATCAACCCCGTTTTCCACGTGATAAAAATCTCTAAATATTCCTCCGCCATGAGCACAAGCTCCCATTGCCACTACCACTTTAGGTTCTGGCATTTCAAGATAAAGTCTTCTTAAAACATCCCTACATCTTTTAGTAACCGGTCCGGTTACAAGTAAAATATCGGACTGTTTAGGATTCCCCCTATTTAACATTCCGAATCTTTCTATATCGAATTTAGGTGCAAGAGCGGATAAAATTTCTATATCACATCCGTTACATCCACCGGTATTATAATGTAAAATCCAAGGCGATTTTTTTCTAAATTTACTAAAAATTCCCATAACTACCTCCATAAAGATAAAAAGATTACATTAAGAGCTGAAATCGGTATAAGCACAAACCATGAGAATTTCACCATACTTCTAAAATCAAGTCTTGCACTAGCGTTATCAAGTGCATTTACAAATAAAAACACCAACACTATAAGCAACGCACCCAACCAATAATGACTTCCTCCAAATAAAAACACAAAGAAAAACACATAAATATACTCTATCCATTTACCGGTATATAACGCTTCATAAAAAGGACCGCTATATTCTATTTCAGGACCTCCTACAATTTCTTGATGAGCTTCGGCTACGTCAAAAGGAGATTTATGTAACATCATCGGAATAGCAAGAACAAAAGCTATAAATACAACCGGAATTTCAAAAAGAGGAATTCCTTGATAATTTAAAATATCTTTTAAATTAAAACTTCCGACAACTTCATAAAAAGCAACAACCATTAAAACCATTAAAGGTTCATAACTAATCATATGCATAAGTTCTCTCATAGCCCCGATTACACTATAAGAGCTTCTAACGCTAAACGCTCCGATTGTTAAAGCTAAAACGGCAATTACATGAAAAAATACGGCTACTAATAAATCATTTCCCATAAATAAAACCAGCAAAGAAAACCAACAAGCAACAAAATACATAATTCCCATAACGGCGTGCAATGAATGTACCATTAAAGGACGTTTATCCATAAGCTTAAAAAAATCATAAAAAGGCTGCATTAAAGGAGGCCCCATTCTACTTTGCATTCTAGCTTTTACTATTCTCTCCACTCCATAAACAAGTCCTCCTAAAATAGGAGCAAAAAGAGTTAAAAGAAACATTAATGTCTCGAATTTCATAATAAACCTCCTCCAAGAACTAGTACCATAATAAATAAAGCAACACTAAAGGCTACTATATAATTTTCATATTTTGAAATACATACGAAATTATAAGTTTCGATATGTCTTGGAAACGCTTCCCCACAGTTATAAGGCATTGCCGTATCCACATTTTTAAAATTCACAAAGAAAGGCAACGCGTGAATTAAAAGTAAAATTACCAATGCTCCCATAATTTGCCAGAAATAAAGAGTCGAATGATTAATTATCAATGATAATCCGTCAGCGTGAATATTCACTAAACTACCGCTAATTTCGCCGGCAATAGGTACTAATTGAGTAGCGATAAAAGGTGCGATAAAAATCGTTAAAGCGAACAACCAAGCATAATACCAAACCGAAACGAAATTAAATCTAATAGGAAGTGATGTAAATTTTACTTTTTCAATCCCGTGAGATTTTCTTACACTAATTCCAAGAACTTTCATATAAAGCACACTTAAAAACGCACTTCCGGCACCTACATAAAGAATTAAAAGTACATAACTTCCGTGAAATAAAAATCCACTAACCTCTTCTATCATTAACCATTTACCTATAAAAGTACCAAAAGGCACAAACGTCATATTTAAAAATCCGAAGAAAATAAACATCAGTGTAAGAGGTGCTTTTTCGATAAGTCTTCTCATCTCTTTAATATATTTTACATGGAACACTTTTTCAAGCACACCGGCTTCTACGAATAAGAAACCTTTTGCAAATGCGTGGAAAAGAATTAAAATTAAACTAGCAGTAATAGCAATAGGCGTACCTACAACTGCTGCAAGCATCATAAGACCTAAAAGCGAAATAGTAGAATATGCAAGAATTTTTTTGAAATTATCTTGCGTAAGAGCTATTACAGCCGCCGCTACGAAAACGAATCCCGTCGTAATTATCAAAAGTTTAGCTAAAAGCGTACCTTTAATAATAGGAGAAATTCTAAGAAGTAAATAAGGTGCTATTTTTACCATTGTAGCAGAGTGAAGTATCGCACTAACAGGAGTCGGTGCAACCATCGCTCCTAAAAGCCATTTATGAAAAGGCATTTGAGCACCTTTAACAAGAGCACTCAAACTTAAAAATCCTAAAGCAGCTAAAGACAACATTTTAGGATCAACACTTAATAAATCCGTAAAATGATACATTCCGCTAGTTTTTATTAACATTAATAAAGCGAATAAAATAGCAACACCACCTATTTGATTCATCCATAAAGCTAAAACGGCGTTATTAACGGCTTCTTTATCCATTCTGAATCTAATTAAAACAAATGAAGCTAAAGTAGTCGTTTCAAACAGTGCAAAGAACCATTCGATGTTATTTACACTTACGGCAAAATTCATAACACCTAAAAACCAAATTAAAATAGCAACGAAACTGTGTTTACCTTTTTCGTCAAACTCCATATACTTAGTAGCAAAAATCGCAATAGGAACCCCGACAATCGCTACAATCATATACATAAAAGCAGTTAATTTATCCACATAAATATCGGCGGTATCCGAATGTTGAATCATTAATACCACAATAATTAAAAGAGCCAATTGCAAAATAGCTAAAGCGGAAACCAAAGTACTTCTGTTTTTCATACCTTGATATAAAAAATAACTAAGTAAACCGAAATCGTAAATAGTAATTAAACTACCCACCCATTTAGGAGTCTCGATTAACATAGGTAAAGTATCACTAAAATAAACCTCCCAAGCAAAATAGCCTAAAATAGGTAACATCAAAAATGACAATACATTTGTAACAGTGTCATTTTTAGCTAAATAAATAACAAGTGCCGCTATCCAAGGCAACACTATAGAAGCAGTGACATAAAATTCCATACTACCCTCCGTTTTGAAATATACTATAATAATATCAAAATGCCTTTTCATTTACAATTAATATAAGAAAATTTTATAAATAATGCTTCAAATCTACACAAATTCGAATTTTCTTTCATACCTTTTTAACATACTCTCATTCCCTATAAGCCCACCTTGATGAATATACAAAATATCTTTAAGATTATGCCTTAAAATCGTATCCCATCCTATAGGGTCATATAATAAATCAAATTCAATTCCACTCTTTTTTAACTCTTTCCATATTTTATATAACTCCAAATAAAGTTTTCCGAAATGATATTTCCTTCTAGGAGGTAAAACAGTGGGAATTTTTCCACCACCCAGCCACTCAAACTGTTTTTTTAAATAATTTTCATCCCCAACACACGGAGTCGTTATAACCTCAACATCAAGATGTTTTGAAAGAAAATAGGCAGTCGTACCGGTCCCACTCGGTAAAAAAACTTTTAAATTATGCTTTTTAGCATAGTCGTTTATTTCATCTGCCAAAAGTTTTATTCCCTCTTCACTCTCTTTAACCCTTCCACCCTCTTCTATCACAAGAGTCTTTTTATCTTTTAAACCAAGTACAAAACTTCTAAGTTCTTCTCCATAAAGCCCGCATTCTATAACTTTCGCTTCATTTTTTAAAGCCAAAAGATAATTTCCCTGGGGATTTTCTTTTAAATAAGAAGGTATATGGGAAGTATAATAAACAAATTCCCATCCTTTTAACTTACAAAGCCTGCTTAACGCTCCAAAAGCGTTAGACTGATTAGACCCGAAAGAAACGACCCTTTTAATACCCGGAAAATCGTTTTTAAAAAAATAATAAAACTTTCTCGCCTTATTTCCCTCAAAAGGTCTTAACAAATCGTCTCTTTTAATGTGAAAAAACTTTCTTCTAAACTCAAAAGGCACGATAGGGGATTTCATACTTCTCCCTTATATATTTTGCAAAATAAGGCATAACCGTCAATTCTTTAAAATTTACAAAAAATTCATCCATAGATTCAAGCACCTCCTTTAAAACCCTACCCTTAATTACATCAATTTCCCTAATCACAAGCCCTTTATAGGTAGAACGTAAAGAGTTTGGTAAAAGTCCTGTAAAATATAAGAGTCTGTTTTCTTCTTCAAAATAGTTTATTCCTATCAAATCATTATAAAGATAAGAGTAGCTTTTATTTCTTATCTTTACTCCCTTTTGCAAAAGAGAATCAATCTCTTTTAAACGTTTGGGAAGTTTCCTATAAGGCGTCGTTTTTATTATATTGATATTATCTTCATATTTAACCACCATTAAAGCGTCATAATAATCATCTTCAACCACAAACTCAAATCTATCCTTATAAACCTTCATCCCGTAAAGCTTCTCTTTATAAGGGATATAAAACTCAAATCCATCAAATAGATGTTTAGGAATTAAAAACCTATTTTTTTCTATCTCTTCTTTTATCAAAAGCTCTTTTAATAAAACCGAAACGGTATTTTTATTAATAGGAGTTTTAACAGTTACGTTTTGAGAAAGAAAACCCTTTTTTTTATAAGGGTCGTTTTTAGAATAATTCTCTTTAGGAAGAGTTATAGTAAGAATTAAATTAGAATTTTTTACAACTTTAGCTCCCTTTTTTTCTATCATTTCTATCAGTTCTTTTTCATAACCCATGTTTTTGGTGTAATTTATAACTTTTATTTCAAGGTCTTTAAATTTATCTTCCAATCCTTCTTTCTTGCTGAAAACAAACTTCGTAAACTCAATCTCTTCAAACCAAACCCCACTTTTTTCAATAAACCTCATCAAATGAAACTGCTTTGTCTTTGAATAATCCTTATCGTAAAAACCCAAATATTTAACCTGCTTATCATTAGGCACAAAAGAGTATTCCCCATTTTCACAAACATATAAAGAATCTCTAGCTGTATATCTTGCAGACTTTTTCTTTTTAATTTTTTTAGCTACTATATTTAAAGCCCCTTTTAAAGAAAAAAATTTTAAATAAATATTTTTGGAAAAATGAGTGTAATATCCGTCACTATAACCACAAAAAGCATTCTCTTGATTTAACGATTTAAGATAAATGTTAAAAAGAGAATCAAAACACAGCTCATTAAACTCTTTAAAAGAGAGTTTTAGAAGGTTTAATTTTTCTTTTGAAGCTACTATAATAGTATTCCCACTTACTTCGAAAAACTCTTTTTTTATCTCTTTTAGTTTTTTAAAATTCTCTTTTGATTTTTGCATTTTATAGTAATAATACTTTTTAAAAAGCTCTTTTTTGTCCGAATTAAAAACTATTTTATTAATCAAACCACTCCCTCACTTTCATATTAACTTTATCCCCTTTTATTAAATAAGGCACGACAACCACATCCCCAACCTCGTAAATCTTACCTTCCTTTCCAAAGACGTTAATCAAAAAAGCCTTTTTACCCCCTACTCTTTTAAGTTTCAAAGCCGTTTTTTCTATTAAAGACGTTATATCTCTTTTTAAATTAAAATCGGAATAGTTTTTAAAATCTATATAATTATCCTTAAACTTAAAATCAAAAACCTCAAACTCTTCCACCTCTTCAAGTTTTATCGAAAAACGGTTATTAAAAACATATTCTCCTACCTTTTCTCCCAAAATCCCTTTAAATATCTCATAAGCATAAGGCAAAAGAAGATATTCTCCTTTTATTTTACACTCAAACTTTTTAAACTCCCCCTCAAACTCAAACTCCTTATATTCACTAAAACCTCTTTTTTTCTCAAAAGATATCTCAAGATAACTAAAATCATCCTTTTGTTTATAAAAATACCCTCTTCCGAACTTCTCATTAAACTCTTTTTCTTCATCCAATGAAAAAGAATTGTAAATCTCCTCTCTTAATTTTTTATACTGTGAAACTATCTTAGGATTTTCAAACCCTTTTTTATAGTAGCTAAATTTTGATTTTATATGGGAGTTTTTAATTTTTACCCTAGTTTCAAAAGAGGGTTTTACACTGTCTCTCTCAACTCCCGCTAAACTCTTTAAAGCTTTTGGAAGATAAACATCCCCGACATACGAAGCGATAATATCGGAGTTTGCTTTATTCGTATAAACATAAATTTTATCGTTTTTAGCTCTATAAAGCCTCCCTACCGCCTGAATCAACACCTTAACCACATTTGCAACAAAATCATCCGTTTGAGCGTAAAATCCTTTAAACCCCCTAAAGTTTCCGTTTACAATTTCCAAAAAATATTTTTTAAAACTTCCTATATACCCGTTTACGTATAAAGAATACAAAATAAAAACGGATTTTAATTTATCTTCCGGAATTAAGTTGGTAACTTCGCCAAGATAAATAGCGTCTATATCTTTTACAAAACCTTTATATTCATACTGAAGATTAACCCCAACCCCTATATTTTTATAACTGCTTATGATAAAACTTCTTTTACCCGCTTTAAATTCTCTTTTATCTCTAAGTTCGGTTAAATAGTTTTCAAAACCGTTAACAGCACAAAAAAGAATAAAAAGTTCGTTAAACTCTTTTGAAAAACTCTTATAATTAGTTAAATAAGGCGTCTCAAGATACAAAAAGGTATGAATGTTATTATCCATAAACTCCTTATAAGCGTAAAAAAAGTGAATAAATTTTCTCAAAGCATACTCGTTTACCCTTTTTATAAAATTCATTATCTCTAAAGCATTTAAATCCCCTAAAAAACACTCTCTTATACATTTATGCAAATCATCATCAAACACTTTAGGAATTATCTCTCTATCTTCAAGTTTTTTTAAAGGCACTTCAAACTTATCAACTTCCAAATAATCCAAGTCAAAATTACCTACCACCGTTTCTATTTCGGAAGTTGCAGAAATGCCAACTATCTGCATAGATTCATTTAAACTCTTTAAAAATCCTTCCGGCGTTATAAAAACATCATAACACTTAAAATTCTCTATTTCGGAATCAACCTCTCTTGAGACGTTTATTAAACTAAAACCTTTAGAATAAAAATCATCCTTTAAAGACCCTAACTCAAAATCCTGATAAAGAATTTTCTTTAAAGCATACAAATAAAATTCATCCCTGTTTTTACCCAAAACGTATCTTAAATATTCGTCAATTTCATTAATATATCTTTTAGAAAAAGAGAAAAACCAATTCAAAGTACTTTTAATTTCATCAAAAAGCTCTTTATCGATAAAATTTCCACTTTCCATAACACCGTTAAAACTGTCCATAGCAAAAGTGTAAAAATTATCTACAGTATCGACCCTATAAAACCTGTCAACCCCTTTTTTATAAAGGGTTTTAAATTTTAAACGAAGCTCTTTGGAAGGGTTATATCTTTTAACAAACTCTTTTTGATTAATGCCAAAATATATTCTTAAAAACAAATCGATTATTTCAACATCCTTTAAATCGCAAAAAACATCCGTTAAGACCTCTTTTTGGGCGTCAAACTCGTCAATGAACAAAATACCGTCTTTAAAGACACTCTTAAACGTTTTATTTTCAAAATTAAAAAACCCTCTGGCAAGTTTTTGGGTGGTAGTAATTACTACATCGTATTTTTCAATTTCAACCGAAGGAAAAAGCTTTTTAGCGTCGTTTAAAAGTTTTGTCAAATCTTTTGAGAGAAGTCTTTTTGAATCGCTTAAAATCCTAAATTTCAACTTACTTACGTCATTTTTTAAAATATCATACAAATCACCCCTTATTTTGGAGTATTTTTTAATGTTTTTAAACTCTTCATATCTATTTACAAATTCAAATTTTTCATCTATAACGTCAAGAATGCTTTGGACGTCACTTTTTAAATAAAGTACTTTTTTGTTTTTAATATCTTTATAAACATCTTCTAAAAGATGATGTAAGTGAGTTACGAATAAAACTTTTTTTGAAGTGGAATTGATAAATTTCTTAACGGCATAAGTTTTACCACTTCCTGTGGGAAAAGGCAGAAGAAAAAAAGAAGAGTTTTTTAACCCTTCTTTTATATACTCATAAATCACTTGATAGCTCTAAGGTCTTTATATGCTTCAATTACTCTTGCTTTCATACTTTTTTCACCCTCTCTTAGCCATTTTCTAGGGTCATAGTATTTTTTGTTTGGTTTATCTTCACCCTCCGGGTTACCAATTTGACTTTGTAGATAGTCGTGATATTTTTCAATATAACCTTTTACTCCACTCCAAAACGCCCATTGAGTATCCGTATCGATATTCATCTTAACGACACCATAATCAATAGCTTCGTGAATTTTACTAAGCTCACTTCCACTTCCTCCGTGGAATACGAATCTAATAGGTTTTTCATCTTTTAGATTAAATTTTTCTCTTACATACTCTTGTGAATTTTTAAGGATAATCGGTTCAAGTTTTACGTGTCCCGGTTTATAAACTCCGTGAACATTTCCAAAGCTTGCAGCAATTGTAAATAAATCGCTAACTTCACTTAACTCTTTATAAGCATAAGCAACATCTTCCGGTTGAGTGTAAAGTTTTGCGTTATCAATTCCGGTGTTATCAACTCCGTCTTCTTCCCCACCGGTTACTCCAAGTTCAATTTCAAGAAGTAAATCGATTTTACTCATTCTTTTTAGATACTCTTTGCAAGTTGCCACATTCTCTTCAAGTGGTTCTTCGCTTAAATCAAGCATATGAGAACTAAAAAGAGGTCTTCCATATTTTTCATAATGTTTTTCGTTGGCTTCTAAAAGCCCGTCAATCCAAGGCAATAGTTTTCTTGCCGCGTGGTCCGTATGTAAAATTACCGGCACTCCATAAGCCTCCGCTAATGTATGGATATGCTTAGCACCTGCTATCGCACCCAAAACTGCAGCTTTTTGATTATCGTTATCAAGCCCTTTTCCAGCCCAGAAATGAGCTCCTCCGTTACTAAACTGAATGATAATAGGAAGATTTACTTCTCTTGCAGCTTCCATTACCGCATTTACAGAATTTGTCCCTACTACGTTAATTGCCGGAAGTGCAAAACCTTTCTCTTTACAAACATCCATAACTTTTGCAGCTTCACTTCCAGTTAATACCCCAGGTTTTACAAAATCAAACATCTCTCCTCCTTATTTTGATTTAGGAATTGTATATTCCACTTTGTAAGATTTTTTAATTTTTTGAAGTTCGTTTTCAAGTTTTTTAGCTTTTAGATATTCAACTATTTTAGCTTTTACCGCATTAAACGGAATATAATTTTTGTCGTTTTTAGCTTCAACTAAAATTACGTGATAACCGAATCTTGTTTTTACCGGTTTTAAAGTAATTTCTCCTGGTTTCATAGATTCAACAGCTTTTGCAAAAGGAGGTACCATTTGATTCGGGTCTATCCAGCCAAGTTCTCCACCTTGAATTTTACTAGGTCCTTGAGAATATTTTTTTGCAAGTTCTGCAAATTTCTTTTCAAGTGCTTTACCTTTTAGACCCTTTAATTCATTAATTAATTTTTCAGCCTCTTTTTCGTCTTTTACTAAAATATGTCTAACTTTTACTTTAGGCGTAGTTTTAAATAAATCTTTATTTTTTTCATAAAACTCTTTTACCTCTTTATCGGAAACTTTTATATTTTGAAATTCGTTTCTTTGCCAGATTCCAACCGCAAGTTTCATAGCCGCAGCTTTGTATTGAGCCGTATTTGTAATTTTTTTCGCTTTAGAATTATAAATTTCCATAAGTTCTATATATTGCTTTACAAACTGTTTTACGTGTTGAGCCGGAAGGTCTTGAAGTCTTATTCTATTATCTCCGGTAATTCCTTGAAGATAAGCATTTATATCTTTTACTCTAACCGGTTTTCCGTTTACTTTTGCAAGTACCGTATCATCTTTAAGTCCAGGTAAAGGCTTTCCTACTAAAGCCGCACTCCCGTGCATACTTCCACCAGCCATTCCCGGAAACGCAAATAAAGCACCTACTGCCAATAAACTTCCTACTAAAATTTTTTTCATAAAATCTCCTTTTTTTTCTAATTGTATAAACCTAACATAAATATTACATTAAGCCATATTATGAATTACGTTTTGAACGTCATCAAGCTCTTCTAAAACTTCTATAAGTCTTTCTACTTTTTCAGCAGTTTCATCATCAACTTCACTTAAATTCGTAGCAGTTAACTGAATGTTACTCTCAAGAATTTCTATTCCCTCAATTGCGTTTACCGCTTCAAGGACCGCATTAAAATCCTCCGGAGCCGTTTCTATAACAAGAACTTCATCCATCTCTTTAATATCTTCAGCTCCCGCTTCAATAGCACTTTCCATAACTTCATCATCTTTGTCGCTTCTGGTAACTACTATAATACCTTTTTTCTCAAACATCCAAGCAACGCTTCCACTAGTACCCAAGCTCCCTCCGGCTTTTTTAAAAGCGTGGCGAATTTCCGCTACGGTTCTGTTTTTGTTATCAGTCAAACACTCTACCATTATAGCCACACCACCAGGTCCATATCCTTCATATGTAACTTCGCTTAAAACAACTCCGTCTAAATTTCCGGTAGCTTTATCTATAGCCCTTTGAATATTTTGCATAGGCATTGAATCTGCTTTTGCCCTGTCAATTGCAAGACGAAGTGCCGGGTTGTTATCCGGATTACCGCCACCTTGTCTAGCGGCAGTCATAATAGCACGAACATGTTTAGTAAAAATTTTACTCTTTTTTGCATCTTCTTTTGCTTTTATATGCTTAACTTTAGACCATTTATTATGTCCAGCCATACTTCTCCTTTTTTAGAAAATATTTGTTATTATAGCATTTATTTAAAGAGTTATTATGCAAGGTTTTTTTGATATAATTTTTGAAAAAGGAAAAAAATGGTTTTAAGAAAGCCAAAAGAGCTAGAAGAGATAAAAAAAAGATTTTTAGCCCATTATAAAGGCAGTAAAACCGAACTTAACTACAAAAACGATTACGAACTTTTAGTAGCTATTATTCTATCGGCCCAGTGCACCGATAAAAGAGTTAATCTGGTCACACCTAAACTTTTTGAAAAATATCCAAATATTAAAAGCCTCTCTTGTGCCGACATTGAAGACGTAAAAGAACTTATAAAATCGTGTAACTTTTTTAACAACAAAGCCAAAAACCTGGTAGCTATGGCAAAAATGGTTCAAGAAAACTACAACGGAACAATACCAAGAGAACATAAAGAGCTTATAAAGCTTCCGGGTGTGGGTAACAAAACTGCAAACGTATTTTTAATAGAACTAAACGGAGAAAACAGAATGGCAGTGGATACCCACGTTTTTAGAGTGGTACATCGCCTGGGTATAACGAACGCAAAAGACGTCATAGAAACGGAAAAAGATTTAATAAAAGCCTTCAAAACCGACTTAAACGAACTTCATCAAGCTTTTGTACTTTTCGGTCGCTATATCTGTACTGCCAAAAACCCGAAATGCGAAAAATGCTTTGTACCTGAATTTTGCGTAAGCAAAGAGAGTTTTAAAGCCAAATAACTACTTCTCAAACACCAAAATCCACTTCTCTATCTCTCCACTTTCATACAACGAAATAGGAATTTTATCGATTAATTTCATATTCGTTAATTTTTGGAGTTTTTCTATACTGTGATAATATTGAATGATTTTTCTTTGTTCTTTTTTATAACACTCTTTCTCTTTTTCAAATAGAGTAATTTCGGTAATAAGCATATCATCTTCAAAGTCACTGTATAAAACACCGAATCTGTTTTCATCCTCTGCTTTTAGAGTACCTATTGCTAAATCGTTCATAGCAAAATAGCTGTTTACGTCAAAAATAAAATATCTGTCTATAACTTTTTCCACACATTTAAAAAATTTTTTCAATTCTTCGTCGTTCATATAATTGATTACATCGAAAATAGCCACTGCAGCCTCAAATTTCTCTTTTAAATCACACACATCTTTAACGATACAATCGCACTTCTCTTTTGCTCTTTTTACTTGAGTTTGACTTAAATCTATTCCTTTAATATTTATACCGTTTGATTTAGCCAAGGCACAAAAATCTCCACTCCCACAACCTATATCAAGTACGCTTTTTACTCCGAATTTTTTTAAAATATCTATAAACTCACCCCATAAAATATAAGCACTCTCTTTATCTAAAAACAAGTCCTCAATTTTACCGTAAAGCTCAAGCCCCATGAACTTCCTTTATTTTGTTTAATAAATCCAAAATTTCATATTTTTTTTCTATAAAAGAGTTTTTATTGGCTATAACTCTGGCACTTGAAGTCATAATAACCTCTTTTTCTTCAAGCCCGTTTTCTCTTAACGTACTTCCCGTTTCTACAATATCCACAATCACATCACTAAGCCCTACAAGAGGAGCAAGTTCGATAGAACCGTTAAGCTTTATAATACTCGCCGGAATACCTTTTTTAGAAAAATATTTTTTTGCTATGTTTTGAAGTTTACTTGCCACCACTATTTCGGTTTTTTCTTTATAACTCTCATCGCCTTTTATACCGGCAACACTAACTCTACATTTACCAAGCCCCAAATCCATAACCTCAAGCACATCACTTTCTAATTCACTCAAAACATCAAATCCAACAACCCCTATATCTGCGGCTTGATTTTGAACATAAACCGCGACATCCCAGTTTCTTACGTTTAAAAACGTAAACCCGGCTTTTTTTAAAATAAGTTTTCTGTTTTCAAATTCAAAATCTTCATTAAAAATCTTTTTAAAAATTTCCAATACTTCTTTTGCAATTCTACCTTTTGGCAAAGCTATAGTTAAACTCATTTTCTCTCCATTTCGTTTATTGTCTTTAACATTCCTCTAAATACCAAATCTTCCACAAACTCCGAATTACTAAACATTTCAGACAAAAACTTCCCGTCACTCCCGGTAAAAAATATCTTTTTACCGTTTGAAAGTTTTTCTATCAAACATTTAACAGCCCCCAAACTCCCGTAATTTAAAGCTTCATTGGTGGAATTTGGAAGTTTTTTGTCGTCCATTAAAAAAAATTCAACCTTTAAAACTTCTGAAATTGTACCAAAAGCTTTTTTAAAACTAAAAAGCCCGGGCATTATAACACCACCCAAATGAACCCCGTTTTCCATAACATCAATAGTAATAGCACTTCCGGCATCAACCACAACACCCTCTTTTACACTCTTACAAGCCATTATTCTGTCAATACCAAGCTCCTTATAAGAAGTTTCAAATTTTACAAACTCTTTTAAATTAACAGCTTCCGGATTTTTACTTAAAAACTCTTTTTCTTTAATTTTATTTACGCTTATATAATAAACATCGTCATTAAAAGAGACTATCCTTTTGGTATGAGTTACTTTTCTACCGTCAAAAATATGAAAATTGGTATTGCCTATATCCACTAAGACCATATTATTTTCCAACTTTTAAGTTCCTCTTTAGCTTTTGAACATATCGGAGAATTTAATATAAGAATTTTCTTTTTATATCTAAAATTAATCTCTTTTGGCATAAACTCATATAAAGTTTCAATATCTTTTCTTAAAAATCTGCTTCTTTTCTCAAGTTTAACTATAAAACAATATTCGTTTTTTAAATTTATTCCCAAATAGGCTTTCAACTTTTTTCTGGTGTTTAATTTAAGCTCTTTTAGCTTTTTACACAAAATCCCGTGTTTTATTAAAATATCCGTCAGTTCTTTAAAACTACTCATCAAGCATCTCTAAAGGATGATATTTTAAAACGGTCTCTTTTAAATTCTCTTTTTGAATATGAGTATAAATTTGAGTGGTGTTTAAAGAAGAGTGTCCAAGAAGTTCTTGAACGACTCTCAAATCAGCTCCTCCTAAAACAAGAGCCGTGGCAAACGAGTGTCTAAGAACGTGAGGAGAGACGTTTAGATATTTTTTAGTAATTTTAAAAGCACTGATTCTAGAGAGAGGCTTACAGTTTTTATTTACAAAAAGATATTCACTGTTACAAGGTCTTTTATGAAGATACTCTTTAATAGCACTCATAGCCATAGGAGCTATAGGCACAACTCTTTGCTTTTCTCCTTTTGACATCTCAACCTTAACCCATCCGTCTTCAATATCGCTAAGCTTTACGTTTAAAGCCTCACTGATTCTAAGCCCCGTCGCATATAAAAACAAAATTAAAGCCTTATCCCTAAGTCCGTACCACATTCTGGTATCAATCAGCTCAACTCCTCTTAAAATCTCCTCTTTAGTCAAATATTTAGGCAAATTTTTAGGAATTTTCGCTTGTTTTATTTTGTGTTTACTCTCAACCCAGTCTCTTTTATACGCAAAATCAAAAAACGAATTAATAGCACTTAATTTTCTGTTTAAAGAACGTTTATTTTCAATAGTAGATAAAAAAGAGATAATATCTCTGTTATCAGCCTCGATAATAGGCTTTCCGATAAACTCCTCAAATTGAGTCAAATCTCTTTTATAAGCGTTATAAGTGTGGTTGCTTACACCTTTATTTATCTTTAGATACTCCAAAAAAGCCTCTAAATATCTACTCAATTATAAACACCTTGTCGTAATTATAGATTTTACACTTATTAAGTTTTAGCATACTGTTGGTAGTAGTATCAAAATTATTTCCTTTATAAACGGTTACTTTCAAATTAGGAGTAATTTTAATCAAATACCCTTCCTTTTCAACCGTATAAATATTTCCTTTACAAACACCAGGTGCATAAAAACTAGCATAAGGAAGTTTTACTTTTTTTATCTCTTTTAAATCGGAATTTAACTTTATAATCTCTCCATCCGGCGTAAAAATATACAAATATCCGTTATAAGCGATAATATGTTTAATATCCGCACTGTAATCTATCAAAAAGTTAGGGTCAAAAAGTATCAAACGGCTAGGAGTAGCCATAAAAAGCTTACCGTTTACTATTTTTAAGAATATAACGTTATCGTTAAATGGATTTTGAGAAATGGAAAGAGTCCTTATATAATTTCCGTTTAAATCCGCAACAGCCACATTTCCGGTTATTAAAGGAAATAAAACCAAATTATTGTAAAAAACGGGATTTGCGTGGAGATATTTAACGCTTAAAGTCTCATCACTTTGAAGAACAGAAGTCATTTTTTTTGTTTTAGTATCAAAAATACCGTATTTTCCGTTTTCAAAAACAACCGCTATTTTATTTTTATGTTTAGTAGCCCCATAAATTACAAAAGGCAGAGAATAAGTTTTATTTTCATCTAAAACAAAAATTTTATTTCCAAAAACTGCCAAGTTATCGTTTGCTTTATTAAATTTACCCAAATAAGTTCCGTTTAAATCGTAATGAACCTCCACTCCCTCTACACCGTCAAAAGCAATATCGGGTTTTGAATACTTTAATTTAAAGTCGGCAAAAGTAAAATTATGTTTTGTATACTCTTTTAATTCTTTAAAATCTTTTGATTTTAACTTTTTAACTTCAACCTTTTTAGGCTCAAAAACCTTATCGGCACATCCGTTAAAAATCAAAAAAAGCACTAATAAAAGATATCTCATTTAACAATCCCATAATGAATTAAATATTTAGCAAGCGGCTTTAATTCCGAATTCGGCGAAAGCTGATTATAAATAACTTCTGCTTTTTTTCTATTTCCGTCTTTTAAATAAAGTCTAATCAAAGCAAATCTTACCGGGTCTTTTAAAATTTTATATTCGGGATTTAAAAGATAGTTTTCAAGAGACTTTTCATCCCCTTTAATCATCGCTATTTTATAAGCCGCTATAGCTTTTAATTCCGGAGTAGTGATTTTTTGTAAATTTTCAATTTTATCGGTACTTAAAAGATATAAATCATAAAGTTTTTTATTCTCTTTTACAATTTTTAAAGCCTCTTTATCATTCGGATTTGCAAGAAGTTTATTGTAAGCTTCGTTGGTTTTGATTAACTTTTGTTCTTTTAAATAAGAATTAACATAACTCCCTATCGCAATTAAAACAATAAGTACCCCGGCTCCTATTAAATGAAATTTATATTTTTTTACAAATTTCTCAAGCTTAAACACTTTTACTAAGAGTTCTTCTTCTTGCTTTAATTTTTCTTTAATCTCCACTTTAAAACCTTTTTATTGAAATTTTATCAGATAATTTTCTATTTGTTTCAAAATTTCTTCATTTATAATAATATTTAATCTTATTATTCTTAAATCCAGCTTAAACTCTTTGAGTTTCACATAATCTTTCATTGTAGTGATAAGCGTTTTATTTTTAAACTCTTTTAAATCTTTTTGTTTAAATTCATAATGGTCCGGGAAAAATTTATAAGGCAGTTTGCAAAACTTAAGCAATCTTTTAGGTTTGGAAATAGCCGTTACTAAAATATCTCCTTTTGGACACTTAACCTCTCTTTTAAAATCCCTTCTTTCTTTTAAAACCAAATCGGCATATCTTAGAGCAATTCTAGGATACCTATATCCTCCGGCCGGTAAACAAAAAGGATTTTTTATCTTTTCATCTATTACGATATTTAATTTCTTAAAAGGCTTATCAAAGCCGTCATCAAGTATAACAAATCCGGCACCAAGTTCTTTGGCTTTTAAAATTCCACTTTTTCTATCTTCACTCACAATTACCAAAGCTTCAGTACTAAGAGCTATTTCCATAGCCTCATCGCCACTTGTTTTTACATCCGTTTTAATATCCCCCCACTCGCTTACTACAAAAAGCCCTTTACTCTCTCTTGCGTATCCCCTTAAAACAACAGCCGGTTTATAAGAATTAAACTCATTTGCCAAAGCTATCGTAAACGGTGTTTTTCCACTACCACCTACGATAATATTCCCTACAGATACTATAGGGATTTTTAAATTTTCAAGTTTTCTGGGGAATTTAAAATGAACTATCGTCATATAAATAAAAGAAAAAGGAAGAAGTAAAATAATTATAGGCCAATGATACCATTTCGGATAAAAAAGCATCTCTTCAAAAAATCTATAAACCAAAACTTTTAAACGCTCCATTTTACAATTTAATATCTCTTTCATACAAAAAGTCGTGAGTAATAGTTCTTGATTTAAGCTTAGCAATTATCGGCATTTTTCTTTTAAACTGATTAAAATAAACTTTTCTCAATACAAATTCAACCAAATCTTTATCGTATTTTCTTAAAAGCTCATCTTTTGTCGCTCTTTCGTCCACAAAATCCCTAAGAACTTTATCAAGCTCCTCATACGTGTATCCAAGCTCCTTTTCATCACTTTGCCCCTCCCACAAATCGGCACTTGGAGGTTTGTTAATAATCTCTTCTTTAACCCCAAGATACCTGGCAAATTCAAAAATTTCACTTTTATATAAATCCCCTATTGGATTTAGGGCACTTGCCAAATCCCCAAACAGAGTCCCGTATCCTAATAAAAGCTCACTCTTATTACTCGTACCAATTACTAACGCAGAAAGCTCAGCAGATTTATCATATAAAATTGCCATTCTCATTCTTGCAGAAAAATTACCAAACCTCACTTTATCGTCAATAGGATACGCATTAAGAAGTGGAGCGATAGAAATTATCTCATAATCTATATCAAACTTTTCACAAAGCTTTTTTGCATCTTCAATAGAAGAAGGGGAAGAAAATTGACTTGGAAGCATAAAAGCCTTAAAATTATCTCCTAACGCTTTTTTTGCAAGCACTGCCACAACGGCACTGTCAATCCCTCCACTAAGTCCACATATCCCTCTTTTAAGTCCAGTTTTTGTAATTTCTTCTTTTATAAACCTAACTAAATACTCTTCAATTAACTTCCACATTATTTCTCTTTAAAACTTTTTTAACTTCACTTACGCTACTATTTACCAAAAGTGCAATATCTTCTATTTTAAGACCCATTTTATATCCGTTTAATATCACTACTTCTTTCTCTTTTTCGATACCTTTTTCCATTCCCTTTTCAAGACCTATCTCATAGCTTGGTAAATCTTCCCATTTTACCTTACTTGTAAGTATCATTTCACTCTCCTTTACAAGCTCTTTTAAATCCCTAAGAGAGCTTAGCTCTTCCAACATCAAAATATAATTTTCAAAATTTTGTCTGCTTTTAGAAATTTTTAAGAGCTTTTGAATAATCTCTTCCACAACTTTATTCGGTTTTTTATTTTTAAAATCGCACAAAACGGATAATACCAGCGATTCTGGTACTTCACTATTCAAAAATATATCGCAGTCAAGTTTTTTCATATCAATAACATTATACCTAAATTTCAAAACCTCATCTTCTATTTTGTCTTTCAATTTTCCTTTACCCAAAAAAACAACAAACTGCTTAATTGGAAAATTATATTTTTGTTTTATATCGATGTAGTACCTAAGCATTCTATACGGCATATTAGAGTCATAGTGACTTTGAAGTTCGATATGAAGTAAATAAGTTTCATCAACAAGAGCCAAAATATCGACTCTTCTTGACTCTATCCTCTCAAATTCGGTATCTAAGAGTTTTAGTTCTTTTATTTCAATTTTTAAGATGTTTTTGGCTAAATCTTTAATTACCCTTTTTACAATCTCTTTTGAGATAACATCTTTTTTCATTTATCCCTCAATGTAATTTTTCAAAAACTTTCCGATATTCGGGTGTCTAAGCTTTTTAATAGCACTGCTTTCAATTTGTCTAACTCTCTCTCTTGTTACATTAAGGGCTTTTCCTATCTCTTCCAAAGTTCTCTCACTCTTATCCGGCATAAGCCCGAACCTCATCTTAATAACGGCTCTTTCTCTTTCGTTTAGTTGTTCCAAAATCTCTTCTATGTGTTTTCTTAAATCCTCGTTTACCACCTCTTCATAAGGATTTGTAAATGTTTTATCTTCAATAAAATCTCCGAATTTTCCGTCATCCTCTTCTCCTACCGGAGCTTCAAGAGATACCGGTTCTTTTGAGATTTTTAAAATCTGTTTAATCTTCTCAACCGGCATTTTCATCTCTTTTGCAATCACTTCAAGAGACGGTTCTTTTCCTTCCTCTTGAACGTATTTTCTAACTATTTTATTAATTTGGTTTATATTTTCAATCATATGAATAGGAATTCTAACCGTTCTTGCCTGATCTGCAATGGCACGGCTAATTGCCTGTCTAATCCACCATGTGGCATATGTTGAAAATTTATACCCTTTTTCAAATTCAAACTTATCAATAGCTTTCATAAGACCGATATTTCCTTCTTGAATCAAATCCAGAAACGGAAGACCTCTATTGGTATATTTTTTAGCGATACTTACAACAAGTCTTAAATTCGCTCTTGCCATTTTTTCTTTTGCTTCCGTTACGATTTTTTTACCTCTTTTTAGCTGTTCTAAAATTACTTCAAGCTTTTTAGGGTCCATTCCAAACATATTTTCGCTGGCTTTTTTTGCTTCAACAAGTTTTTTAATATCCATATATACGTTTACCATAGTATGTTCCGGAACCATTACCGCTATATCTTCTTTAGATAATTCCGTAATTTTGCTTAAAATCTCTTTATGAAGCTTTCTAAGCTGTTCGTTAAAAAGTGGCAGTCTATACTCTTTTTTCTTAAGTTCTTTTTCAAAATCTTTATCGCCTTTTAAAGCCGTTTCAACGGTTTTTACGATTTCATTAATAAGTTTTGAAGTATATCCGAGCTCATTAAGAGATTCTTTTACTTTTTTCTTTTTAAATGTAAGCTGAAGTATTTTATGAAGTCTCTCAAGCTCATCCATATCTTTAGCGTTAATTACCCTGTCATACTCATCAAGTACTTTTTCCCATTCTTTTTTCGCTTTTTCAAGATTTTTAAAGAGTTCGTTAATTCTTTTTTCTCTTAAAGATATTTTTTTCTGTCTTTTTCCTTCTTTAGACTCTTCGTCATCAACCTCTTCTTCATCGACAAAGCTTTTAAAAAGCTCTTTTACTCTTCTTTCCCTGTTTAAAAGAGGCTCTTTATATTTTAAAACCAAATCAATTAAAAAAGGAATTGAACAAATAGCGTCTAATATAATCTCTTCGCCAAGTTGAATTCTTCTAAAAATTTCAATCTCTTCATCTTTATCAAGAAGTGGAATATGCCCCATTTCCCTTAAATACATCCTAACAGGACTATCAGACCTACTCCACTCAAGCAGTTCTTTATCTTTTAAAATCTCTTCTGCAAGTTCTTCTTTTTTTCTTTCTCTCTCTTCTTCACTCTTAACAACATCTTCAAGGTTTTTAAGTTTAGCAACTTCAGCTGCCGTCATTAATCTTATATTATTCTCTTTTGCAGCTTTTAAAATCTCTTTACTTTGAGCTTTTGTAGGAACTTTAGGTAAAAGGTTTACTATAGTTTCGTAAGTAACTATTCCGTTTTTATTGGTTTTGAAAAGTTTTTCAAGTTCTTTAGGCAATGCCATTTATACTCCTTTGTAAATTGAGGGCTGAAATTATACTAAATTTTTTCGGAACGATTATTGCTTTAAATTTAAAAAGGTTTTTCAATGCTAAACGGCTATTACGACACTACCGGTGCAATGGTAACCCAATTTAATAGACTTAATGTAATATCAAATAATTTAGCAAATGTCAACACCCCGGGCTTTAAACAAGACGATATTATAATCGGCGATTTTGAACGAATATTTAGCGAAAAAAGAGACGAATTGCCTCTTGAAAACAACACAAAAGAAGCGGCTAAATTTTTAAACAGAAACTTAAACAAAGTCCCTATAGTAGTAGAAGAGTATACCGATTTTAGTATAGGGGATATTAAAAAAACGTCAAACCCTCTGGATATAGCCCTAAAACAGAAAAACCAGTTTTTTTCAATTCAAACCCCGGGTGGCGAGAGACTAACGCGTGCTGGGAACTTTCAAATAGACAAAGACGGATTTTTGGTAAATAAAGACGGATTTAAAGTACTAGACGAAAAAAACAAGCCCATTCAACTCTCTCCCAACTACCCTATTACAATAGACAAAAACGCAAATATCTACCAAAACCACCAAAAAATAGCAACTTTAAAAATCTCATCGGTAGATAATCTAAACACTTTAAAAAAAGTCGGAGATAATATGTTTGATTTTATCCCCCAAACCGTTACCCTAAATCCTAAAAACTCAACGCTTCAAGGATTTTTAGAAAAATCAAACGTAAATCCGATATCCCAAATGACCAATCTCATAGAAACAAACAGATTAGTGGAAGAATACCAAAAAGTAATGACTACATATATGGACGATTTAAACCGTGACGCTATTGAAAAACTAGCAAATGTAAGAGTATAGGAACAATTTTTGCTTAACTTAAAAAAAAGGTAAACAATGGTAAGAAGTCTTTACAGTGCGGCAACCGGTATGATGGCTCAACAAATGCAAATAGACGTCGTCTCAAACAATATATCAAACGTAAATACTATAGGATATAAAAAACAAAGAGCGGAATTTGCCGACCTTTTTTATCAAACTATGGAGTATGCCGGAACTTCAACATCAACGACAACTCAATCCCCAACCGGTATAAACGTAGGGCTTGGAGTAAGACCGACAGCCGTTACTAAAATATTTACTCAAGGAAACTTTAAAGAAACGGGAAACAACCTAGACGTTGCAATTCAAGGGGACGGATTTTTTCAAGTACAGCTTCCCGACGGAAGAATAGCTTATACAAGAGACGGAGCTTTTAAACTGGATGCAGAAGGAAACATAGTTACAAGTGACGGTTATAAACTAGTACCGAATATCACAATTCCGGCAGATACCGTTCAAATCTCAATAGGAACGGACGGAACGGTAAGTATCCTAGAAGCCGGGCAAACCCAAATGCAGCAAATCGGACAAATTCAACTAGCAAAATTTATAAACCCGGCCGGTCTTCATTCTTTAGGTAGTAATTTATACATAGACACATCGGCTTCCGGTGTAGCTATAGTAACGACTCCGGGACTTGACGGGGCAGGAGAACTTAGACAGGGGTTTGTAGAGATGAGTAACGTTCAGCTTGTAGAAGAGATGACCGATTTAATTACCGGTCAAAGAGCATATGACGCCGCCAGTAAAGCGATAGTTACCAGCGACGAAATGCTACAAACGGTAAACAATCTTAAAAGATAACTAAAACTTAGTCTTTAAGATTTGTTTACCAAGCTCAACTCCCGGTTGATTATAAGTATTAATCTCAAATAAAACTCCGACAGCAGAAGTTAAAAGCTCATAATAAGCCAAAAGTTTACCTACGTTTTCTTCATTTAATTTTTCCAAAACAATCTCATCAACATCTATTCCGGCTCTAATCACACTCTCTTTTGTGGCATCACACTGGGCGTTAATTAAATCGTTAAAACTAACACCGTTTACAAAATCACACTTTTGTATATAAGGCAAAGACAATTTAGGAATTTTAAGTTCTCTTTCGAAATTTTTTACTTTAATAAAAGTTACCGTTTTATCTTTTGGACCTTCTATTAAAAGCTGCAAAAACGAATGCTGGTCGATTGAACCTAAAAGACCGATAGGAGTTAAACCCACTCTTCTTCCTTTTTTATTAATTTTTCCTAAACTCTCCCCCCACAACTGAACATACCATTTATTAAATTCATCAAGCAAAGAAGAGTAGGAAAACACAACATTTATCTTATAAAAATTACTTTTTTCATAAATAAAAGAAGCCTTTTTAATCAAATGCCACTCTTTTTTATCAAAAAAAGATTTAAAAAATTCTCCTGCGGATTTTACTATCTCTTCTATTTTAAATCCCGCTAAATAAAGGGGCACTACTCCCACCGCACTGAAAACGGAAAATCTTCCACCTACATTTGAAGGAATGTTAAAAACATTAATTTTATATTCTTGAGCTAATTTTTCCAAAGGCGAATTAGAATCGGTAATAATAATAAATTTATCTTTATTATTTTCTAAAGACAAATTAAAATTAGCCAAAAGAGCTTTAAAAATAGAAATAGTCTCTATTGTCGAACCGGATTTTGAAATTACAATAAATTTAGCTTTTTTAGGTTCTATTTCGTTAAATTTATTTCTAAGTTCTATAGGGTCGGTATTTTCTAAAAAGATAATTTTTTTTACTTTATCATAATTTGATTTTAACAAACGATAAACAGCTTTAGTTCCTAAAGAAGACCCCCCTATCCCCACAATCACAAGAGTTTCGAAATCATCCTTTATTTTCGAAGCCTCTTTTATAAGATTCTTCATGTTTTTAGGCAAATGATAATACCCTATTTCCCCACTTTCATACTCATTTTTTAAACTCTCGAAAGCAAAATTTTCTATGTTTTTGTTTTCATATTCGAAATAATGTTTAAATGCAAGCATCCTATCTCCTTTTTTTGTTTAATAATACTAAATAAATTAAAAAAAAAGCAAGAGAATCATACATTTATTTTACATAAATTAGCTTATCGTTTAATTTTTTCACACTTCCTATCTCTCTTGCAAATACTCCCTCTTCAACTGCTCTTTTTAAATACTCCTTAGCACTATTTTGAGATAAGCTTATAAGAAGTCCTCCACTTGTTTGGGCGTCAAATAAAATCATCTCTTCTTCAAACGTTAAATCCCTCATAAATTCAACATATTTTTTTACAAAAGCTTGATTATTATAGCTTCCTGCCGGAACAATCCCCATACCTGCTTGATTAAGAGCCTCTTTTAAAAACGGAACTTTTTCAAATTCCACTTCTATACTAAATCTATTCGCACACATCTCATAAAGATGTCCCAAAAGTCCAAATCCCGTAACATCGGTCATTGCATTTACACCTACTTCTCTTGCGATAAGAGAAGCTTTGTAATTTAAAGTACTTAAAATTTGAGCAACTTCTTTTATTACCTCTTCACCAACCAAATCCGCTTTAATAGCAGTTGTTAAAATTCCCATTCCAAGTGGTTTTGTCAAGATAATTACATCGTCTTCTTTTAAAGTGTTATTTCTTATTATTTTATCAGGATGCACAATTCCCGTAACACTAAGCCCGTAAATCATCTCCGGAGTTTCTATTGTATGCCCTCCGCTTAAAACTCCTCCACACTCTCTTATTTTATCTTCACCCCCCTTTAATATCTCTTTTAACACATCTTTAGAATGATGAAAAGAATCGAATCCGACTACGTTTAAAGCCGTTTTAACATCACCTCCCATAGCAAAAACATCGCTTAAAGAGTTTGCAGCCGCTATTTGACCGTAAACAAAAGGGTCGTCAACAACGGGCGTAATAAAATCAACCGTTTGGACCAAAGCCACTTCATCACTAATTTTATAAACGCTTGCATCTTCGTTTCCTTCAAACCCCACGATTAAATTATCATCTTTACAACCGAGATGACAGGTCGTTTCGTTTAGCTCCTCCGGAGCCAATTTTCCCGCTCACCCGGCTGCTTTTACATATTTTGTAAGTCTAAAAGAGTTATCCGATAATAACATATGTTAACCTTTTTCGATTACTTTAAGATTATAAACTAATAACATCCGTATTTAAAAGCATATCCATCGTATCATATGTATTCCCTATTTCTCCAACCTTCAACTCCTTTGAAGGAATATTATAATGATTCATACAAAGTCCGCAAGAGTATATCTTAACTCCTCTTTTTTCAAACTCTTCTAGAATTTCTATAATTTCCGAATTTTTTGTTGTTAAAAAAACACCTCTATTTACAAAAACAATATTTTTAGGAAGTTTTTTAAACTCAAGAGTGGTTTTCAAAAAGCCTTTCATTAAAATATCTCCAAGTTCACCTTCTCCGACTCTATCGTGTTTAATAAAAATAGTTTTCTTTAAAAACTCCTCACTATCATCGACTACAATACTACACTCATAACCTTTTACAATAGTTATTAAAGTGTCTCCGTTTTCAAGCTCTTCGACTTTAGGTTCGAATCCGTTATTAATCGCATATCTTTTTACGTTTTGAATTGAAGCGATAGAATTTACAATCACTTCTAAAACACCTTCTTTCATCTCCTCAAGAGCTTTTTTAGTTTCAAGTACCGGTTGAGGACATGCCATATTACGGCAGTCTAGTTTTTTATTCATATCTTCTCCTTATAAAAACAACACATTCATTATGATAACACCGAATTTTCATGAAGCCGACGGAAGAAAATGCTTCATGTACGTTCGAACCTCGAACCTTAAGCGTTAAAAGTATTATAACTCAAATTCACTTAAAATCGTCTTAAAAAAAATTTTTATATAAAAAATAAAGCTTAAATCGGACACTTTATTTTCTTTTTTTCATAAGATATAATTATACAAAAAAGGTAAATAGTGAAATATTTAATTATTCTTTTCGCTATATTTTTATATGCAAAAAAATCCGAAATTTTTATTTGTGCGACAACAACCTCATGGGCACCTTTTAATACTTTACAAAATCACAAATTAGTCGGAATTTCGGTAGATTTTTTAAAATTAATCGAAAAAAAAGCACATATCAAATCCAAATGCAAAATTTACAATTCTTGGAACGATGTTTTAAACGCCATTAAAACTAAAAAAGCGGACTTATCTCTTGGGACTGATAAAACTCCGCAAAAAGAAAAGTTTGCAATTTTTACCAAGCCTTACGCCACTTTCCCAATTACAATAGCCACCAAAAACAACGTAGGTTATATAGCTTCAATAATTTTTCTAAAAAACAAAACAATAGCAGTCGGAAAAAACTACACAGTAGAACATCTCTTAAAAAAATATTATCCCTCTTATAAAATTATCAGCGTAAAAGACACAAAAACAGCCCTAAAACTAGTAAGCGAAGGAAAAGCATTCGCAGCAATTGACATAATGCCGGTACTTGTATACAACATCAACAAATATCAATTCGCAAACCTAAAAATAGCCGGTAAAACACCGTGGGAATTTAAAATGAGATTTATTCTCTCTAAAAACAATATAAAATTAAAAAATATTTTAAATCAATCTATAGACAAAATAACCGAAGAGGAGAAAAACCGAATTTATGAAAAATGGATTCACGTTACCTATCAAAAAGGTTTTTCATTAAAAGAAGTTTTAATTTTTTTTAGCACCTTTACGGTTTTTACAATTATTTTATTAATTTGGATATCAAAATTAAAAAAAGAGCTGAAAAGAAAAACACAACAAGAAAAAATACTTAAAAAATTATCGCTCATAGACTCTTTAACCGGTACTTTTAATCGTTACAAAACGGAAGTAAGTTTAAAACAGCAAATAGCCTTTGCAAAAAGGCATCAAATACCTCTTAGTATAATATTTTTTGACATAGACCATTTTAAAAAAATAAACGACACCTACGGGCATATGGTAGGAGATAAGGTATTAAAAGGAATCTCCGATTTAATGAAAAACAATATCAGAGAATATGACATTTTCGGCAGATGGGGAGGAGAGGAGTTTATTATAATTCTACCCAATACAACTTTAGAAGAAGCTAGAGAAGTAGCTTCAAAATTAAAAACATTAATAGAAAATTACCATTTTTTAGACACTCAAGTCACTTGCAGTTTCGGTGTAACTATCCTTAGAAAAAACGATAATATCGATACCTTAATAAAAAGAGCCGATGAATTTATGTATCAAGCTAAAAAGGAGGGTAGAAATAGAATTATTTACACTTAATTATCTCAACCTCCACACTCTTAAATCTTGCCGTTTTTACTTTATGGTCGTGAGCGTCTCCAAAAAGGGCGTTTATATTGCTTTTAGCAAAATGAAAAGTGGTATAAAGGGTATAAGGTCTTACGCTTTTAGTAAACTTAACTTTCAATTCTCCACTCTCACCGTATTTTGATTTCAGTTTTACATACTCGCTTATTTCGTTTTTATGTATTTCGTTTACAAGTAAAATATCTTCCGAATATCTTTTTGTCAGCTTTTCACTAGGCTTTGTTTGAGCTGCGTTATTGTATTGAGGAAGTTCTCTTCCGGTATTTAGATACCATCTTCTTTTTCCTTCTATCAAATCCTTAACTTCCCCTCTTAAACGGTAAGGATGATAGTGAAAATGCCCTTTTCCATCAGACGTGCTAAATTTATCGATATGAAGTACGGGAGAATCGCTTCCGTCTTGTTTTACAGGCCAGCAAAGAGGCTTTTCTCTTAATCTCTCATAACTGGCCCCCTCAAATCTTTTTACCTCTTTTTTTACATCTTCAAACACTTCTTCACTGTTTACATAAGAAAAGTTCTCTCCCAGTTTATTTGAAATATCCCTTAAAATCTCCCAGTCATCCGGCATATCGCTTTTAACTAAAGGTGTTGATAAATGAAGTCTTCTTTCGGCATTTACATAAACCCCCTCTTTTTCATAAGCACTTTTTACACCAAATACAATATCTGCATATTCGGTAATCTCGTTTCTCATAACTTCCATAACCATTAAAAATTCCAAATTCTCAAAAGCTTTTTTTACTTTATTTAAATTAGGATGAACGTGTAAAATATCTTCTCCCATATTAATAACAGCTTTTATTCTACCTTCAAGCATATGTTCTATCACATCCGGGGTCATAAGCCCTATTTCGTTAGGAATGGTATAATCCGGACCATAATAAGGCAAACACCCCACATCACAAGCCCCCTGGACGTTATTTTGCCCCCTAAGAGGTAAAACCCCTCTTCCTTTTCCGAAATTCCCACTAAGCATAGCCAAATTACTTATAGCATTCACAGCTTCCGTACCGTCTATATGCTCCGTTACCCCAAGCCCCCACGCAAAAATGGTTTTATTTTCAGAAATAAGCCTTGCTATCTTTTCTATTTGATTGGCTATATGCTCAAAACCTTTTAACTTTTTAAAATAATCTTTAGAATCTTCGTGTTTTAAAATATTTTCTTTATAATCTTCGTATTTTACACATCTAAGATTGATAAATTCTTTATTTACCAAATCCTTCTCTATCATCTCCCTTGCTATGGCATTCAAAAACAAAAGGTTGGATTCAAAAGGTAAAATTACGCTAATATCCGCAAACTTCATTAAAGGTATTTCTCTTACGTCAACCACGATAACCTTAGCACCTCTTCTTTTGGCTTTAATGATTCTGCTTGCAACCATCGGATGGGCTTGAGTGGTATTAGAACCTATCACAAAAATAACGTCCGTATTAAAAAGCTCGTCAAACTCTACACTGCTAGCCCCCTCCCCTATACTCATTTTAAGCCCGGAAAGGCTAGGAGAGTGACAAATTCTGGCACAATTATCCACATTAGGAGTTTTTAACACTTCTCTTGCAAAACGCTGAAAAAACCAGGCACTCTCTATAGAAGTCCTAGCCCCTCCTATACAGGCTATATAATTTGAAGTGTAAGTATTTAAAATATCCTTTATTTTCCAAACTGCCAAATCTACTGCCAAAGAGTAAGGTGCCTCATAAAACTTCTCATCATACTCGTATAAATTGGCAAGTCTAACTAAAATCTCAAATGGAAACTTTTCTTTGTTTTTTTCGATAAATTTAAAACTTACCAAATGTTTATCTATTCTTTTATCCAAAAACTCATATCCGTATCTACCTTTTATACAAAGCTCCCCACCACTTGACTTTCCGTTTTTTAAAGGGTGAATTTTAAAAATCTTACCATCTTTAACTTCAACGTCTATCTCACACCCTACCCCACAATAAGTACATACGCTAATCATTATTTACCTTATATAGTTTTCTCATTTTCCAACCCTTTGCAAAATAGCATCCTGAATAAAAACCGGCAATATATTAAACAATTTTATCAAATAATAAAAGCGTTTTGGAAAGGCATACTCTTTTTTTCCCTTTTCAATCGCATAAACAATCTCATCCACCCCCTCTTCCAACTCCATTAAAAACGGCATATAAAAATTATTTTTACTTGTCATATCGGTTTTTATAAACCCGGGCATAATGTTTATAACCTTAATTTTAGGTGCAAGCAAGTTTCTTAACGACTGTGCATAAGAATTTAAAGCCCTTTTACTCGCACTATAAGGCATAGAACCAGGTGCCCCCACCAAAGATGCTAAAGAAGATATAAAAACAATTTTACCTCCTCTCATCCTGGGCACAACTCCCTCAAGCATTGCGTGAACACTCAAAAAATTTATATCAATCGTTTTTTTAAAATCACAAAAAGGAGTAAAATTGGGAGAGTGAGGAAGAGAAATAGCGGCATTTGCAATAACCAAATCAAAACTTACATCCAACTTTTTAAAATACTCATTAACTCTTTTAACATCAGCTAAATCCATCTCAATAGGTACGACGTTTTTTAAATTTTTAAGTTCATTTACGTTTCTTGCCACTGTATAGACCGTATGTTCTTTTGAATATCTCTTAAGCAGCTCCCTTCCTATACCTCTGCTGGCTCCCGTGATTAAAACATTCACTCACTCTCCTTTTATATTATAATTTCAAAAAAAGGTCAACTATGTATGTTATATCAAAACTCTTTACGTTTTTATTCTTGCCACCTGGAATTTTTATAATTATACTTTTTTTAGCCGGATTTTTTGCAAAAAAGGCAAAATTTATCTTTTTTTCAGCCGGAGTATTACTGTGGGCACTCTCTACTAAATTTATAGCGAATCTTTTACTCTATCCTCTAGAACACAACTTCAAAAAAGACAACACCTCTCCTAAAGCGGTAGTAGTGCTTGGTGGTGGTACAAACCCCATAGACCCTCTAAAATCATACCCGGATGCCTTTAAAAGAGAAGTTTACGGCATTTTAATAGCAAAAAAAGAAAATTTACCACTTATATTTACCGGTGGAGGATTAAAAATAAAAGAGGCCCTAAACGCAAAAAAAGATATTAACTACATAACTTCAACCTGTGGATGTAAAATAAAAACTTTTTTAGAAATAGACTCCCTAAACACATATCAAAATGCAAAATTTAGTGCAAAACTTTTTAAAAAACTACATCTTCCTAAAAAAATATACTTAGTAACGAGTGCTTATCATATGAAAAGAAGTTTAATGCTATTTAAGCATTTTAATTTCGAAGTAATTCCAAAACCGGTGGGATTTTTTTACAATCCTACATATTCAATCTGGAGCATATTTCCTCAAATGGGAAATTTATACCACTCATATAAAGCTATTCACGAATATTTCGGTATAACAAGTCTATATTTAAGGGGGATTATCTAAATCCCCACTTTTTCATAATGGCAAGCCCCTCTTTTGAAGATGCGAAATCCAAAAACTGTTGTGCTAAGTTTTTATCTTTTGAATATTTCGTAATAGCCAAAATAAGTTTTTTCTTAGGTGCATATAGAGTAGGAATTTCTATAAAGTCAACTTTTTTAGAGTTCTCACCCCAATAATAAGTGGCTTTCCAGTTAAGTCCGGCATCGATTTCATTATGAACTAAAGCGTCATACATATCAGCTGAAGCTGAAAAAATTTCCGATTTATTTCTTATCTTTTGATAAAAAACTTTACCTCCGTACTTCACCAAAGCCGATTTAGAGGCTTTTCCAACCGAACTGTGTTCACTTCCCAAACCGGTATTTATAGAAGGTTTAGCAAAATCGGACAAAGTTTGAACATTTTTAGGATTACCTTTAGGTACGAAAATAGCAAGTTGATTATATCCCAACTCCGCACCTTTTATAAAAAGAGAAGGATTTTTTTTAATAAATTTATCACTTCCCGGTAAATATAAATCGGCTTTTCTCAAAGTTAAAATTTTTTTATATAAAACTCCCGACGAACCGAACAAATGTCTGACTTTCACTCCCGGATGCAACTCTTCAAATTTATGTGCTATCTCCAACATAGGCTGTTTCATCGTAACTCCACAATAAAGCCATAACGTCTTAGCACTCAAAAAAACACCTACAATCAATAACAAAAACTTTTTCATCCGTACTCCTTTGATAGGTTAATATTTCAAATTATATCACATTTAAACTTCTTTTAATCTTAGCTTATTTAATCTTACGAAATCAATAAATTCTTTTTTTTCCATAGGTTTCGCAATATAATATCCTTGATAATAATCAATTCCCATTCTTTTTAACGTTTCGAACTGTTCTTCCGTTTCCACTCCTTCCGCTAAAATTTTAATATTAAAATTCTTACCGACTCCAATCAAAGATTTAACATACAAATAATTTTTTTTATTGTTTATAGTATTTATAAAAGAGTTATCTATCTTTAAAAAATCTACTTCTAAATCTTTCAATAAAGACAAAGAAGCTTCTCCTTTCCCGAAATCGTCCAAACTTATATTAAATCCCATTCTTTTTAATCGACCCAATAAATACAAAGCCCGATATTTATTCTCCAAAAATACGTTTTCACTCACTTCAATTCCTATTTTAGAAGTATCCGTTTTAAAAAAAGATAATAATTTTTGAATATCGAATAAAAAATTTTCATATCTCATTTGCACAAACGATACGTTAAAAAACAAAGAAAGATGTTTAAGTAAATCATCTTTTTCCCATTCTCTAATATTTTTTATCACTTCTTTCGCAACCCAATTTCCCATTTCACAAATTAAACCGGTTTGTTCTATAAGAGAAATAAAAGTTTTAGGATAAATTATTTTATCTTCATCAATCCACCTTATTAAAACCTCGGCTCCGAAAATTTTACCTTTTTTATCAATTTTAGGTTGATAATATAAAACAAACTCTTCATTTTCAAAAGCTTTTTTCAACTTACTTATCAATCGTAATTCTTTACTTACTTTATCTTTCACGAAATTATTAAAAATTACAAATTTATTTTTTCCTAAATGTTTAGCTTGATACATAGCCATATCGGAATTTTTTAAAAGTTCTTCGAAAGAATTACCATGTTCGGGATAAACTGCAACTCCTATATTAGCTAAAGCAATGATTTCGTGATTTCCGATTATTATTTTTTCTTCCAAAAGCTCAAGCAATTTATACAATCTAACTTCCAAACTTCTTCTGTTTTGGCAATTTTTAAGAATCAATATAAATTCATCTCCCCCTATTCTACTTAAAAATTCACCCTCTTTTAAACATTTTCTTAATTTATCCGCAATTTTTTTTATAAACTCATCTCCTATAGTATGCCCGTAATAATCATTTATCTGTTTAATATTATCCAAATCTATAAAAACTAAACAAAATCTTTCTTCCTTACTTATTAAATTATTCACTTTTTTAAGAAGCATTTTTTTATTACCTAATCCGGTCAAAGAATCCGTTAAAGACTCTTTACGTAATCTCTTAATAATTTCATCAAATTTTTCAAAACTTTTTAAAACCGAATTTTTAATATCCTCCAATTCATAAATAGGAATAATTTCTTTTTCGTTCGTTTTCTTACTTTTTATAATCTCCTTTATTTTCATTAACGGTCTTACCAAATATTTAGTGGTTAAATAATTAATCAAAATAAAAATCATCACTATAACGACGAAATAAATAAGAAAATACTTTATTTTCAAACCGTTTAAAACGGATATGATTTCGGCTTTGTTTAAAAATACGTAAAGTTTATAAGAAACTTTCCTGTGTTCGTTAGAAGAATAAAATTTTATAGGAATATAAAAAGCTTGTTTTTCCAATAAATCATTTAAAGTAATGTCTTTTAAAGAACTTTTTATAAGAGTAGAGTGCAAAGGTAATTTTAAATCCACATCTCCCGAAATAAACAGATTATCTTCTCCCCTTTTTAATAAAAATCCTCTTATCAAAGAATTTCTAGCTATTTCTCTATCAAAATAAGGTCTTAACATATAAATTTTATCGGTATCGTTTAAAAATTTAACCGCTACGTATTTACTATCCAAAAGGTCCTTTTTCAAATCGTCTATTAATATTTCAACCGCTCTATTTTGTTGATATTTATAAAGAACGAATAAAAATACACTAAGCAAAATTACTACGCTTAAATTTAACACGAAAATGAAATTTTTAATTTTCACCGATTAATCCTTGAACGGGAAAATTATCTTTTTTTAACAAATCAAGCAAACGGGAAGAAGGATGATTTACCCATTTTATTTTTTTTATAGCGAACAAAAAATCTTCATAAGAATAATTAGGATAATAATTTCTTACCGTTTCATAAACTTTTTTAGGATTTTTTTTAACTATCTCCACTGCTTTATCTATATAAAATTTCAATCTCTCGAATCTGCTTTTTTTTAGATTCTTAGCTACAAAAAGTGCATCTATTATTAATAATCCGTCATCTTTAGAAGATGATATCACTTTAAAACCCTTTTTATAAAAACAAACGTCATAAGGAGAATAAGTAACTATCAAAATAGGTTTTCTCAAATCGAATTTCTCTTTCGTAATCTGTTGCTGATCGTCATTTACAAATCGAAATTTTTTAAAATTTATATTATATTTTCTGGCAAATGTTTTTAAAAGAAGATAATTAACCGAATCTATTTCCAAATAAACCAAAATGTTTTTAGACTGTTTTATCTCTTTTAAAGACTTATTAGACAAAATCATATCCCCCCCATAAGACCTATCCAGCAAAAGTACTGGATATACCGAATTTTTTAATTTAGAATATTCATACTGAGTAGCTGCTAACGAATTTACAAAGCCACTCTCGTATAATCTTACACTCTCCCCTAAAGAAACAGTCCTTATTAAACGTATATTATCATCTTTTAGCCACCCTTTTTCATTTGCGTAAAACAAAGGTGCGTAGCCTATCCACTCATTTGCCGTTATTTTCACTTCTTCCGGTTTAGACTCACACCCAATAAACAAAAAGACGGCTAAAAAACCTACTACTAACACCCTTTTCATAACAAACCTTTATATTACTAAAAATATCACCCCTATATATAAAACAGACGTTAACACCACCAAATAAGCCACTTTTTGTGGATATAAATCAAAAAGAGCCGCCAAATTTACATTTGTAACAGCCAAAGGTGTTAAAACCTCCAATAAAACCGCTTTAAAAAACAAAGGCTTTAAAAAAAAATATTTTAGCAAAAAAAATCCGATTATTGGAAATATTAAGAATTTATTAATAATAGTAATCAGCGAAAGTTTTATTCTCACCTTTTTTACTTTTATTTCAGCCACATAGATTCCAAAAACCAAAAGCTGAATTACTATAGACGCAAAAGCACCCATCTGTAAAATTTTCATAACCTCTTGAATGAATTTAACCCCGCTTATATTCAAAACAAGAGCCAAAACACCCGCCCAAAGTACCGGAATTTTTATAATCTTTTTAAAAGCCTCTTTAAAAGAGTATTTACCACTAGCAAAAAAGAAAATTCCGAAACTGTAAATAAAAAAGATATTTGCAAGATTTATCATAGTAGCAATACTAGCACCTATATCACCAAAAAGAGCATAACTCAAAGGAATACCCAAATTACCGGTATTACCTATAAGGGGTGTTAAAGAGGCTATAATTTTCTCTTTTTTATCTTTTAAAGATAAAGCCAGTAAAAACGTAAAAACAAGAGAAATAAAAACTGTAAGTAAATAAGAGGAGAAATAATCAAATCGTAATTTAAAGGAATAAGCATTATCCCCCATAATGTCAAAAAAGGCTGAAGAAAATAGGTAGAGAGAATAACTAACGTCTTCCCATCTACTTCTTTAAAATTCTTTTTAGCTATAAGTCCTATAAGAATAAAAATATAAATACCAAAAACGGTTAACAAACTAAGCCATTAAGTTCAAATTTGCACCTATTCCCATAGCCATTGCAGCTTGTTGCTGAATCTGTGATTGTTGCTGATTTTGCTCTTTTGCCTGGGTTTGTTGTTGAATTTGTTGTTGCTGCTGAATTTGCTGACCTCTTGGACCACTACCGTCTCTTAGTCCTCTAGCACTTCCCATTGGAATGGGTTGAGCCGGATTTGTCATCATATTTCCTACATCGTTTACCATATCCCCTCCTTTTTTAATTAATTATATCACTAATTTTTAATAAATTCCACAATTTTTTCTTTTATTTCGCCTTTATTGATAATAGTCTCACTTACCTCCTTTTCAAATAGATCTCTAATAACATCCGGTGCTTTTACGTTATAGTGAGCTTCAATATACGCTATAGCGTCTTTATCGCTTATACTAATCTCATCAACTTCTGCCATTTCTCTATCAATATCCTGTTTTGTAAGAGCTTTATAAACACTAGGTGCGAATTTTGTCCATTCCGCAGTAGAATAAGCTACTACTTTATTTTTAATCTCGCCTTTATCTTTTAAATACTCATAAGCTTTTATAGCAGTTGCAGTGTGAGGGTCCATAATATAATCAAGTTTTTTGGCGTATTTCGCAATAATCTCCTCACACTCCCCGTCAGTTGCAAAATCAGCTAGAAAATCTTCTTTTATTTTTTCGTGTTCTTTTGGAGTTAATTCAAAATATCCTTCTTTTTCAAGACTCTCCATAAGTTCTTTAGTTCTCTCTTCTCCGAATTTATCAAAAAGAACCCTCTCAACATTGCTTGATTTTAAAATATCCATAGCCGGAGAAATGGTATGAATTAATTTTTTATCTCTTAAATCGTATCTTCCATATTTTACAAAC
Source organism: Nautiliaceae bacterium (assembly GCA_039831155.1). Classification (GTDB taxonomy): domain Bacteria; phylum Campylobacterota; class Campylobacteria; order Campylobacterales; family Nautiliaceae; genus Nautilia. Next base: position 18,993 of record JBDONT010000011.1, on the reverse strand, counting down.
TCATATAAAATATTGTTTTTATTTGAAGCGATAATTATCTTTTCAATAGGAAGCCCCATTTTTTTCGCATAATAAGCCCCAAGTGCGTTACCGAAATTTCCACTCGGAATAATTACCTCTATTTTATCTCCCATATCTATTTCGGCATTCTCAAGAAGTTTCAAATAACTCCACATATGATAAATAGTTTGGAAAATAATACGCCCGAAGTTTACAGAATTTGCGGCTGAAAGTTTTAAATTATTCTCTTTTAAAATATTTTTAAATTCTTCATCTTTTAAAAGAGATTTTAATGCACTCTGGGCGTCATCAAAATCCCCTATAATTCCCAATACCTTTTCATTTGAAGCGGAAGTTGTAACCATTTGAAGTTTTTGAACTTCACTAGTCCCGTTATGAGGATAAATACAAACGGCTTTTATATTTTCTCTATTTTCAAACGTTTTTAAAGTAGCCGGTCCCGTATCTCCACTTGTAGCAGCTAAAATCAGATAATTTTCATTTTTCTCTTTCGCCAAAGAAGAGAGCATTACCCCAAAAGGCTGAAGTGCCATATCTTTAAAAGCACGCGTAGGTCCGTGCCAAAGTTCTCCTACAAACAAATCGCTATCAAGCTTTACAACCGGCACGACATCCGGGTCGTCAAATGCGTTTAAGTAAGTGTATAGGGCTTTATCTATAAGCTTATCGTCTATATCTATTTTAAATAATTTTAATACCCCTCTTGCCAAATGGGTATAAGGTTTTTCACCCTGTACGTCATAGTATTTATATAAAAACTTTTCATTTATAGTAGGCAGTTTGCTAGGAACGTAAAGCCCACCGTTTGGAGCCGCCGGATTTAAAATAACTTCACTAAAACTCTTTTTCTCATCAGTACCACGAGTTCCTATAAATTTCATTATAAGCCTTTTTTTATGCAATTATATCAAATGTACTTCTTAAACAAATATTGACATTAAATTTTTATTAAGCTAAAATTCAACAAAAAAAGGAGAATGCAATAAATAAGGAGACTCTTGAATAATTATTCTTCATATCTGCAAAACAACTATCCTCATTTACACAATTCTTCAATAAATATAAAGGAATTTTAATGCAACAAGATATTATTGCTTTAAAAATTAACGGCGAAATAGTAGATTTACAAACAGCCGAAGCTAAAGGTATACAAGGTGGTGAATCTATCTACTTCGATAATTCGCCACAAGCTCTTGAAGTTATAAGACATTCAGCTGCACACTTAATGGCTCAAGCTATAAAAGAACTCTATCCGGACGCAAAATTTTACGTAGGACCAACAATAGAAAACGGATTCTATTATGATTTAAAAACACAAACTCCAATTACGGACAAAGACCTTAAAAACATTGAAAAGAAGATGAAAGCTTTGGCAAAAAAGAAGTTCGACATCACAAGATATGAAATTTCCAAACAAGAAGCCAGAGAAAAATTTAAAGACGACGAACTAAAACAAGCCGTACTTGATATGATACCGGGTGATACGGTATCTATTTATAAACAAGGAGATTTTGAAGATTTATGCCGCGGTCCTCACGTACCTAATACAAAATATCTTCATAACGTAAAACTTCAAAAAGTAGCCGGGGCTTATCTTGGGGGCGATTCTAAAAACGAAATGCTAACGCGTGTTTACGGTACGGCGTTTGCTACAAAAGAAGCCCTACAAGAGTACTTAAAAATGCTTGAAGAAGCGGCAAAAAGAGACCACAGAAAACTTGGTACCGAGCTTGAGCTTTGGATGTTTGACGAAGAAATAGGTGCCGGAATGCCTATATGGCTTCCAAACGGGGCACTTCTTAGAGCAAACATTGAAAAACTGTTATATTCGGCTCACATAAGACGCGAATACCTGCCTGTTAGAGGACCTGAGCTTCTTAGAAGCCATATGTGGAAAATTTCGGGTCATTACTACAACTACAAAGAAAATATGTATTTTACGGAAATAGAACACGACGACCCGAATAAACCGGCAGAAGAATACGGCATAAAACCTATGAACTGTTTAAGCCACGTTAAAATATTCGGTCATAAAGTAAGAAGCTATAAAGAACTTCCTTTAAGATTCTTTGAATTCGGAACGGTTCACAGACACGAAAAAAGCGGGGTTCTTCACGGACTTTTAAGAGTTAGGGAGTTTACACAAGACGACGCTCATATCTTCTGTAGACCGGACCAAATCGAACAAGAGGTTATAAAAGTTCTTGAGTTTGTCGACTCCATAATGGAGAGATTCGGATTTAATTACGAAATGGAAATTTCTACACGTCCCGAAAAATCAATAGGAAGTGACGAAATTTGGGAAAAAGCTACCGAATCTCTTAAAAACGCTCTTAATTCACTAAACAGAGAATACGGTATCGATGAAGGTGGAGGAGCTTTTTACGGACCTAAAATAGATATTAAAATCACAGATGCAATTGGCAGAAAATGGCAATGTGGCACTATTCAAGTAGACTTCAATCTTCCAGAGAGATTTGATATTACATACGTTGACGAAAACAACGAAAAAGTAAGACCGGTAATGATTCACAGAGCCATAATCGGAAGTTTTGAAAGATTTATCGCAATTCTTACAGAACACTACGCCGGAGAATTCCCGACATTTATAGCACCTATTAAAGCTATTTTCGTACCTATTGCAGAATCTCACGTAGAATATGCAAAATCTATTCAAAAAGAGCTTCTTGAAGCCGATATTAATACTGAAATATTCGCAAGCAGCGATTCACTAAACAAAAGAATCAGAAACGCAGAAAAAAGAAGAGTAGGTTATGTTGTAGTTATAGGTGATGAAGAGGTTGAAAACGGTTTAGTTGCCATTAGAGACAGAAAAAAACGCGAACAATATAAAATGACAAAAGGAGAATTTGTGGAAATGATTAAAAAATTAAGCGAGGTTAAACTATGAGTAAAGCTGAAAAAGTATTAATTAACGAAGATATTGTAAATTTCACTGACAGAGTAAGATTTGTAGACGGAGAAAACGAACCTAAAATAATAGATTCAAACAAAGCCCTTGAGATTGCTTATAATAAAGGGCTTGATTTAGTTCTTGTGGCACCAAATGCAAACCCACCGGTTGCAAAAGCTATGGATTATGGAAAATACAAATACGAACAAGAAAGAAAGAAAAAAGAAGCGAAGAAAAAACAAGTAAAAATAGAAGTAAAAGAGATTAAATTCACTTCAAAAATCCAACAAAACGACATAGACTATAAAGTAAAACACATAAGAGACTTTTTAAACAAAGGTAAACACGTAAAACTTAGAGTATTCCTAAGAGGTAGAGAACTTGCAACACCTGAAAAAGGTTTTGAAGTAATAAACAGAGTTTGGGATATGATAAGCGACGTAGCAGAAAAACAAAACGAACCTAAACTGGAGGGGAATTATATCAATATGCTAGTAACCCCTATTAAGAAAAAATCTAAAAAATAAGGCTTACTTTTTAAGAGTGTTAAGCCTCTCTTCCTTGCTTCCTATTGAAGTAATCTGAATTCCGAAGTTACCGTCAACTATAACAACTTCACCTTCGCCTATTTTTTTATCTTCGATTAAAATATCAAGAGGTTCTTTTGCAAGTTGATTAAGCTCCACTATACTTCCTATGTCCATATTAATCACATCTTTTAAAAGCATAATTTTACTTCCTATCCTAACCCTAAGCTGAAGTTTAATATCAAGAAGCATTTCAAGATTTTTCATTTCGGCTTTTAAATCAGGAGCAGCCGGAGACGAAGAGGTAGTAGCCGGAGCAGATTGAGTTGCATTTGGAAGTAACTCTTCCAATAAGTCCTCATCAAAAATAATCTGACAGACTTTTATAATATCGTTTATTTTACATTCCATATTAATAGCATAAGCGTATTCGCTTAAATCCTCTTCTTTATCCACAAAAGAGACGTCTTTTATTTCAAATTCAAGTTTCGGGACATCCTCTTGAGCACTAAGAGTCGTTTTTAAAGCTCCGAAAATATTAGAAACTATCTCTTTGATAGCATCTAAGTCGTCTTCGTTCATTTCGCTTTTAGCTTCTCCGTCTCCGGCTAACATCAAATCACCAAGAGCCGTAGCTATTTCAGCCGGTACTAAAAATAAAATCTCACCTTTCGGTTTTACTTTAATAACTATTTTTGCATAATAGGGTTTGGTAGGTCCTATATCTTTTGTTTCGGATAAAATAGAAACTTCCGGTGCAATTCCTATTAAACCTTCGATGGTTGATTTTATTTCGTTAATTAAAAGCTCTTTAAACTCATTCACTCTCTTCTCCTGTTATTTGTTCAAGTTTTTCTTTACGTTTTTGTTCAAGTTTTAATAAAATCTCTTTAATTTCATCGTGTTCGGTTTTTAGAATCTCTTTTATTTTTATACTTCTTCTATATCTTCTAACTCCAAACTCAGCTATAAACTTTTCCCTTCCGTCAACTTTAACTATTACCGTGTCATCGGCCGGACGGTTAAGCTTTATAATATCCCCAACTTTCAAATCCAAAACCTGTTTCATATCAAGTTCGGCATACCCTAAAACCGCTTCAAGTTCGATTTTAGCCCCTCTAAGAAGAGCTCTAAGTTCTTTATTTCTCGATTTTCTGCCACTTGTTTCATTAAGCATCAAATCCCTGTTTGCAAGTCTAGGAAGAAGAGATTCTATCGTAATTACCGGATAACATATATTCATCATACCACTGGTATGTCCTATAATTATCTCCATAATAACCATAATAACAATTTCGTTTTGAGCAACGATTTGAACTACATTAGGGCTTGACTCTTTAGCTTCCACTATAGGATACATATCCATAATAGGCGACCAAACTTCTCTCATATTTTGAGTAACCACTTTTAATATCTGGTCTAAAAGGTTAAGTTCTATATCCGTAAATTCCCTTGTAGTCTCAAAAGGAGCCCCGTTTCCTCCTAACAATCTATCTATCATAGGAAAAACTATTGACGGGTTAAGCTCTATTACCCCTTTTCCGTCAAGCGGTTTTAAAGAAAATACGTTAAACGAAGTAGGACTAGGCAGACTCATTAAAAATTCACCGTATGTCATCTGGTCTACGGAATGGAGTTGAATTTCAACGATACTTCTCATAAGTGAAGAAATATCACTTGCAAGGCTTCTTGCCATTTTATCGTGAATAGCACGGATTGAGCGAAGCTGCTCTTTACTTACCCTGTTTGGTCTTTTAAAATCGTACAGAGTAATTTGTCTGTTATCAAGTAAATCGGTCGCCTTTTCAAGCTCATCGGGAGCTATGTCCTCTTCTTCAACAACCTCAAGTAGTGCGTCTATCTCTTCTTGAGATAAAATATCAGCCATTTAACTCTTCCCTTAATTTTTTTATAACTTTTTTATGTATTTGAGAAATTCTACTCTCAGTTACTCCCAAAATTTCGCTTATCTCTTTTAAAGACAACTCTTCAAAATAATAAAGCTGAATAACAAGCTGCTCTTTTTCGCTCATTTTTGAAAGAGTCTTTTTAACCGCCTCTATCAACTCTTCCTCTTCTATCTCTTTTGAGACGTTTTCAAAAAAGTTCATCTGCTCTTCAATAGGCATTACATTGTAAATTTCACTTGCATTTTTGGCTTTTCTAACCTTTTCAATATCTATTCCAAGCTCTTTAGCTATATATTCATCATCCGGTTCGACGTCATATTCCGCTTGATAAGATTCGATTATTTTATCTATATCTTTTATAATTTTTCTGTCGCTTCTGCTTACCGTATCAAGACTTCTAAGAAAATCCAGCATACTTCCGTATATTCTTTTTTGAGCATATCCCCAAAAATTATCGTTTTGTTTAGGGTCGTATCTTCTTGAAAGTTTTACAAGTTCCTCCAAACCTATAGAAACCAAATCGTTAAACTCAACACTACTAGGAAGCCTTTCTTTAAGCCTAGCGGCCATTGCCTTAACCGCCGGCATATAATCAACAGCCAAAGAGTCTCTGTAAGAATTCATCTGTTCTTCGTAAGGATTTTGGTAACTCATCTTCATCTTTTCTTAATTATTTGTAATTCTTCTTCTTCGATTTTTTTTATAAATTCATAACTCTCAAGGATAAAATCCTCTTTTTTTTCAAGTTCTTTTATTTGAACGTCTAAAATCTCATCAATTTGGTGCTTATCAAAATATGAAATTTTATGCACATCCAGGTATTTTATAAAAAACGTCACACTCGCTAAACTCAAAAGATAAAAAACAGCCGTAATTACAAAAGTGGCATACAAAAAACTCTCAAAATCCAAATCGTGTAAAATAGAAAAAATCACACCTATAAAAAATCCGCTAGAAGCAAAAAAATAGATAAAATTCTCTCCTCTCATCAAAAACCTTTAAAAATTCGAAAATATCTTTTTGAAAAAAGTTGATATTCCTTTTTTTTCTTCTAGCACTTTTCGTTCCGAAATTTTAGCAAGTTTTTTAGCAATTAAAAAAATCTGCTCGCTTACAACCGAATAAGGAGACTCTTTTACAAAAAGAGTTCTTTTTATTGACGAATTGGAAACTAAATTATCCTTTTTTAAATATCCTATCATTTGAAGTCTAAAAGCCGCACTTAAATTATCAAGTGCCACTCTTTTTATTTTAGAAAAGATATTCAAAGCTTCTTTTTCACTGCTAACTTCATTTAAAAGCATAAAGGCCAAATCTTTTTTTTCACTGATAATCTTTACCATTGCATACGCATCGGTAATAGCAGCCGGTTCGGGTACTGTTACTACTATAACGTCATCGGCGGCTTCAAGCCACATTTGAACCTTTTTATCAATCCCTGCACCCGTATCGATTAAAAAAAAGTCAAAATCTTTTAAAGTATCAAGTTCGTTAAAAAACCTGCTTAAATTTACCTCATCCGCAAATTCCATAATCTCATCACCGCTTTTACCCGGAATTAAAATAAAATCCTTTTCAATTTCCACTATAATGTCTTTTAAAGAGCATTCGTTTTTTAATACGTGATAGATGTTTTTATCGGTATTTACTTTTAAAATCACATCCAAATTAGCAAGACCTATATCTGCATCAAAAAGTGCCACTTTAAATCCAAGTTTATATAAAGCATACCCTAAATTAGCAGTAATAGTGGTTTTACCAACCCCACCTTTACCACTTGTAATCGCTATAATCCTTGTATTTGAGGGGTACTTTTGAATATCTTCTTTTACCAACTCTTTTAATTTATCTGCCTGAGTTTTCAATTAAACTCCTTATTTAATATTCCTTTTAACAAATAATCCGCCCCCGCCTCAATTAAATCATCCGGAACTTCCTGTCCTATTGAAAAATAACTTACCGGCTTTTTCGCTTCTATAAGAAGTGAAAATATATTACCGTAAGTTTTCGTTTCGTCAAGTTTTGTAAATACAAAAGTATCTATCGGCAATATGGAAAAATTTTTATAAATATCAAGCAAATCTTCATATTTCGTAACTGCCGATAGCACTAAATTTATATTAATTTCAGCAAAGGTATCGACCTTTAAAAAACTCTTTAATTTTTCTATTTTTTCTTTGTCGTGTTGAGAACTTCCTACCGTATCTATTAAAATATAATCGTTATGCCTTAAAGTATTTAAAGCCTCTTCAAAATCACTAGGGTCAACTACCGTTTCAATCGGTAGCTTCATCATCTTAGCATAAGTCATTAACTGCTCAACCGCCCCTATTCTGTAAGTATCAAGAGTGATAATCCCCACTTTATGTCTTCTTGATAGTTGATAAGCGTATCTTGCCGCAAGCTTTGCTATGGTAGTTGTTTTACCGACTCCCGTAGGTCCTACGAACATCATAATCTTTTTATGAGGAGGAACTATTTCTCTTTCTATTCTAATGGGAATCATCTTTTTTAAAAGAGTGTGAAAATATCTTATAATAGACTCTCTTCTTTGCCTCATTTTCATAGGCATATATTTAATGGTAAGTTTCATAATCTCATCCAAATGCTTTTCACTCATACCACTAGCACGAGAGAGTGCGTATATTTCACTAAATTCGGGAGGCAACTCTAGGTCGTTTTTATTTGTAATACTCCAAATAGTAGCTTGCAAAAACTTCAAAGTATCTTGCATATTTTGAATTTGCTGTTTTATTTTCAGCAAATCATCATCACATAAATTTTTTTCCTTAATTTCTTTTTCGAAATTCTTTTCTATAAAATCGGATTCCATCGACAAAGAGTTTATCTCTTTTGCAGCCGAACTTAATTTAAGCATTACTTCTTCCACATGTTCTTTATCGCTTGTTTCTTTTCTTCTTAAAGAGATATTTTCATTTTTTTCTTGATGTTTGTTTTCTTCTACAACCGCTACTATTTCATAAAGTCCCGGAGAAGTTAAAGTCTTTTTTTTTATTTCTTTTGTAGATACGATTAACGCTTCTTCTCCTAATTCCGCTTTAACTTTAGCCAAAACCTCTTGATGAGTTGAGCCTCTAAATGTTTTTAGTTTCAATCTAATCCTTTAACGCCAGTGGTACTAAAACCGAATCTCTTTCTTTAAAATACGGATGCGGCACAATTAATCTTTTATGGTTTAATTTTATATTATTAAACATAATTATATCCAAATCCAACGTCCTAGGAGCATTTTTAAAACTTCTCTTTCTATTAAATTTTTTCTCCGTATAAAGTAAAAAGTTTAACAGTTCAAGCGGAGAAAAATCGGTTTTTATCACTAAAATAGAATTAAAAAAATCGGGTTGATTTAAATACCCAAAAGGAGGATTTTGATAAATAATTGACGTTTGAATTACATCTATTTTAGAATGAGAGTTTAAAAAACGATAAACTTTTTTAAATCTTCTTATACAGTTACCGACATTACAACCTATTCCTATTAAGGCTCTGTTTTTTTTACTGCTTTTTTTAATTTTTGCCGGAAAATAGGTTGTTTTTATGATTTTTCTCATTATTTAGGCATCCCCTTAGAAGTTATATACCCGTAAATTCTTCTTAAAACGCGTTTAATAATAGGAGTTAAATCTCCCTTTTTTAAAGTTCTTTTAATAGCGTTTATATCTCCTAAATATTTTGCGGTTTTGTAAAGAAAAGTTCTTATTTTACTGATACTCATTAAATCTCCTCACTTAAAACCTCAACTTTTCCGTCATGCGTTATCATAACCATATCTTCAATTCTAACTCCGAATTCATTAGGAATATAAATTCCGGGTTCTATCGTAAAGACCATACCCTCTTGAATTTTTATACCGTTTCTTGAATTGACATAAGGCCATTCGTGAATATCAAGCCCTACTCCGTGACCTAAAGAGTGTACGAAAAATTCACCAAAGCCCTCTTTTTTTATCTCATCTCTTGCTATTTTATCAAGCTCGCAAATAGGCATACCTATTTTTATAGCTTCAATAGCCTTTTTTTGAGCTTTTAACACTAAATCGTAAACTTTCTGAATTTTAGGAGAAAACTTTTGAATTTTACTGGAACTTAAATTATCGACATTAATAGTTCTGGTTCTATCAGAACAGTATCTTTTATACTTAATCCCGGCATCAAGGAGCAATAAATCTCCCTTTTTTAAGCTTTTTTCACTAACCCTTGCGTGAGGTTTTGCGGCGTTTTCATTAATAGCCACGATAGGTTCGAAACTAAGTTCTCTTCTTCCTCTTTGAGTTAAAAACTCTTTAAATCTAAAACTAAGCTCATATTCATCAAGTCCTGTATGAATGGTTTTTATAAACTCTTTAAAAGCAATAGCCCCCTCTCTTACGGCTTCTTTTATAAGTTCAAGTTCTTTATCGGTTTTTATCATTCTTTTTTTATGAGAAAAATATTTCTCTTCTTTTAAAGAAACAACCTTCCCAAGTTCTTCATACTCCTTAAAACTCCAATTCAAAGGGTCCAAAACAACCCTTTTTACTCTGTGCTTTAAAATAAGCTCTTTTGCTTTTTTAAGCAAATCCCTAGCCTCAATAACTTCCGCTTTCGCTTCTTCTTTTGCTTCAAGAGTATATCTTCCATCCGTAATTACATACTTATAATCGCCTAGTTTTAAAAAAATAGCATTATCGCTGCTCCATCCGCACTCATAATAAATTTCATTCTCTTTGTTAAGAATATAATTCATTACTTATTAGCCCCCTGTGCCTCTTTTACCATTTTTACTTCATTTAAAATCTGAATCATAGCAATTAAAGCTAAATGATAGCTAAAAGGTCCAAATCCAGTAATAGTGCCTGCAACAACATCGGAAATAAAAGATTTATGTCTAAACTCCTCTCTTGCGGCAATATTTGACATATGAACTTCAACCGTAGGAAGTGCCACCGCTTTAATAGCATCTCTTACGGCAATAGAATAGTGAGTCAATGCAGCCGGATTTATAATAATTCCGTCAACTCCTTCGTTTAAACACTCCTGAATAGCGTCTACTATATCACCTTCGTGATTTGATTGGTAAAATTCAATTTCAAACCCGTTTTGTTTAGCAAAAGTTTCCATATTTTTATTTATATCTTCAAGTTTCATAGGTCCGTAAATGTTTACTTCTCTAATTCCTAACATATTAAGATTCGGTCCGTGAATTACCTTGATTTTCATATTTTACTCCTTTTTTTTTGTTATTTTACTATAATTTGGTATAACTTTTGCTAATAAATCCAAAAAGGATAAGTTTTGACAAAACTAAGGGCAGATTATATATTAACCGTAAACGAAAAATATGAAATTCTAAAAGATGCCGAAATAGTATTTGATAAAAAAATAATATCAATTTCAAAAACCCCTTCAAAAGATTCAAAATATCTGGGAAAAAATTCAGTAATTATGCCGGCTTTAATAAACACCCACACACATCTTGAATTTAGCAACAACCAAACCTTACTCGAATATGGTGATTTTATGTGCTGGTTAAATTCCGTCATAGATTCAAGAGAAGAGCTATTTAGCGACTGTAAAAGCGAATGTTTTAAAAACGCCATAAAAGAGATGAAAAAAAGTGGGGTGTGTGCCTTTGGAGAAATAAGTTCTACCGGAAACGACTTAAAATACCTAAAACACTCTCCATTAAAAGTTGTCTACTTTAATGAAATAATAGGCACAAACCCTGCAACTGCCGATATGATTTACCAGGATTTTTTAGGAAGGCTTGAAGAGTCTAAAAAAATAGCAAACGAAAAGTTTAAAGTAGGAATCTCAATTCACTCTCCTTATTCCGTACACCCTTTTTTAATGAGAAAGATAATAGATATAGCCAAAGAAGAAAACCTCCCTCTTCAAGCTCACTTTATGGAAAGCAAAGCCGAAAGAAAATGGCTTGATAAAGGAGAAGGAGAGTTTAAAATTTTCTTTGAAAAGCACTTTAAAAACGCAAAACCATTAATAAAACCTTTAGAATTTATAGAAATGTTTAAAGACACAAACGTCAATTTTATCCACTGCGTTCACGCAAACGAACAAGAGCTTCAGAAAATAAGCGAAATAAACGCAAACATAACCCACTGCCCTATTTCAAACAGACTCTTAAACGTAGGACTTTTAGACTTAGAAAGCGTAAAAAACTTCTCAATTCCTTACAGTGTGGCAACTGACGGGAAAAGTTCTAACTTTTCTTTAAATCTCTTTAAAGAAATAAGAGCAGCCCTTTTAATGCATACGGATTTACATCCTAAATATCTTGCAAAAGATTTAATAAAAGCAGTTACGACAAACGCCGCAAACTCTTTAGGATTAAATAACGGTGTATTAGAAGAAGGAAAAGACGCGGACATAATTACGTTTAAACTTCCAAACAGAGTAAAAAATCTGGACTTACTACCTCTTCAAATAATTCTACACACTACAAAAGTAGACACTCTTTATATAAACGGAAAAGAGGTTTAAACCTCTATTTTTTAGTAGAATTGTTTTCTGCTTTTTTAGTTTTTAAATTTTTAGATAAATTAGTTGTTTTCGATAAATTCACATCTTTTGCAATTTTTTCCGTTTTAACCGGTGTTTTAATTTTAACCGGAGCTTTTTTAGCTTCTAAGGCTTTAGAAACTTTTTTTTCTTTAGTATTTTTGCTTTCTTTTTTCAAAATCTCTTTTTTAATTTTATTTATCTTTTTTGCAGTTTTTTTAGCTTCGCTAGGTTCTATTCTATTGGTAATATCAACTATCTCAACTCTTCTATTTAAGGCTCTATTGGTATCGCTTGTATTAGGCACTAAAGGATAAGCTTCTCCATATCCTTTAGCAACAATTCTTTTAGGATCTATTTTGAATTTTTTTACTAAAATCTCTTTTACCGCTTCGGCTCTTTTTTGAGAGAGTTTAAGATTGTATGTCTTACTCCCTTTATCATCCGTATATCCGGCAACTTCAATTTTTAAAGAAGGATTACTTTTTAACACTTCCGCGACTCTTTGAATATCCGGATAATATATTTTTTTAATTTTATAGCTGTTTGTATCAAAATTAATTCTTAAAGTGGTAATAATAGGACATCCGTTATGGTCCACCACTAAATTTTTCGGAGTATTAGGACATTTGTCCACACTATCCGGTACCCAGTCTCCGTCACTATCGTGTTCGGTTTTATATTTTACAACCGTTTTTACAATGGTTTTTGTTTTATATTTTACAACTGTTTTAACGACCGGTTTATACTTTACAACCTCTTTTACAACCACTTTCACTTTAGGTTTTTCCGGTTCCGGAGAGTTCCAACCTACAACCTCTTGATTTCCAACCAACTGCACAACAGATGTCGCCATAGACTCACTTTTAGTAGAACATCCTACAAAAAAAGCCGCTATAACCGATGTAATAATTACTCTTTTCATTTTTTTCCTTTCATATTAATATCTCTCTTTGTCCTTTTGAATTAGGAGGCGATAAAATCCCCATTCTCTCCATCTGTTCTATTATATTAGCTGCTCTATTATACCCAATTTGAAGTCTTCTTTGAAGATAAGAGATACTTGTTCTTTTCTCTTTTAATATAATCTCTTTAGCTTCTTCAAACAGTTCATCCAAATCCTCAACCTCCTCTAAAACTTCACTCTCTTGAGAAATAATAGTCGTATCATAATCGGCTTCTCTTTGAGATTTTAAATACTCAACCACTTTTTCTATCTCCTCTTCACTGGTAAAAGGAGCGTGAAGCCTAATAAGTCCACTAATTCCTGGAGGTGTAAAAAGCATATCCCCTCTTCCTAAAAGGGTCTCGGCCCCATATTGGTCTAAAATTACCTTACTGTCTATCTTTTGCCCTACTTTAAAACTTATTCTACTTGGAAGATTGGCTTTAATAAGCCCCGTTACGACATCAACGCTTGGTCTTTGAGTAGCTACAATAAGATGAATTCCACTAGCCCTTGCCATTTGAGCAAGTCTTGCTATGGAATACTCTACATCCTTACCGCTTGTCATCATTAAATCCGCAAGTTCGTCTATGATAATCACAATATAAGGCAGTTTTTCTTCTTTTGAAAGTTTGTTATTATAATTTTCAATATTTTTAACCCTAGCTTTTGCCATAAGCTTATAGCGTCTCTCCATCTCTTTTACCATAGCGTTTAAAGCTGTAATGGCTTTTTTAGGTTCCGTAATTACCGGTGTTAAAAGATGAGGAATATCGTTAAATATGGAAAATTCAAGCATTTTAGGGTCTATCATTACAAATTTAAGCTCATCCGGAGAATTTCTATAAAGCAAAGATAAAATCATTGCATTAATCCCCACACTCTTCCCACTTCCTGTAGTACCGGCAATTAGCAAGTGAGGAAGCTTTTTTAAATCCGTAACAAAAGGAGCCCCTACTATATCTTTTCCAAGGGCTAGAGTTAAAGGGGATTTTGCTTTTTTAAATATATCACTCTCAAGTATCTCTCTTAAATAAATCGTCTCAACCTCATCGTTTGGTATCTCTATTCCTACAACGTCTTTTCCGGGAATAGGAGCCTGAATACGAATTGACTGTGCTTTTAGAGCCATTGCCAAGTCATCTTGCAACGCTAAAATTTTACTTACTTTTATATGAGGAAGAGGCTTAAACTCAAACGTCGTAACAACCGGTCCCACATAATACCTAACAACATCCCCCTCTATTTTAAACTGTTTTAGTTTTTCGATTAAAGTTTTAATTTTTTTATCAATTTCGGCTTCGTTTACCTCTTTTTTCTTAGCCGGCGGTTTTTTAAGAAAGTCAAGTGGAGGAAATACCCAATCACTAGGATGTTCTCTCTCTCCCGTTTCAATTTCCGATAAAAGCTTTTTAGTATCTTCAAGTTCTTCTACGTGAGTTACTTTCGGAGCCGGTTGAGCTTTTTCGATTTTAGATTCTTTTTCATCCTTAGTATCTTTAATTTTCTCCTCAATCTTAATCTCTTTGACCTCATTATCTTCAAGGTTATTTTGAATTTCACTGTTTTTTGTTTTAACAGTTTCGGCATTATTTTCTTTAAAAGAATCCTCTTTCACTTCAACTCTTACCTCTTCCGTACTTTTTTCTTTAGGCTTTTCAAACGTTTTTATATCATCTTCATCCAATAAAACATTACTTACGTCAAAATCTGAAAAGTCAAAGACTTCTTTTATTTCTTCGATTTTTACTTGAGATTCAACCTGCGTTTTAGGAGTTTCTTTTAAACTTTTATCAAAATCCTGTTTGATTTCATTTTTAGCTTCATTAGATTCAACCGAATCCGAGTTTTTAAGAGTTTGATATCTGTTTTTTAATTCATAGATTTTGCTTATTATCTCTTCTTCAAAAAGCAAAAACAGACTCCATATAAAAATAACAAGCACCAATAACCCGACACCCACCAAACCTATGTAAAATTTAAGGGTGTTTACGAATAAATTCCCTATAACTCCGACTTTAAACACCATAGCCTGAAAAAACAACAAATCAAAAAACAAAAACACACCTCCCAACACTCTAAGGGAAGTTGTATAATCAAACCTCTTTTTATAAGCTAAAACCAATAAAACACCAAGTAAAAACGGAAAAATATAAGATAAATACCCAAAAAGTAAAAAAGAAGTTTTACCTAAAAAAGCCCCCACTTTTCCTACAACCGAAATCTTCGGAAAAATAGTGGATACAAACAGATAAAAAAGAGAAGAAAAAAGAAAAATATAAACGCTTTTTTTCAAACCCAACCTTTTTAGTGAAATTTTATCACAAATAGTTAAGTAATGTTAAATTGTTAATTTTTGCAATAGACGCCAAAAGAGCCTGATATGAAGTCTGAAGTGAAGAGAGCTGCATAGCGGCCTCTCCCAAATCGGTATCGATATTATCCGATTGCAGTTGCTGAACATTTAGGGTTAACATATCAACTCTTTGAATAGTCATATCAAATTCGTTACTAACAGCCCCTATTTTAGCGTGTTCGCGTCTTATGTGGTCGGTTACGTGGTCAATCGCTTCTATTGCTCCTTGTATACCGAAATTTCTAGGGTCTTTTTCGGAATCCGGATAATTCATTCCGTTTTTAACGGCATCTATTGCTTTTTGCAACGTATCAAAAAAATCAACTTCCGGAGAATCTATGGTAATTGCGTTATTAGCCTGAAAATATAAAGAACTATCATCCGTTGAAATACTTAAATCTATAGGTGTTGAGGAATTACTTTTATCTTTTAAATAAAATTTTCCTTTCTCATCAACCCCGGCATCAACAATTTCTCTTGCACTTTTAACCGCCTGATTATAATCATCCGCACTATTGGAAGACGGCAGATTATTGGTTACAACCATAGCCACAACATCGCTTAACTGCTGATAAGTAAGACCTTTTTGTGTATTTTCCACAGTACAAGCCTCACAAGTAACCGGGTCTATTGTTGTTGTCGTGGTAATTTGAGTATGCCCCGGGGTTAAATCGCCATTTGGTTCAAAAATATCGTAAACCTCACTATCTTCTTTTATACCGTCATTGTTGCTATCAATCCACAAATTACTCAAATGTCCGTTTACATCGGGCGTGTCTCTAAGTTCAATTACAGCAGTTTTTAAGTTTCCGTTTATGTCTTTGAATTTAAGATTAATGGTTTTTGGAAGAGTATCGTCTCCCATCGTATCTATTATAGAAGTGTCGTTTGTGGCATACTGCTGAGCAAAAGGATTTTTTTCTATAATTTTTTCATTATCTTTAAAATAAACTCTATAATCTTTTTGAATTTGAGATACGTTGCCTTTTATCTCATTTCCGGATTTATCCATATAAAGTTTATCAAAATTCGCAACATCTTTATTTGCAAACACCTCCAAAGGATTTCCGTTTGTATCTAATGCCTGCATTTTAATACTTAAACTGGAACCTTGAGTTTTTTCTACACTATTATCGGTTACTATAATCTCTCCGTTTTCAAGTTTAACATCAACATCCCCGTAAAGATTTTTTATTTCATTCAAAATATCCTGCATAGTCGTAGTACTTGTAATTTGTAAAGTCGAATTTACGCTGTTTCCACCAGTATCCGTTCCGGTAAAACTTATACTATCCAAAGGCTCCACAGTCCCGTCAATATCACTAATTCCTTCACTTCCCAATACGTCATAAACTTTATCCTGGGCTAAAGCATCCCTTTTCGTATCTATAGTTTTAAAAACGGCTCCGAATTTAAAAATTCTGTTATCAAAATAAGAGTTATTAGCTTCTATCGTGGATTGGTTTCTTATGGAATTAAAATCACTTTTTTGAAATTCAACTATATAATCCCCGTTTTTTACCAAATCATCGATACTGCTCTCTTTAGTATCACTCGCTACCATATAAAAATCGGTTAACATCTTGCCACTTGCTATATCTTTAATCTGAATTTCGCCCATATCGTTTAAACTTACATCCACAACTTTAGAAGTAGCCGTATTACCGTACAATTCGCCTATTTTATCAAGTAAATCGTTAACCGTAGCGGAATTTGAAAGTTCTAAAGGAGGGTTTGTAACGTCTATAGTCTCCCCGTTTGATTTTTTTCCTTTTATATAAAAATAACTTTTCCCGTCGCTATAAGTACCGTCTCCATTGTCTATATCGGCAACCCCCGTTAACATTCTTATTTGACTCTCACCCGTAATAGGTTCGTTAATAGGAGGATTATCGCTATCCGCTTGAGAAATATAAATATTTCCGTTGCTATCGTGAGTTAAATCTTTATCGATATATAAATTTCCGTCAGCCCCTCTTACAACAAACTCCGGATTTGCTTTCATTTTATCGTATTGGACTACGTTTGTTGAAATATGCTTTACATAATCGTTATCTCTACCTAAAAACAACTCACTTCCCGGAATATTATATTCTCTCTCAACCCCGGCACCCAAGAATGCCTTTACATACTGGTCGTTTCCTTGATATTCGTAATTATCGTCAATAGGTTTAGTATTGAATTTACTTCCGCTAAAAAGATATTTTCCGTCAATTGAAGTATTAGCCAAATCCTTTAAATGGGCAAGTTCGCTTTCAAGTTCGCTTACAATAGCTTCTCTTGAAGTTTCATCGTTTGTTTCGTTTGCAGCTTTTAAGAGATTCGTTTTAAACGTACCTAAAGTATTTACAAAATCATTTAAAGTAGTATCGGTTTCATTAGCAAAGGTTTGGGCAAACGTTGCGGAATCTTTTACTTGCGTTAAAGATGTTATTTCTTCGTTTAATTTCAAAAATTTAGTATATACCGCCGGGTCTTCATACATATTTTGAATTTTTTCACCGGTTGCTATTTGAGTTTGAACGGTATTTAAATCATCTAAAGTTTTTTGCTGATTTAAAATAAAGTTATTATATTGAGTAAATTGGGTAACCCTCATATTCCGTCCTTGGAAGTTTATAAAAATAAGCAACTTTTATTCCAAATCGGAAAAGAGATAAATTTCTTAAATCGTGCCAGACACTGAAGAGTATGAAAAAGAAAAAAAGAAAGAAAAAATTATCTTTTTGAGAATTGTGGAGATTTTCTCGCTTTTTTCTTTCCGTATTTTTTTCTTTCAACTTTTCTTGCGTCTCTTGTAAGAAGTCCGGCCGGTTTTAAAATACTTCTAAATTCCGGAGCATATTCTACAAGTGCTTTTGAAATACCGTGTTTTACTGCGTCAGCTTGAGCGGCAAACCCACCGCCGAAAACTTTAACATCGATATCAACCGCGTTTTCTTGTTTAGTAAGCATTAACGGCCATCTAACTCTAAGTTTTAAAGCTTCTCTACCACCTAAAAACTCATCTAATGTTTTTCCGTTTACCGTAATATTTCCGCTACCTGCTTTTAGCCAAACTTTAGCTACCGCTTCTTTTCTTTTACCTGTTGCGTAGATTCTTCCGTGCATTTTCATTAGTTACCCTTTATTTGAGCTGTATGAGGATGATTTTCACCAGCGTAAACTTTTAATTTTTTAAGCATTTTTCTTCCTAGTTTAGTTTTCGGAAGCATTCCTCTTGTTGCCAATTTAAATAATTTTTCCGGGTTTTCTTTTAGTAATTTTTCAACCGTTTCTTCTTTTACGCTACCGAAATATCCAGTATGTCTATAGTATTTGTTTTCAAGTTTTTTACTAGTTGAAAATCTAACTTTATCAGCGTTAATTACTACAACATAATCACCACAATCTACATGAGGTGTAAAGTATGGTTTATGTTTACCTCTAAGTAGAGTTGCAATTTCAGTAATTAATCTACCAAAAGTTTTATCTTTTGCATCTATTAAAATCCAATCTCTTTTTACATCTTCTTCTCTAATTGATTTAGTAAATTTCATTATCACACCTTTTGTGAATTTTTTAGGTATGGAATTGTAGTTTAGAAACCTTAAAAAAAACTTAATTTAAGTAAACTTTAAGAAAATATCAAAGTCCTTGGAACTTAATAACAAGCTCAACCTCCCCTGCCGGAATACGAAGTTCTTTCGATATCTCTTCTATCGTATAACCGTTTTTATACATCGAAACGATTTTTTGTTCGTCACTTTTCGTAATATTACTAAAATCTATAGTTTTGGTTTTTACGGAAGATTCTATACT
>JBDONT010000039.1:0-36558 GCA_039831155.1 Nautiliaceae bacterium | reverse complement strand
AAGATTTCATTCAGCACTAGGTTATGATAAACCTATGAGTGTTTATAAAAAAATGTTACATAAAGTAGCTTAATAGATGGAAAACAAATCTTTTAATTTATTGTCTTGACAAATGGGGGCATTATAGTTTTATTAAAGTTTGAGGGAATGAGTCTATTCGACGCTATAAATCACGCATTTGCAACCATTTCAACCGGAGGATTTTCAACCAAAACCGAATCAATGGGATACTGGCTAAACAACCCTTTAATTCTTTGGACCACTACGTTTTTTATGTTTATATCGGGCATAAACTTTATAGCCCACTTAAGGGTATTAAAAGGAGACTTTCAAGGTTACAAAAGCGAAGAGGTTAAATGGTATTTTATTATCTTTTTTACTTTATCTCTAGGAGTTAGTTTAGTTCACTATTTTCATTCCAAAGACTCTCTTTTCTTCGCCTTAACACACGGATTTTTTACGAAAAGTTCTATTATAACCACAACCGGATTTGCAACGATTGACTACTCTCAATGGGGACAGGCTGCCATCGCTTTAATATTTATAGCAATGCTAATAGGAGGAAATGCCGGCAGTACCGCAGGAGGAATTAAAGTAATAAGATTTGTAGTAATGTTTAAAAACCTAAAATATCAAATCAAAAAAATAATCTCTCCAAATACGATTTTATTCGTAAAAATAGACAATCAAAAACTCTCTCAAAACGTAATAAACAACGTAAGTGCTTTTATTTTTCTTTATATTTTAACCGTTACTTCAATAGCCCTTTACCTTTTTTCTCAAGGATACGACACCCTAACATCTCTTAGTGCCTCAATAGCTTGTGTAGGAAATATAGGTCCAGGATTTGGTCACGTAGGACCGGTTGATAATTTCGCTTTTTTTACACCTACTCAAAAAATTATTTTAGCAGTGGGAATGATTATAGGAAGACTCGAATTTTTTACGGTATTAATACTGCTTAGCAGAGATTTTTGGAAGAAGTTTTAATATATCTTATAGCTTCTAACGCATCAGGCTTTGTAACCTCCGCACATTTTTTTAACTCTTCCTTGTCTTCATAATCAAACTCAACCCCTATATAATTAACTCCAGCCTCTTTTGCACTTACCATATCAAGACAAGTATCCCCTATCATCCAGGTAGCTTGTTTGTTTGCATTCATTAAATGAATTGCCTTTAAAATAGGCTCGGGGTGTGGCTTTGGGTTTTTTACATCTTCTCTGCCTATTAAAACCTCAAAATAATCCATCACCCCAAAATACTCTAAAAGCTCTCTTGAATAAAGCCCAGTTTTTGTAGTCACAATCCCAAGCCTTGCAAACTCTTTTGCCTCTTTTATAGCCTCTTTTGCAGTGGGAAGAAGAGTTGTCTTTTCTTTTGAAATTACCCTATATCTCTCTTTGTAAGCATTCACGAAATCCCATACATTTTCTTTAATACCAAGGTTTGAGAACATAACATCAAGAGGAAGCCCAATAAGCCTCTTTACCTCTTCATCTCCCGGATATTTTTTATTAAACTTCTCAAACGTATGCCTAAACCCATCAAGTATAGCATTTGTAGAATCAATAAGCGTCCCGTCTAAATCAAATAAAATTACTCTCACACCAAACCTTTACCTCTTTTTTAACCTCAAAAATATCTTCAATAGAATTTATATTAATATCTTCAAATTCTCTAACTGCTTTTAAAATAGTTTTACTAATATCTAAAAATCCAATCTCTTCTTTTAAAAACTTCTCAATTGCAAATTCATTTGCCGTATTTACTACAACTCCTAAGTCACTTTTTTCTAAAAGCAAATCTTTTATCTCCCAAACTGGATATCTATTGTTTGCAATTTCTCTAAACTCAAGACTTTTAACTTCAAGCAGATTAACAGGCTTTAAAATTTCCTCTTTAACATCACCTAAAATAGCAAAAGCAATTGGAAGTTTCATATCGGTTTTTGAGATATGGGCAGTGGTACTTCCATCTTCCCACTCAACCAAAGCGTGAATTATGGATTTTGTCTCTATAAAGGCATCCACCTCTTTTGTATCAAAAAGCCACTTAGCCTCCAAAAGCTCAAAAAGTTTATTTACCATAGTGGCACTATCAATCGTAATTTTTACACCCATTGACCAGTTTGGATGGTTTAAAACATCTTTTAAAGTAGCGTTTTTTATTCTTTCTATCTCCCAATCCCTAAGTGCCCCACCACTTGCAGTAATATAAAGTTTCTTAAAATCCTCTCTTTCTCTTAAAAGATACCAAAGCCCGAAATGCTCACTGTCAATTGGAGTGATTTTAGAAGTATCTATAAATTTTCCGGCATTTACCAAAGATTCTTTATTAGCAAGGGCTATTTTTTTATTAAGTTCCTGGGCTTTTAAAGTAGGTCTAAGCCCAGCATCTCCAACTAAGGCATTTACGACCAAATCGCTTTTTGCTTTCTCAATTACTTCTAAAATAGCCTCTTCTCCGAACTTAACGCCTTTAAAATTAATCCTCTTAGCCGTTTTTTCATCTTTTACCACTACGTATTTTGGTTTAAACTTTTCAATTTGATAATTTAAAAGAGCACAGTTATTACCGGCTACCAATGCTTCAATCTCTAAACCATAACGCCTTGCAACTTCAAGTGTATTTACTCCAATACTCCCGGTTGAGCCTAAAAGTATCATATTATATCTTCCATTTTTTTAAGTTCGAAATTTAACAATTTAAATTTACAAAAAGGTAATTTAACAGGAAACTTAATATTTTTTCTATTTTTATATTTTTCATAAATTGCATTATAAGCTTCTCTTAATAATAAATTAGGCTCATTTTCTCTAAATAATTCTAAATTTTGCTCGTTTAATTCATCTTTATATCCTAAAATTAGAACAAACTCCATATCAAAACATTCCTCTAAACTTAAACTTTTTACAAACCAATATGCTTTACTAAGTTGTTCAATTGCTTTTTCTAATTTACTAAGTAAATTTTTTTTCAATTCCACCAAATATACAATTATTTTTTTTTGTTTAAAATTAATTTCAAAAACAATTCCATCCGGTTTATTCGGTTTTTTTATACAGCCTATATTTATTTTATCATTCGGCTTAATTTTTAAAGCTTTGTTTCCTTTTTTTATAATAATATTAATTTTACCTTTTCCATTTTCTTCAAGTTCTTCTATAGAAATCTCTCTTACTTTTTCTTCGATAATACATTTTCCAAAAATATTATTAAAAACACTAACTAATTCATTAGAATTCTTAACTATCATTACTTTTCCATTAAATTATATAACATTTTTAAATCTTCACTTCTTGCTAATAAATTATTAGTAATATATCTGTTATCAATACCATCTTTTTTTACCGGTACTTGTTCGATAACGGACTTTTTACTTTTATTTTTAAAAAGAAAATTGTAAATATTAATTTTCTTGTAATCCAAACTAATATTTTTATAAATATTAGGTTTTTTCTCTTCTTCAATATCTTTCGCAAGAATTAAATTATTAAGTTCGTATATAAAAAAATCGCTATGAGTAGTTACTAACACCTTAACTCCTTTATTTACAAGCATAGCGACAATTCTTGCTATTTTTCTTTGGTTTTCAAAACTTAAATGAGCCTCCGGTTCTTCTATAATTAACAAACTCCCTTTATGAATTTTTCCTTTTTTTAAAAATACAACCAACGGAATAAGCTCGGAAATTGAAGAAGAAGTATAAGGAATATCTATTCTTTTTTTCCCTACATAAAATTCTATTCTCGAATCATTTTCATAAACCTTAACCTCTCCTTTTAAAATTTCTTCTTCTATTAAAGTGGCAACATCATCCTCTCTCACACTGCTTGCAGGAACCGTTAATTCCAAAATAAATCTTCTAATCCACTCCGGTAATTCAACACTGCTTCCCTCTTTATTAAAAGAAAAACTCTGCTTTACCGCATATTCTAATAAAATAGGAGCCGTATGTAAATATCCCGTTCTTGCCGCCGGTAAATAAATAGAGGTAGGTATATTTAAAGAGCTTTTTACTAAAAAAACAAATAAAGTTTCAAAAAATCTTTCAATTAATATATGCAAATTAAATTTTCCCTTTTCTAACACGAATTTATTTTCCAATCCTCTTTTTTTATCCTTTTCAATTTCTTCTTCAAACACTATAACAAATTCAAACAAACTATCACTTTGTGATTTTCTTAAAATACATTTTATTTCATTAACTTCATAATAATTTATTTTTAAATCAAAATTTTTAGTAATTAATTTTTTAAAATGTTTTTTCAAAAAAGATTCAATTACTATTTCTAAAATATCTTTCAATTCATAGATTTCGTTTTTAAATAGACTAATTTCCACTTCTCCATCTTCAAGATTTTCTAAAATCTCTAACACTTTTAAATAAACCTTTTTATTTTCTAACATAGAAACATTTAAATTCAATTCTTTTTCTATTCTTGTTAATAAATTAAATAAAATAGCTAAATAACTTTTACCGGCACTATTATCACCCATAAATATGGTTAAGTCATTTAATACTATTTTATCTTTATTCTCTTTAATAACACCGAAATTTTTTATATTTTCTATTTCAAACTTCATTACAATCCTTTTTATACTCCTCCGATCAATACGAAAATTACCGGTGCGGCAAACAGATAACCGTCTATTCTATCGAGCACTCCTCCGTGTCCCGGTAAAACGTTTCCGCTATCTTTCACTCCCGCTCTTCTTTTTAAATAACTTTCGAATAAATCTCCAAAAACTCCGGCAACACTTACCAAAAAACTTATTATAAAAGCGTTAAAAAACCCGACAAGCCCCATTCCGATTAAACTTCCCAAAACAGTAGCCAAAACAACTCCACCTATAACACCTTCCCACGATTTATTCGGAGAAGTAGGACAAAACCCCTCTTTAAAAAACTGACCTTTAAAATTTTTTCCTATCAAATACGCAAAACTATCCGTCCCGGCTATTATAACGATAAGCCACCCTATATAAGCCATTCCGAATTTAAGATATAAAGCGTAAATTATCATAACCGGCAAAAGAGGATAAATAATAGGAGAGATGATACTCAAATCTTTTTGATAATAAGCTATATAAGAAGCTGCAAAAACAACACCCACAACCGCCGCTACAAGAGGGGAAATAAAAAACGAAAGCCCTATTACTCCCACACCCATATAAAAAATATCAACTTCACTGACACCAAAAAGCTTTTCAGCTTCCCTATACCCTACAAAGGCTATTAGGGCTATTAAAAGTCCAGTTAAATATTTATTATCTATAAACCCAACTATCAACAAAACCCCAACCAACACCAAAGAGGTTATCAAACGCTCCTTCATACGAATCCTTTTTTCCAAATTATACTATACTTAAGCCTTAAAATCTAAATGTTTAATTTCTCTGTCGGTATCCTCTTTCAAGTCCCCTTCGGCTAAGATTCTTTCACTTTTTTCTATTTCTCTGATTTCTTCTATTTTTCTCTCTTTTTCTTCGTTTATAATTCTTTGAAACTCTTTTGAAATATGTTCTCTTGCCAAAGAGTCGGCATAAACAGCAGCCGGAATATGCATATTCTGATTAATAAAAGTCACTTCTCCTATTAAGCTCATAACTTAACCTTTATGGTGCTATATTTTCCATATTCCACATTTGCACCATCTTTAATTTTTACAAACTTTCTTTTTGTATAATCGACTTCACCCTCATCTTTTGAACTAAAAGCCACTGCAAGTTCTGCTGCTTTTTTAATTATATCATTATTTACGCTTAATTTATTGTTTTTTACAATTACATGAGCTCCCGGATGGTTTTTGATATGAAACCAAAAATCATTTGCATTTGCACTTTTTAAAAGCTTAATATTTCCTTTTTCGTTTTTACCAACCATTATTAAATAATCGTCATAATAAAATTTTGCAATATTTTCTTCTTCTTTTTTCTCTTTTTTAGGAGGCTCATATGTTTTTAACTCACTCAAATTTTTTGCATTTTCAACAAGCTTTTTATAATTTTGCAAAAATTCAAGCTGCTCATTTAAATAGTTTCTTTGAATATGCAGGTTTTGAGCTTTTTTCTTGGCTTTTTTGGCAAGACGATAGTAATAATTTCCGATTTCATTTATATTTTTAAGTTCAGGCAAAGGAATAGTTATTTCGTTTCCTTCAAAATCATAAGTTTTTAGCTCTTTTTGATAAGGTTTTATCTGATAAAGATTTGCCATAGCAACATCTGCATAAGTCTTATATTTTTGAGCTTTTTTTAAAAGCTCATCTTCACTCTCAAGTGAATTTAGT
This sequence comes from Nautiliaceae bacterium, assembly GCA_039831155.1. Classification (GTDB taxonomy): domain Bacteria; phylum Campylobacterota; class Campylobacteria; order Campylobacterales; family Nautiliaceae; genus Nautilia. The sequence continues at coordinate 30,262 of JBDONT010000039.1, read as the reverse complement.
TTTTTTTGTATTTCTTTTATTTTTTTGTCTATTTTGTTTAGAATTGATTGTTTTTTTTGATTAAGTCTATTTTGGTATTTTTTATTAAAAAGCTCTTGAGTATATTTTTCTAAATCATCAACCTCAAAAACCTTCTCTTTTATCTCTATACTCGGAAGTTCCTCAAGCTTAACCCCGGGCTTTACCACACGGCTTGATATGTTTTCACTAATATGTCTTAAGCTCTCAATTATTCTATCTTCTTTATCAAGAATTATCGCATTTGTATAACGCCCCGTAAATTCAAAACGGATTTTTACAATTTCTTCTTTAAAATTGTTTTTATTTTTAGCAGTAATTGTAAGTATTCTCTCTTTTGCCTTGGCATCAAGCAGCTTTGCTTTTGTAAATTTCTTCTCAAGTACAATATCAAAAGGAGCTCTAAACTTCTTAACAAGAGGATAATCGATATTAATATAAATATCCCCACTCCCTTTTGTCAAATCAAAATAATATTTATCGTTATCAAACTGCATTAAAATAAGATTTTCATCAACTCTAAAAGCTCTTTTAATAAATTTGTGTTTTTTAATTTCATCCGCTATTTTTTTAAGTATAAACGCTTTCAATTAAGTTCCTTAGGTTTTTCTATAAACGAGCCTTGAGCTCCATCTATTCCTATTTTTTTTATAACTTCATACACTCTTTTATTAGTAACAAATTCCGCAATAGTTGAACATCCCAAATTTTTTGCGAATTCGTGAATATGTTTTGTAATGATATATAAATTTTCATCTTTATCAATATTTTCAATTAAACTTCCGTCTATTTTTATAAAATCCGGTTTCAATTTTGATAAATATATAAAATTAGAATATCCGCTTCCAAAATCATCTATTGCTATTTTCACACCGAATTGTTTTACTTTTTCGACAAATTTTTGTAACTTTTCGAAATCTTTAAAATTTTCGTTTTCTAAAAGTTCTATTATTACTTTTCCTTGCATATCGTATTTTTTAATGTTGGTTATTAAAAAATCCACAATTTCCTTATTTTCTATGTCTTTATAAGAAAAATTCAACGAAACCGATTCTTTTTTATTCTGAAAAATCTCAAAACTTTTTTTAATCATAATTTTCGTAAGCTCATAATAATAATGAACGGGTTTAATAAAATCTAAAAATTCAAAAGGAGAAATAAACGTATTTCCCTCTTTTATTCTTACCAAAGCTTCATATGTTACTTCTTGTTTCTCTATCTTTTGAAAAATAGGCACAATTCTATCTTCTTTAATAGCTTTTTTTACCATTTCTAACGATTTAAGCTCATTTCTTAATTTTTTTTCCAATCCTAAATCTTCACTATATTCCACAAACTGTAAGTTATGATGCCTTGCATAATTTAAAGCCAAATCAGCCTTTACTCTTATATCTTTATAATTCCCCTTTACCAATGCAATTCTCACATCTATATCAAAAGTAATCGAAGAACCTTCAATATTAATTTCAATAAGCTCTTTATCAAAATAATTTATTATCTTTTCTATAATTCCTTCAAACGAATCGTTCGTATATCCGATTATTAAAAACTGATCGGCTCCGCTTTTATATACGTTACAACCGGCTCCGACCAAACTTTTTAAAACGACGGCAACCTTTTTCAACACCCCATCCCCCGCCTTTTCACCATATATATCATTAATTTTGGAAAAACCTTTAATATCTACTAAAGCCCCTCCTTTCATATCGTAGATTTTTAAATCTTCATCCAATTGAAATCTATTAGGAAGCCCCGTTATCCTATCATTATACAAAAGTTTTTTAAGCTCTTCATTTTTCTTTAATATTTCTTCGGATTTTTCTTTAACTTTCTTTTCCAAATTTTTATTCAAATCATTTAACTCGCTTGAAGTAGCTTTTATCAAACTTGTAAGAGCTTTAATAGTAAACAACTTATTATATTTCGGAATATATTCTATATTTTTATTAACAATTTCGCTTTCGCTTAAAACTAAAATCGTCATCGTTTGATTAAAAAACAAAGGTTCATCAGCCGTAAAAAACTCTCCATAAGTAAAAAATCCGCTAACATCCGCAATTTGAGCGAAAGGTTCTATTTCATACTTAATATCTTTTCCTAAAAATCTTCTCCTCGCCATACAAGAATAAATAAATATACTCTCCACTTCCACTTCTTTTAAAGAATCGAATAAAGCTTTATCTTGTTTTAAAATATTACTAACATCTCCGAATCCGAACTTAACAATACTACCTTCTTCCAAACTTCCGGCAAACAACAAACTCCCGTTTTCATATTCCTTCAAAACCGCCCTAGCTATTTTTAAATTATTTTTTTCTATAATTAAAGGAAACTGTATTCCTATTTGAGCGATATCACTAGAAGCGTCTTGAAAATAATATCTATATACATAAGCTGCTTTTTTATTATCTATTTCATAAACAATATTTCCTTTCGCTTTTGTAATTACCATATCTTTTCCTATTCCTTCCCAATTAAACCCATACCTTCTATTGACAAAAATATCTCCTTTGATAACTGCCGCTACGGCTCCTTTCGAAAGAATATTTTTATTATCAAATACCAATGTTTCTTTAAATTTTGCATTATCCCCGGCAAATCCCCCGGCAATAGGTATATTACACTCTTTTTTTATACCTTTTAAAAATTCATCCCCGTTAATATTCAATCCGTCACTAAACACTATCGCTACTTTTGCATCTTTTAAATTTAATCTTTTTCCGAATTCCTCTCCGAAATCTTCACTTTTGCATTCCTTTTTCAAAGATACTATTTCCACTTTCGCTTTATCAAAAAAAGAAGCACTGATTATTATTTTGCGACTTGTAATTTTATCGTTTACTATTTCACCGTCCGTTGTCGTTCCTATAACTTTTGCACCAGGATAATATTTATTAATCAAACTCAATATATGAGAAATTTTAGATTTATCAGACACTCCGCTAAAAACCTGAAAAAGATTTTCTTTTTTAGGAAGGTTTTTAAGAAAGGTTATCAATTCGTCATCATTTTTATAAATTAAATTATAAGTTTTCATAAAAAACCTTTTTTTATAATTATATATTACCCCCCCACTGTCAATTAAGTGTTATTAAACTTCATATTTAGCCCGCTTTATAAATTTTTTTATCTTTTTTTTATCTTTTTTACCCGGCAAACTCTCAACCCCGCTACTTACATCAACGCCGTAAAAACCATACCTTCCAACCTCAAAAACATTTTCAGGAGTTAGTCCTCCGGCAAGTATTATATTTGAATTGTCCCTATTTTCAAACCACTCAATAGGAAGCCTTTTCCCACTTCCACCATACTCTTTTACAAAAGCATCGACTATTTTATACCTATTACCGTATTTTTCCAAATCTTGTTTCTCTTTTGCCCTTACAACAGGTAAGTATTTGCAATTTAATTTGCTAAAAAACTCCTCATCCGCATCAAAATGAATTTGAGCTATATCGGCTTTTAAAAACTCCATCGCCCCGTTTATAGCTTCAGCGTCCATATTTACAAAAAGAGCCACTTTCGTAACAAAAGGAGGCAGTTTTTCAATAATTTTTTTAGCTTCTCTTGCTTCAATAAACCTTGGTGAAGGTCTATAAAAAACAAATCCTAACGCATCAGCCCCCGCATCAACCGCCATTTTTGCATCTTCATAATTTGTTATTCCGCAAATCTTTACTCTCATCTTATCCCCTAAGAGACTCTATTGCTTTTTTATAATCATCAGATTTAAAAACAAAACTTCCAGCCACCAAAATATCTGCCCCGGCTTCTTTTAAAAGCTTCGCATTTTTATCATTAACCCCACCATCAACTTCAATTAAAAGGTTTGGATTTTTCTTACTTGCCAAATCTCTAAGCTCTTTTATTTTATCAATTACGCTTGGAATAAACTTCTGTCCTCCAAAGCCCGGATTTACGCTCATTAATAAAACCATATCAACATCAGATACAATATATTCAAGCAAATAAATAGGCGTTGCAGGATTTAAAACAACCGCCGGGCGAATATCTTCATTTCTTATTTTTTGAATAACTCTATTTATATGCTTTTCCTCTTCTATATGAAAACTTATAAATTCAGGCTTAAGATGTTTATACATATCGATAAAAAATGGAATATTCTCCACCATAAAGTGAATATCAAGAGGTACATTCGTAGCTTTTTTAACAGCTTCCACTATCATAGGACCCATCGTCATATTAGGCACAAAATGACCATCCATTACATCAACATGAATAAAATCAGCCCTGGCTTCACTTACTTTTTTTACATCTTCAGCCAAATTACCAAAATCCGCACTTAAAATACTCGGTGCTATTTTCATAACTTTCCTTTCACTTGATTTCTTCCGGAGTTTTTAGCTTCATATACGGCTTCATCAGCCCTTGCTATTACATCCTCTAATTTTTCACCTTTCTTAAACTCCGTAACCCCTATACTTACCGTAACTTTTTTACCTTTAAAATCAAACTCTTCAACACTTCTTCTAATTTTTTCAGCCACCAAAAATGCATTTCCATAATAGGTAAACGGTAAAACCACTACAAACTCTTCACCTCCCCACCTACCTAAAATATCGCTTGAGCGAATCTCTTTTTTTATAAGTTTAACAAAATTTCTTAAAACTTCATCTCCCTCTTCATGTCCGTAAGTATCGTTTATGCTTTTAAACTTATCAATATCCAAAAATAATAAACTTCCATAAGAGCTATTTAAGATATATTTTAAACGCTCTTCTATAGTTCCTCTATTTAAAGTTTTCGTAAGTAAATCTATCTCCGACTTTTTCTTATAAAAAAACGTTTTATATATGAAAAAAATTAAAATCGCTACCAATAAAACTAAAAAATATATGTAAAAATTTCTTTGTTTTCGAATGTATCCTTCTCCTATATATTTGGCAACTATTCTATTTCTTTCATTCTCACTAATAGACCTAATCGCTTTATCTATTTTAAGTTTTAAATCTTTTAAATCTTTTTTTATCATAACTTGCAGTTTAAAAGTAAAAGGAGTTTTAAAAACTATCCTAACTTCTCCTAAATGATTTTTATTTATCATCCAAAGTACACTAGGTAAAATATCAACAACGCATTCGGCTTTTTTATTTAAAATAAGGTTAAAAGCTTCTTTTAAATTTTTAGCGGGAATATATGTTTTTGAAGGATAATACTTTTTCATTAACTTATGTGCCGTATAGTTATATCCTACCGCAATTTGTTTAATATCTTTAATAGAAGAAAACTTCAAATCGTTTCTACAAGCGATAGCAAAAGGAAACTCTACATAAGGAATAGAAAAAACGGCATACTTTTCTCTGTCTTTCGTTTTCGACGTGGCTATCGTTATATCATATTCACCATTTTTAATTCCTTCCAAAATCTTAATCCACACAGGTTCTATGATAAATTCATAATCTAAATTCGCTTTTTTCGCTATCAATTTCCAAAAATCAACCCCTATTCCCTCCAGTTTAGCACCGTTAAGCATAGTAAAAGGCGGCCAACAAGAAGTAAGTACTACTTTTAATTTTTTAGTTATTAAATTTTCCATCTTTTTTTTATACGAATCGGATAATAATATTTTTTTTCTAAGATACAAAGACAACAAAAGAACCGATATGTTAATATTATTATTCTTATCGAAATAAACACTTAAAAACTTAGCGGAATTTTTATGAGAATCATAAAATTTTTTATAAGCCACAAGATAATATTTATTAAATTTCAAACCCAATTTAGATAAATCGTAATAATAAATATTAGGAATATCAAGTTTCTTATGAAGCACTATAGCTGGTACTCTTTTATTTTTAAAGTCTTCTAAAGAAGCTTTTATTTTTTTTATTTTTTTATCGGAAGTATAAAAAAAAATATCGGTAACTATATCGGAATTAGCTATCTTACTAATCTTTTCCAAAGGAGTATTGGAAAATATATAAGTATTTAAATTTCCTATTCCACAAACAACTACAAAATTTTTACCGGCTATAAATGGTAAATCTCGATAATTTACAATTAAAAATCCATTTTTATGATAAAAACCCAATCTTTTTTTAACAAAAGGCTTAGGCAAAGAAACAGAAAAATTTTCGTCGGTATAAACATTAATATCGGCATATAAAATTACAGCTAAGAACAAAAACAAAAACCTCATCATTCTCCTTAACAATATCTTTTTTTAAGACAATCATAAAGCTCAATTCTTCTATCTCTAAAAAACGGCCAAATTTTTCTAACTTCAGCTGCTTTTTTTAAATTAATATCAGCTTCAATTATCTCTTCTTCATTTCCTCCCATTACAATCTCTTCACCCTGGGGTCCATAAACAAAACTTCTTCCCCAAAACTCTATTCCACCTAGCACTCCACTCTCATCTTTTTCTTTTCCAACCCTATTTACCGCCACAACATAAACCCCGTTTGCTACGGCGTGCCCTCTTTGAACACTAAGCCAGGCATTTAGCATCTTCTCTTTTTCTTCAAAACTATTCTCTTTTTCACAAAGTTCATCTTTTCTATCCTCAGGACACATAAGATATCCAATAGCCGTTGGATAAATTAAAATCTCAGCCCCTTTAAGTGCCATAATCCTAGCAGGCTCGCTATACCACTGGTCCCAGCATACCAAAACTCCAAGCCTTCCAACAGATGTATCAATTGGCTCTATGCTATCTCCCGGGGTAAAGTAAAACTTCTCATAAAATCCCGGGTCATCCGGGATATGGGTTTTTCTGTATTTTCCGGCAACTTTTCCTCTATCAAATACAACGGCACTGTTATAATAAATACCATCCATCACTTTCTCAAACAGACTTGCTACTAATACAATATCTTGCTCTTTACTAACTCTCCTCCAAAATTCAACATCCTCTTCAAAACTCTCAGCCAAATCAAAATATTTAGTATCTTCACTCTTACAAAAATAGTCACTCTGATGAAGTTCTTGCAATATTACAAGCTCACCTTTTGCTCTTTTTATCATTTTAAGAGTATGTTTAATGGTAGCCTCTTTAGTTCCTTTGTAGCTTTGCTGGATAAGAGAGATTTTCATTATTTGCCTTTTTTTAAGAATTTTAGCAAAAATGATATAATTAGACAAAAAGGAGAGAGATGGCAAATCTATTAATAGTTGGAGCTGGCGGAGTTGGAAGAGTTGCAGCATTTAAAGCTGCAAAAAATCTTGATACTTTTGAGAATATAGTATTAGCAAGCCGTACAAAAGAAAAGTGTGACGCTATTGCAAAAGACATTAAAGAAAAACTTGGAGTTGAAATTAAAACTTATGAGCTTGATGCAAACAAAAAAGAAAATGTAGTTGATTTAATAAAAAAAGAAAATATTGACATTGTCTGTAACGTAGCACTTCCTTATCAAAACCTCCCTATTATGCACGCGTGTATTGAAACAAGCACAGCTTATCTTGATACAGCATTAGCCGAAACGGAAGATAACCCGGATACTTATTATGATTTACAATGGGCACTTGATGAAGATTTTAAAAAAGCACACACTATGGCACTTCTTGGGTGTGGATTTGACCCGGGAGTTACTTCTATAATGGTAAAATATGCGGCTGATTATCTTTTAGATGAACTTGAAGAAGTTGAAATTTACGACTGTAATTTCGGAAGTCACGGACGTGCCTTTGCTACAAACTTTGACCCAGAAATCAACCTAAGAGAGCTTAATCTTCCAGGTAAATACTGGGAAAATGGGGAGTGGAAAACAACTAAACCTTTTGAAATTCAAGTAAAACACTCTTATCCGGAATGCGGGGAGGCTACAAGTATTTTAATTTGGCACGAAGAACTTGAAAGTATCGTTAAATTCTTCCCTAATCTAAAATCAGCCAAATTTTATATGTGTTTTAGCGACCAATACCTATACCACTTTAACGCTTTAAAAAATGTAGGAATGTTTAGTATTGAGCCTATTGAAATTTGTGAGGGTTGTAAGATAAGTCCTATTCAATTCTTAGCAAAAGTACTACCAGACCCGCAAGATTTGGTTAAAAATTATAAAGGTCAAACAAATATAGGTGTAATTGCAAAAGGTAAAAAAAATGGAAAAGAAAAAACATATTACATCTACAATATTTGCGACCACCAAAAAGCAATTGAAGAAACAGGAGCTCATTGTGTTAGTTATACAACAGGAGTCCCTGCAATTATCGGATGTAAACTTATGGCAAACAAAATTTGGTGGGCTGAGGGAGTTAGAAACGTAGAAGAATTTGATGCCAAACCTTTCTTTGAAGAGATGGAAAAACAAGGACTTCCAATTAAGGTAATTGAAGTTGAATAAAAGATTTTATTCATACAATGAATTTTTAAAGGATTTAGATATTTTAGAAGAGGACATAAAAGCATTTAACCCCTCTTCTTTTGTCGCTATTGCAAGAGGAGGAATGAGCATTGCCCATTTTTTGGCTGAAAAGCTTGATATAAGAGATGTTTTTGTAATCAATTCAACATCTTATGAAAACAACCAAAAACTCTTTTCCCCAAAAATATCCAATATCCCAAACCTAAACGGACAACAGAGGGTATTAATTATTGATGATATAAGCGATAGTGGAGAGACTTTAAAAGAGGTTTTAGAGATACTTAAAAAAACTTATCCAAAAATAGAGTTTAAAACCCTAACTCTCTTTTTTAAAGAAAATTCAAAACTAATCCCTGATATAAAACTACATAAAACCAATGAGTGGGTAGTATTTTTTTGGGATAAAGAAGGACAAAGGAGAATTGATGACCTATCTTCCAATAAGTGAAAAAACACTTGCCCTAATTGAAACTCTAAAACCTAAAAACAAAACACTTGATAAATTTTTAGAAGAAATATTAGAAGAGATTAAAGAAAAAAAAGAGCTAAAAGAGCTTCAAACAAAAAAAATGAGAGAGTTATGGGAAAAAGATAGTATATGGGATAACTATGAGCTATAATTTAGGAGATATCATTTTAGTAAAAGTTCCATTTACAAATCAAAAAGAGTATAAATTAAGACCAGCTTTTGTATGGTTTGAAGAGTATTCAAATATTGTAATTTTAGGAATAACAAGCAATACTCAAATGAAAGGAATTTTCATTCCAAAAGAGATTGGATTAATTGTAGATAGCATAGTAAAAACTAACTATATTTTCACCATTGACAAAAACGATATTCAAAAAAAGTTAATCACTTTACCAGAAAAATATATCCAAAAAGTTTGCAAAGAGATAAATCTAAAATGTAAGGAGCAAAAATGAGTAATTTATTAATAATAGGAGCTGGTGGAGTTGGAAGAGTTGCAACATTTAAAGCTGCAATGAATGACCATATTTTTACAAGTATAACACTTGCAAGCAGAACAAAAGAAAAATGTGATGCTATCGCAAAAGATATAAAAGAAAAACTTGGAGTTGAAGTAAAAACGGCTCAAATTGATGCAATGGATGTAGATGCGACAGCTAAATTAATTGAAGAGACAAACTCTGATATTGTATTAAACGTTGCACTTCCTTATCAAGATTTAGCAATAATGGATGCGTGTTTAAAAGCCGGGGCTCATTATGTGGATACTGCAAACTATGAACATCCAGATGAAGCTAAGTTTGAATATAAAGAGCAATGGGCAAAAAACGAAGCTTTTGAAAAAGCTGGACTTATGGCTTTGCTTGGAAGTGGATTTGACCCGGGAGTTACAAACGTATTTACAGCTTACGCAGCACAAGAACTTTTAGATGAAATTGAATATCTTGATATCCTTGATTGTAACGCAGGAGACCACGGATATCCGTTTGCTACAAACTTTAACCCAGAAATCAACATCCGCGAAATCACTCAAAAAGGTAAATATTACGAAAACGAAGAATGGAAAGAGATTGAGCCTATGAGTATCAAGTTTGATTGGGAGTATCCAAAAGTTGGTAAATTCCCAAGCTATCTTTTATATCACGAAGAACTTGAAAGTTTAACAAAAAACTTCCCTTCAATTAAAAGAGCAAGATTTTTTATGACTTTTAGTGATAAATACCTTTGGCACTTAAAAGCTCTTCAAAATGTAGGAATGACTTCAATTGAACCTATAAAAATTTGTGAAGGATGTGAAATAAGTCCAATGGAATTTTTAAAAAAGGTACTTCCAGACCCAGCAAGCCTTGGTCCAAGAACAAAAGGACAAACTCATATAGGAGTAGTAGTAACTGGATATAAAGACGGAAAGAAAAAAAGATATTATATCTATAATATCTGCGACCATCAATGTGCATATAGAGAAGTTGGAGCTCAATGTGTCAGCTATACAACAGGAGTACCTGCAATGATAGGTGCTATGATGATAGCTACAAAAACTTGGTTTAGTCCTGGTGTTAAAAACATGGAAGAATTCCCAGCAAGACCGTTTATGTATGCTTTAAATAAATATGGGCTTCCTTGGTTTATAGAAGAGTTACCAACTGAAAATCTTCCGATAGATAAAGGCTAAAAAGCCTTTATACTTTAAATTCTTCCACTTCTTTTTTCAAATGCTGTGCATATTTTTGCATTTGAGTTATTTTATCGTCTATTTGATTTAAGATATTTATCAGTTTTTCACTGTCATTAATTGAATTATCAATTTCACTTACAATAGAAAAAGAGGCATCTTTAATAATAGAAATAGTAGAAGATATCTCACTTGTAGCCTTTTGACTCCTTTCAGCCAGTTTCCTAACCTCATCGGCAACTACTGCAAACCCACGTCCGTGTTCCCCGGCACGTGCAGCTTCAATTGCCGCATTTAGTGCAAGTAAATTTGTCTGGTCTGCTATGTCTTTTATTAAGTTTACCATCTCTTCAATCGAAACTGTTGAATCTTCTAATGACCTAGCTCTACTCATTAAATCTTGTTGAGATTGTTGAAACTCATTCGTCGCCCAGTTTAAAGAGTCATCAAGCATTGTTTTTGTTTCAGTGGCATATTCATTTATACTAATCGTCGATTCTTCTATCTCTTTCACAATATTTCTTAAGTTTATAATAATAGCGTTAATAGATTCTTCTAAAACTTTAAGTTCTTCATTATCAATTTTAATTAAATCTTTAATATCTTTTTGAGCAAGACGTTGCAATCTTTCTATTAAAGGTTTTATAGCTTTTTGTAAATACTCTTTTCTTTGTCTAATCTCTTCTCTTCTGTCTCTTAAAACAACATAAGTCCTCTCAAGTACCCCGTTTTTAAAAATAGGAATAACATAAGTAAATACCGGAATTTTTTCTCCGTTTTTATTAATAATTTCTGCAAAATCATATCCGGAATGTCTTTGTTCTTTGTCAAATTTACCTACAACCTTGCAAACTTTACACTCACTAGGATTTATAGACCACAAAACTTTAGCAACCGAATCAATTCTTTTTAATTCATTAAAACTCCATCCCGTCAGCTCTTCAAATATTCTATTCCATTCTATAAACTTTCTATCCGGAGTTACTACAAATAAAGCTACGGGATAATTATTTTTAAATTCGTTCCAGTAAAAAATCTCTCTTGCTTGAATATCAAAAATAATTTTTATTTTTTCTACGGGCTCCGCTTTTAATAACTTTTCTCTCTCCTCTTCACTTATATAAAATTTAGAATTTAAAATTTCCTTAACTTTAGCGTCTACAAAGCTAAAATCTATTTCTTCTTTTTTACAAAAAAACATTTTAGACACCTTTTTCTGTTTATTATATTCTTAAAATTTTAATTTGTCTAGAAAAACAAACTTAATTTTCACTCTATTTTCACTAAAATTTAACATTTTAAATTTTTAAAAACAATTAACTTGACACAACTCAACTAAAGTTATATAATTTTACTTAACTTAACTTTTAAGGAGGAGAAAATGTTTATTTCAAACAGAATAGATAAAGAAAAATTAAAAGAGTTTAGCACTCTATCTATTATAAGCGGATTACTAATGATAGGAGCCGGTATTTTATCAATTGCAAATCCGTTAGCGGGAAGTTTAACTTTTATCCTATTCTTAGGAGCTATGTTTATTACCGGTAGTATTATTCAAGCCGTTATCACTTTTAAAGCTCATCAAAAATCTTTAGGAGCGTGGTTTAAAGTATTTTTACTGTTTGTAACAGGTATTTTACTTTTACTATGGCCTTTAAGCGGAATTGCGGCGTTTTCACTTTTACTTGCGGCTTACTTTTTTATGGATGCTTTTGCAAGTTTTGGAGTGGCACTTGATTTAAGACCTCTAAAAGGTTGGGGAATGGCTGCCGTAAACGGGATTTTAAGTTTAATTTTAGGAATTATTATAGTACTTAACTGGCCTATTAACTCTGCATATATTTTAGGAGTGATAATTGGTGTTAGCTTTTTAATGGACGGTATTGTACTTGTTTATTTAGGCTTTTTAAGCAAAAAAGGTGCTCACGACTAGTGAGCCTTTTTTGGCCAAAATTTAACTATTAAGTATCCTTCTTCTTTGTGGCGAGGGGCTTTTTCGTCAAACTCATAATCTTCAAAATGGTCATTAAGAACAGTTGCAAGATATTTAAGTCTCTCTTCTGTATTAAGCTCAGGATATTCATCTTTTAAAAACTCATAAAGATGTTTATCTTGAGCTTGACATTTTTGATTCAGTCTTTTAATATTTTCTTCGCTTAAATCTATTTTTTCTGTCATTACTACTCCTTAATTAATAACTCATTAACATTTTCTATCCTTTTCTTTGCAGCTTCAAAATAGTCTTTATCAATTTCGATACCAATAAATTTTCTCCCCATTTCAAGTGCTGCAACTCCGGTTAAACCAACACCCATAAAAGGGTCAAAAACTATATCTCCTTCATTACTCGCTATTTTTATAATATGTTTTAAAAGCTTAACCGGTTTTTGAGTTGGATGCTTTGGATTTTTTACTCTTTCTTTTCCCATACAAATCGGACTTTCAAAAAAATTATGCATCTCTTTCTGAGAGAGAAAATTCCAAGTATGCCCTTTGTTCCACATACATACAATAAGTTCACAACTATTTAAAAACCCAGCTTTTCTAAATTTTGGCACTGGATTTGTCTTATGCCATACAAAAAATTGAAACGTATCAAAAATTGGATCAAAAATCTCATGCCATCTTCCTATTAGATTATAAGAGCAAAAAGCAAATATATTACCGGTTGGTTTTAACACTCTTAAAAATTCATCTTTTAATAAAGCAGGGTCAAAACCTTTGTCCCATTCGGCAATATCATTATTTATTTCACTCCGCCAAGAAAATCTCATATTACCAGTTGAATATTCTCCTAAATTGTAGGGAGGGTCGGTTAAAATTAAATCAACACTATTATCAAGCAAAGTTTTTATCTTCTCAAATGCATCACCCAAAATTAACTTATACTTATCCACCTAAATATTCCTTTTTAATTTTTTCAAGAGCATCTTTTATAATATACGAATTCTTTGAATATTCATCTAAAACCAGATTATATCCGCTTTCACTTTTAGTAATAAAATTCCAAAAATCTTTTCCAATTAAAAGCTCATTTTTAGAAAAAAACTGTAATACCCTTCCTTGATTCCAATCTTTCCCCTCTCCAAACCTATTATAAGCTGTAGCAAAAAAGCATTTAATATTACTTGTTTGTTGATTATTATATAAAATACAAAATTGTTCAAAAAGAGCTTCTTTTTCAGCCCTTGCTTTTTTATTATCTAAATCTCCACCAATTTTTAATTCTATTAAATAATGAAAATTACTTTCTTTATCAAATAAATAATAATCACTTTCATGAGTTTTTATCTTTTTTGAACCTTTTTTAATTTTTAACAATTCATAATCTTGTATAGAAGGGGTTTTTATTCTATTTTTATAGCTTTCTAAAAGTTCTGCTATCTGCAAAATTTGTTCTTCAAAAATATATCCTTCCACTTTTTTATATACATTAAAAAATAATTCTGCAATATTAATAGCCATTTTTTCCAACATATTTCCTAATGCACTGTCAAAAGACCTTACAAGAGCTGTATAATATCTAAGTTCGTCCCTAATACCTCAATAAAAGGATTATGAATTTTCATATTAATTGTTCCATTTGGATTATCCCTCTCTGCTATATGACGAGAAGCAAATCCTTCTGCGAAACTTTCAACTGAGCTTTTAACAATACTTCTAATTGCTTTTTCTGTTGATATCACTTTTTTACCCTTTATAAATCTTATCCCCGATTTCACGATATCTATTATAATAATATTTTACAAACTCATTCGCTTTTTTATTTAAAGGATAAAAGTTTTTATCTTTGTAAACAAATTTATCCAAAAATGTTTTAGCGTCTTCTTTTTTTACATAAATATCCGCTAAATCAAGATATGTGTTTTTATACCAGTTTTTAAGTTCTTCGTATTTTGAATAATCATATTCTAAATTCTTCCCGTTAAATATAATAACTCCACTTTCAAAAAGTCCCGTTAGATGAATAAGACCTTCAATATAATAAGGCAACACCTCATCTACTTCCATCCACGCTATAAGTCCTACCGCTCTTTTTATTGTATCATCTAAAATAGCATCAATTAATTCTTTATCTTCATTTTCAAAAAACGCCATCAGTCCACCGGTTGTAGCTTTAAACTCCTCTATATTCTTAAACATCCCGCTTTTATTCATCACTCTCTCGCTCTCTTCATCTACCCATAAAATATGCCCAAACTCGTGCCCAATTGTAGTAATATCATAAACTTTTATAAACTTCTCTTTATCTTCAAGTTCACTATAAAATCTATTCATAAAACTTTTACCAAAAATTTCGAAACTAAGTGCCATTTTTGGTCTTGCTTTTATATCTTCATAAACCTTATCTACAAAAGCAAATATTTTTTTACCTTTTTCAAGGCTTACTTTTTCATCATTTGGCACAACTTGAGCTGAAAAAAGCCCGTTAAATTCTGCTCCGTAAAATGTTGCAGGCGTTGAGATATAAAGCTGGGTTCTATTGATGTTTTGTAAAGCTTTGTCTAAAAGCTCTTTATCAAGGCAATACTTTTTATACATTTTTACGATATTATCTTTTACTTCACTTTTTAGATTTGGATTTTGAATCCTAACATCAAGTTCAAGGGCTACGGCTTTGCGGAATTTATCTTCATAATATTCAAGAGGATGCCCTACTTGAATTGGAGCTTTTATATCCATCCACATTTTATCAACTTCAGCCCATCTTTTAATAAGCTCGTGTCTGTTTTTTTCAAGAAGTGCCATTTTTAAAGAATGAAAATACAAAATCCACTGTAGCTTATATTCATCTTCTAAATTTTCAAGATTTACGATAAGTTCATCTATCGCTTTTACAGCTTCGTTTACCTCTTCTTCAAAAACTTCATAATAAGACTTTGCAATATATCCGTTTTGAGTTTTTACAAGCACAGAATAGCTTCTATCCCCAAGTTCTTCGTTATGACCTTTGTCTATCAAATCTTTTTCAATCAAAAACCCCATAACTTCGGCTTCATCTCCACCAAACTCAAGGCTTAACTCTTCGTTTATAGTATGAATAATATGTTTAGTCCAATTAGGCTGCCATTTTGAAAAAGCAATTCCGATTTTATGAACTCCCCTTAAAATTTCGGCATAAAAAGCACCCACAAACGGTGCCAATTCTTTTATAAGTTTTTCGTGTTCTTTTAACCAGAAATTTTTCGTAAGCTCATATAAATCAAGCTGAATTTCTTTAATCTCTTTTTCGCTAAAACTTCCTTGCTTTAAAAGATTAACAATACTGTCTTCACGCAGATGAAAGAATCTTTTTTTTAAAGCAAGTAAATTCTCTTCACTAACTTCAAGTCCTAGTTCATTTAAAATCGCCTCAAAAAGGGCTCTTATATCATCCGGACATTTTTTAAAATAGCTATTAATTCTCTCATCTCTTTTTCTTACCACTTCATAAGCCGCTTCTAAAAACATAAATATCCTTTACCAGTCATTCCACGAATGAACTTTTTTAACAACCAAAATTCCATCCATTCTATTTAAAGCAGAAAAGCCTATATCATAAAGCTCATTATCGTCAAGTTCGATTAAAGATATCAAATATCCTCCGTTTCTTAAAGAACGAAAAAGTGGTTTTAAATCAACCTCTTTATCAATTACCACAAAATGATAATATCTCTTAGCGTTAAGTTCGTCATCAAGAAGCTCTATATTTCTCTCATCTTTTTTTAAAGCTTCTTTTAAAGTCTCACTGCTAACCCCTATATTGATATTTGGCTCATTCCCTATAATTTCATTTATAAGCTGTGTATTTATAAGTTTCATCTCTTGCCTTTAAATAGTACCGTAAGAGAAAAGCTCTCTAAATAAAAACGCTTCAACTATATCATTTATACTCATTTGAGGTGCCGGAATCATAAGAGGCTCCGCCCCGGCTTCTAAAAAATCAAAAACATACTCTTCTTTCGGAGTTATAAAAAAATGCACAACTCCTATTAAATTGTCTCTATTATCAACATATTCTATTTTTTCTACAGCTCCGTTTTCAACAAACACTTTTGCAAATTTTTCAGCCTCTTTACTCCCTACACATACGTTATCTTTAACAGGAATTCCAAGCACAAACATCTTACCCTCTTTCTATTTCTCCGAAATAATCGGCAATTCCGTAGGTTAAATTTCCGACTTTGTCAAATCCTAACTGCTGCTGAAGAGCTCTTTGAAGATAACCACTTCTACTTCCTACGTGACAATAGATTATTATTCTTTTATCCTTAAGCTTCATCCATTCATCCAAATCATACTGAACTCTGCTAATAGGCAGCAGTTTATCTGTACCTTTTATTCTCATCATCTGATGTTCAAAAGGCTCACGGATATCTATAAGTTCAAAATCTACAAGAGAAGCTTCTCTTGCTTTAAGTAAAATTTCAAGTTCGTTTCCTAAAATCTGCTCTTTTTTAAGAAGTTCTTCAAGCTCACCCACACTAAGCCCGTCTATTTCGACAGTATGAGACTCTTTTTTTTCATTAGAAGCGTTTTTAGCAAACTCCTCGGTACAGAAAATCCCACAATGACAAACTCCCTCATTTGGAATTTCATCATTTATAGCTTGAGGACAAGGGCAGATTCTGTTATCGCTGCTTACGTATTTACCGTCTTTCTCTTCAACAGGAAAACAGGGACAAAATCTCTTCCCGTATAAAAGTTTGTTATTTGTAAGTCCTTTTAAAACTCTATCCACTACATCTTCATCTGGATTAAAAGCCCAGCCGAACTGCTTAACAACCTTATGAGCAAATTTTTCCGTTTTTACAAACTCTTCTTGAAATTCAGGTGAATTAATATCAACTGTTTTCATTTAAATCCTTTTTAATTTCTTCACATTTATTAGGATTACAGAAAATTCCGCAATGACAACAACCTTCTGCTACTTCATGGTCAATTGCCGGTTTACAAGGACAGATTCTATCATCTTTATCTCCCATTGGAATAAAACAAGGACAATATCTTTTTCCATACATTAATTTATTTCTTGTAAGCCCCATTACAATTGCATCATAAACTTCTTTATCTGGATTTAAACACCAATTAAATTGATTTACTACTTTTTCTACGAATTTTTTTGTTTTTTCTTCTTCTAATTTAAACTCCTCACTATTCATATCAACATCTGTTCTTTTTGGTGCAAGCATTATTACTCCTTTTTTATTTTATTTTACCAAAAATATTATAAAAGACAAAATAAGTATGAATTACCTAACTCCTATACGAATCTAATTAAAAATTGATATAATTACTAAAAAAGGGGCTGATGTTTATAGCAGTTAGTGATTATCTTACAAAAATAAAAAATATTGCTGATATGGCAAAAGAACTAAAACTTAGTATTTATATATGGGGAGAGAGAGGAGTTGGTAAGACTTTTTTAGCTAATTATATCTCTTCTAACTCTCTTATTATAGAAGATTTTGACAAAAATCCTTTTATATCTACTCACCAGAAATTTATAATAGCAACTGGTTCAAAACCTTTAAATAAAGAACTTTTAAAAAAATATTTCTCTATGGACATTGAATTAAAACCATTAAAAGAACATAAAGAGGATATAAAACCCTTTATAGATTATTTTTCCCAAGAGGCAAAAGAGAACCTAAAAATCACAAAAGATATAAAAATAGATAATCCTGATATTTCTGAAAATTTAAATTCCTTAAAAAGACAAATATACAAAGAATTTTTAAAACCTTCAAAAGATGAGATTTATGAACTTTTAAAAGAAGAACTTTTAAAAAATCACTCAACTTACGAAGAAGAGAGAAATAAATTCGAAAAAATTTTATTTAGTGCAATGAGAGTTAAATATAAAAGCAAACTTCAAATTGCAAACCACCTAAAAATAAACAGAGTAACCCTTACAAAGAAAATGAAAGCGTTAGATGTTTGAATTTTGGTGTGAATACGATATAAATCCTTTAATTATATTCAACGAAAAAGGTCATATTAAATACTGTAATCAAGAAGGTGAAATTTTCCTCTCTTACGTAAATAAAAAAGAAGTGTATGAATTCGTAATAAAAAACGCCCCACAAAATCCGGGAATAAAAACGGAGTTTAAACAGGTTAAATTTAAAGAGTTTGAATTTAACGGTTATTCGATAGGATATAAAGACGACTTTTATATAGGAGTTAGATTTTTTATAAACACAAATACCCACTCAATAGAACTTAAAGAACTCGAAAAAATAGACCTGGCAATGCTTATAAATTTTATCGTAGAGTATGCAACCTTAAAAGAAAATATAAAAATTTCGACATTTTTCGACCCATCAATTCCTACTATACTAGTGCATAAAAAAGCTTTAATTGATATAATTTTAGAAATGCTTGAGAAGCAAAAAAAAGCGACTATTACAACCAAAATAAAGGTAGGAGAATATATCAAAATCAAAGATAAAAAATATCAGATTATAGAAATTTACGTAAAAACCACTCCTACAAAAACAATCAAATCCCCATACTTTGAAATTACAAACAAAGAAGAGGGATACATAATAAACATACCACTGATTAAGGATATCGATGAAAATAGTAATACTTGATACGGAAACCACTGGAAATAAAGAAGAGGATAGAATCTGCCAATTAAGCTACCTTGTAATGAACGAACACTTAGAAATTGAAGAAATACACAACGAACTTGTAAAACCACCCATTCCTATAAGCTTTGAAGCCATGGCAGTGCATCATATCACAAACGAAATGGTAGAAAACAAGCCTCAAATAAAACATACAAAAGCATTTAAAAGATTAAAAGAACTAAACTCCCCGGAAAATTTAATAGTAATCCACAACGCCAAATTCGACCTGGATATGCTTGAAAAAGAAGGATTTAACTCGTTTTTTAAATTAATAGACACTTTTAGAGTGCTAAAACATTTAATTCCGGATGGTAAATTTTCTTTGCAATACAACAGATACGCTCTGGGACTTTACAAAAAAGAAAAAGAGATCTGCAATAAATACAATATTCAAATAAACGCCCACGATGCCCTAGGAGATGTAATCGTTTTAGGACTTCTTTTTGAATACATAATAAAAGAAAAAAACAAAAATTTTCAAGAATTAATAGAACTTACCCAAAAACCGGTACTATACGATAAATTCTATCAAGGAAAATATAAATTCGAAAAAATTAAAGACGTTATTATAAATAATCCTGACTACATCGAATATATCCTAACATCAACCGACCTTGACCCGGATGTAAAATACTCAATAGAACACCACCTTGCAAACCTGGATGAACCTATGCAGTTTAGATTTAATGTAGGAAAATATAAAGGAATGCTTATTGAAGATGTGGCAGAAATAGATATACAGTATCTAAACTGGGCTTACCATAATATGAAAATGGGTAAATGGATGAGGGCAAAAATAGGAGAACTTTTAAACAAGTAGATATTTTTCCCCTTCCTTTCTAGCCCATTTGATAAAAAGTCTTTTAGTATCAATTACACCTAAATCTTTATTATTTAAGATATATTCTTTTAACGCCCTAGCACACACTAAAGCGTTTGAAAAACCTCTTCCTCCCATTCCGTTTATAATATAAAGCCCTTTAACATAAGAAAAAGTCTTAGGAACTTCTCCTTTTACCACTTTAGGATTTGTTTTTAAGGTTTCATTAACATCTATAACATTCCCTACAACCGGGAAATAATCAACACTTGCAGCTCTAAAGCCTCCTAAAATTTTTGATAATTTAAAATCTTTAATTTCCATAATTTCATTTGCCTTTTTTAAAAGTTCTTTTACCTCTTCTTCGTTTTCTTTACACTCTAAGCAGTTTCTTTTATGTGTGGCTCCGATTTTTACTATGTTTCCTATTTTCGATAAAGAGCAGTTTTTATGAAAATGACAAGGAAGGCTTAAAGAAGCCTCTCCCTCAATTCTTTCACCCCAAATAGCTCTTATGTTGATATAAGGGATATCGATTAAACTTTTGTGACCGGTTGTTAAGATTATGTTTTTGGTTATAAAATGCTCATTTACAACCCAAAATCCATTATCTTGAAAAATTTTCTCAACCTTTAATACTTCATAATCAACTTTAATTTTCTCTTTTACTTCCTGTGGATTTACAACTCCTCCGTCTTTAAAGAAAAAACCTCCAAATCTCTTTTTAAAAGGCAGTTTAATATCTTTTTCGTATTTTTTAAATTTTTCTATATCCCTCTCATCCCTTGGCAAAATAGTCACACCTTCTTTGTAAGTAGGGATATTTAAAGATTTATAAAACTCAAAAGCTTCTAAAATAGCATTATTAATAAATCTCGTATATTTAGTATCAAATCCGACTTTCGGAAACAAAAAAGCCCCGGCAGCCGCACTAGCCCCGGATGTTAAAATTCCGTTTTCATCAATTAAAAGCGTATTAAATTCCCTTAAAAAGTAACTTGCCAAAAGTCCGGCAATTCCTCCACCTATAACAATAAAATCAAAAGGTTTCATCGAACGTCATTAAAAATATGAATTTTTTTACTCTGGTTTTTAATTTAGAATAGAGAAATTTTTTAAATTCATCTTTAGAGACTTCAACTTTTACATAAAGCATTTTTGATTTTTTATCAAACCAGCTATCCCCCTCTATCGCATTTAAAACAACAAACTCTTTTACCTCTTTTAAAATCTCTTTATCATCAATATTCAGTTTTCTTAAAAAAAGTTTTGTTTTTGACTGAAGTTTGGCTACAAGTTCGCTAACCCCTAAAGAGTAAGCCTCCTCTTGTTTTAGTCTGTTAAAAGAATCGGTATGGACTTTTCCTATACTTAAAAAAGAGGACTGATAACAAACCCAAATGGGTGCCGGAATTTTATTTATATAACAAGTGGCAAAATTTTTAACTTTTTGAGTGGTTGTAGTTAAAGAACACCCAACAAACACCAACGGTAAAAAAAGAAGTTTTTTCATAACTAACCTTTTATTTCTAAATTAAAAAACAAATCCCTCGTTTTACTCTGCTCTTTTGCTAAATATAAATTTTCACCCTCAACTACTATTTTATTATTTTCTTTATAAATTTTGACTTTCGGCATTGATAAATTTTTATTTATAAGCTTTGCAACCCAAAAAATATTACAAAGTTTTTCTATTACTTCCTTTTTAGGCAACAAAAACTTATACTTTTCAAGTTCTCTTTTTTTAATTTTTTTTCTTTTATAAAATCGAATAATTTTTGAAATTAAAAGCCTATCGGAGTGTCTAAATCCGTAATGAAGAGAATTCAATAAAATATAATCGGTATGCTTATGGGATTCATAAAAATCTATAAGCTCCCCGGCACGCGAAAGTTTGATGGCGTAACTTAAATGAAGCTTATATTTTTCGTCCAATTTAAAATCATCTTTTAATAAATCGAAAAGCTCAAGGGCTACTTTAGTTTCATAAGAAGATAATTTAGTATCTATTTGATAAACGTCTATAATGGTCCTAACGGAGGGATTAAAGTTTTCGGGAAATTTATAGTTATCGTGTCTTAGCAAATCCGTTAAAAAAACACCCTCTCTAACTCCAACACCACTTGTAATTACATACTTAGCCTTTAAAAATTCCAAAAGCTCTATTAAAATCAAAACCCCTGGTTTTATTACGTCAAGTCTTTCAGGTTTTACACCTATTTTTAAAAGCTCTTCGTTACTCATTTTAATAATTGATTTTAAAAACTTCTCGTGCTCTTTTACCTCATAAGTAAAACCGTGCAAAATATCAAGAGGATATTCGATTTGTTTCATAATAACTTTAGATAACGCCCTTATGCTTCCACCGATTCCAAAAACTTTTGACTGTTTAAAATCATCATCAAGTCTTTTTAACTCTTTTTTTATATACTCTTTGGCTCCACTAATATCGTTTTTATCGAAAAAAAGTTCTTTAAGTCTTACCGTTCCCAAATTAAGAGAGATTGTTTTTATTATATTTTTCTTTTTTATTAAAGCAAGCTCGGTAGACCCCCCACCTATATCAATAGTAACACCATTTTTTTCATATAATAAATTTGCAGCTGCAACGCCACCGAAAAAGGCTTCTTTATCTCCGTCTATTACTTTTATATTAATGCCCAGTTCTTTTTTTACTCTATTTAAAAACTCTTTTTTATTCGGAGCTTCCCTTACTGCAGAAGTGGCAACTGCCAAAATTTTTCTAACCTTCAAAGATTTTGCAATTAAAAGAAACTCTTTAAGTGCGTCAAGTGCTCTTTTAATAGCAAAATCTTGAAGATTGCCACCGTTTTCATAAGCACCCTCACTAATTCTAACTTTACTCTTTTCTTCACGAAGAAGATAAAAACCAAAACGGCTGGTTTTTTTAAATACTGCCATTCTGGCAGAGTTTGAACCTATATCTATTACAGCCGTTATTTTTGCCATTACTCTTCTTCAGCTTTATGTATAGTTTCCGCTTTAAGTCTAAGTTCTTTTGCAGTTTCTACATTATCAGGATCTGGAACAATTGCATCAACGGGACACACTTGAACACATTGAGGCTCCCCTCCGTGTTCAATACATTCCGTACATAAATCCGGGTCTATCTCATAAATCGGATCAGCCGGTTCAATTGCTCCGTTTGGGCACTCGTCAACACAAGCATCACACGCTATACATTCATCGTTTATCATCAGTGACATACTACTCCTTTGGATAACAAAATTTATAGCCTCTGCGGCGAATGGTCTTAATTGTATCAATTTTAAAAACTTTGTCAACCTTTTGGCGTATTTGATTTACCGCAACTTCAATAACATTCGGGGTTACAAGCTCCGGTTCTTCCCAAATCGCGTCAAG
Organism: Nautiliaceae bacterium; assembly: GCA_039831155.1. Taxonomy (GTDB): domain Bacteria; phylum Campylobacterota; class Campylobacteria; order Campylobacterales; family Nautiliaceae; genus Nautilia. The sequence continues at coordinate 6,951 of JBDONT010000039.1, read as the reverse complement.
AAGCTGTTCTTTTGATATTACTTGATTAGGGTATCTTGCAAGATGGGTAAACACCTCAAACGCTTTACCTTTTAAAAAAGTCTCTTTTCCTTTATAGATAATTTTTTCTTCGTCTTTTAAAATAATTAAATCCTTAATTCTTATTTGGGACTCTCTACCACCTCTTAAAGCAACGTTTATCCTAGTAATCAATAAATCAAAATTCAAAGGCTTTTTAATATAATCGTCAGCCCCCATTTTTAACGTTTTTATTTCGGTCTCTACAGATGCATCATCGGAAATAACGATAATTTTAATCAAAGGATATTTCTCTTTTGCGTAGTCTATAAATTTAAACACCTCACTTAAACCAAAATCAGCGTCTATTATCGCAAGGTTATAACTTCTTATATCCAGATAATACTCTCCATCTCTTACGGTAAAAGCCTCATCACTTTTATATCCGACTTCTTCTAAAGATTTTCTGATTAAATGATTTAGAGTTTCATCTTTTTCTATTACCAAAAGCCTCACTATTTCTCCTTTTTATTCGCATCCAGCAGGTGGCCGGATAACGACCCCAAGCCCGAATAGGTAAAAAATTATATCAAAAAATTTAATACTTTCTTAAAACTTCCACACCTACTAAAGCGTTTTTTAAAATTTGGGGTTTTTTAATCTGTAATTTCAAACTTTTCATATTCGGATAAGCTTTTAAAAGCTCTTTTTCTATTTCATCAATCGCATCTTCTAAAAGAAAAAACTGCTCTTTTATCATAAGGTTTTCTATAATTTCACACACTTTTGCATAATCTATAAAGCGTTTTTTATCTACATATTCTATTTGAACGTTTACCGATACCTTTTGAGCTTTTTCCCTCTCAAAAGGTAAAATTCCGACAACTGCTTCAAATTCTAAATTTTCAATCACTATCTTATACATCAAATAACTCTTTTCTCTTGGCCGGTAATTAACCTATATATATTTTCTTTATGCTTATAAAGTACGATAAAACCTATAATTAAAAGTGGTGCGTGAGAGTGGATAGATAAATTAGGATATAAAACATAAGTACTCAAAATCCCAACTACTATTGCCGTTAAAGAACTAAGAGAAGATATCCTAACGGTTTTTGCCATAATAAACCAAACAATAAAAGCAACCAACACGGCTTTTGGAACAAGTACCAATAAAACCCCGGCAGTTGTGGCAACTCCTTTTCCACCTTCCAGCTTTAAATAAGGAGAAAAGCAATGCCCTATTACCGCAAAAACTGCCATCCCCCATAAAACAGCATCACAAACTCCCATAAATTTAGCAATTATTAAAACAACGGCTCCTTTTAAGGCATCAAGAAAAAGAGTTAAAGCACCAAGTTTTTTGGCGAGTTTCGGATCTTTTTCTTTTAATACCCTTAAAACATTAGTAGCACCTATATTTCCACTCCCGTGCTCTTTTATATTAATTCCGGCTGCATATTTAGCAATCAAATACCCAAAGGGAATTCCTCCAACCAAATAAGCTATCAAATACCACATAAGAGGCGACATATTTTTCCTTTTTGTGAAATTATAATATAATTTTTTTAAAGTATTTAAAAGGAGCTAAATGTTAAACGAAATAAAAAATCTTATAAAAAAACACAATATAACCCTTGCAGCTCACTATTATGAAAAAGATGAAATATTTGAACTTGCCGATTTAACAGGAGATAGTTTAGAACTTGCTAAAAAAACAGCCAATCTTAAAAATCCTCTTATCTTTTGCGGGGTAAAATTTATGGGAGAAAGTGCAAAAATACTAAATCCGGATATCCCCGTATATATGCCACGCCTTGCAGACTGCTCAATGGCAAGAATGGCAGAAGAGGTTTTGGTAGAAAACAACATAAAACTTCTAAAAGAAAATAACATAGACTTTATTCCAATTACTTACATAAACTCAACTGCCAAAACAAAAGCAATAGTTGCAAGAGAAGGCGGGGTTACTTGTACAAGCTCAAATGCAAAAAAAATAATTGAGTGGGCTTTAACACAAAATAAAAAAATCTTCTTTTTACCGGATAAAAATCTTGGAAGAAACATAGCCAAAAAACTAGGTATTAGTGCAAAAGTAATAGGAGAAGAGAGTTGGCAAGATGCTACAATGATATGCTTTGATGGGCACTGTTCTGTGCATCAGCTATTTATGCCTGAACACGTTGAATTTTTTAAATCAAGATATCCAGATATTAAAATTGTAGTTCACCCAGAATGCTCACCAGAAGTTGTAGAGATAGCAGATTTTGCAGGGTCTACTTCTCAAATATTTCAATATGTAAAAGAAAACCCAACTCAAAAGATAGCAATAGGTACTGAATTTAATTTTGTAAACAGACTAAAACAAGAGATAAACCCAAATATCTTTGTATTAAGCTCAACAAAACCTGAATGCCCTTCAATGAACGAAACTACCCTAAAAGAGTTATACGACCTCTTAAAAGCTATTGATGAAGGAAGAGCTTATAATGAGATATTTGTAGATGAAAAAATTGCAAACGAAGCAAAAAAAGCGTTAAATACAATGATGGAGTTATCAAAATGAATTTAATGAAATTTCAAATAATAGACTTTTTAAAAGAGACTTTAAAAGAAGATATAGGAAGAGGAGATTTGGCAAGAAGTTTAATAGATAAAAAGACAAAAGCCATAGTAAGAGCTAAGAGTGAGGGAGTAATTGGAGGGATTGAATATATAAAACATTTTGAAGAAATTGCAGATGTTAAAATTACTACTTTTTTTAAAGATTCCCAAAATTACAAAAAAGGGGATATTATCTTAGAAATAGAAGGAAACGCAAGAGATATCCTATCAATTGAAAGAACTCTTTTAAATATCCTTCAACACGCAAGTGGAATTGCAAGCAACGCTTATGAATTTGTAAAAAGAGCAGAGAATCTTAAAATACTTGATACAAGGAAAACCAGACCACTTCTTAGGACTTTTGAAAAATACGCTGCAAAATGCGGGGGAATTACAAATCATCGCTTAGGGCTTGATGATTGTTTAATGCTAAAAGATACCCACTTAGCACTATTTAACTCTATTAAAGAAGCTATCCAAATCGCCCGTAAAAATATCCCATTTACCACAAAAATAGAAGTTGAAACAGAAAGTATAGAAATGGCAATAGAGGCTATGGAAGCTGGGGCTGATATTGTAATGTGTGATAATATGGGATTTGAAGAGATTAAAAAAGTAGTTGAATTTAGAAATTCAAATTTTCCAAGAGTATCTTTAGAAGCAAGTGGAAATGTTACATTAGAAAATATAAAAGAGTATATCTCAACAGGAATTGATGCAATAAGTAGCGGAGCTATAATACATCAAGCGACATTTAAAGATTTCTCTATGAAAATGAAAGGATAAGCCATTTTAATAGAAGATAAAAACTTTGAAATAGGACATTTTATAGGGGTAAAAGAACCGACAGAAATTATTAAATACATAAAAGAGAAATTCAATCACGAATTAAACTACTGGGATTTTATTATTACATACGACGAAATGAACGAAAGAGAACTCGCTTATTGCTATAACCCTTACAAAGGAATAGAGAGAATAGACAACATCCCGGAAACTTCCAAACTTAGAATCAAAAACGCAAAAATTTTCTCTCCTCTTGATATCTATCAAAAATGTGCAATATACGCCCTAACTCAAGCCCCGGCAACCCTTCTTACGGGGAAGTTCGGAAGTGGAAAAACCCTGCTTGCAACAGCTACAGCCCTAGCCCTTACAAACAAAAAAATATTCATAACACGCCCACCAATAGGAATTAGCAGCGACTATGACATAGGGTTTCTGCCGGGTAGCAAAAACGAAAAAATGTTAGAGTGGGCAGGTGGGTTTTTAAGTGCCCTTAATTTCTTATACAGAGATTCAAAAAACTTAAATTACGACTCGATAAAATCCCAACTGTTTTTTGAAAAGTTTGAAATAATTCCTCTTAATATGATTCAAGGAGTGTCAATTCTCGAAGGAGAAATTTTAATAGTGGATGAAGTCCAGCTTGTTACAAGAGAATATATGAGTATGATTTTAAGCAGAATGAGTGAAGGGAGTAAACTGTTTTTACTTGGAGATTTGCGTCAGACATATTCTACAATCTCACAACAAGAGAGTGGACTCTTTAGACTCCAAAAAGCACTTCCTCACGAAGCTTTAGCCCACGTAAATTTGCAAAAAATCTATAGGAACCGTCTAACAGAACTTGCCCTTAAATTGATTGAAGAGTAATATTAAATTCATTAACAACAACCCCCACTCTCTCCCCTATTTTCAAAGATTCAGCCTCAAAAGCAGTAACGGCAACCTTTAAAATCCTATTCCCAACCGATACAATAACCTTATAAACGGTGTCCGTTTTTAAAATATCCAAAATCTTACCCTCTAATATAGTATCAAAACTGGAATTTAACAAAATATCTTTAGTATTCCCAAACCTTACAGCTTTTCCGTAATCAAGTTCTAAAAGTTTATTGCTAAGAGTATAAATTTCGCTTAAAGAGTGAGAAACCATTATCGTCGTTAAATTAAACTCTTTGTGAAACCCTTGAATATAAAAATGAAGTTTTTCTTTCATTTTCAAATCCAACGCCGAAAAAGGCTCATCCAAAAGCAAAAGTTTGGGTTTTCTCATCAAAGCCCTACAAAGTGCGACCCTTTGTTTTTGTCCTCCACTTAACATATGGGGATATCTGTCTTTTAATTCATAAATATCTGCCATTTTTAAAAGATGCTCTGCTAATGATTTATCTTTTTTTACATACAATAAATTCTCTTCCACACTCATATTAGGAAAAAGAGCGAAATCCTGAAATAAAAACCCTACTTCTCTTTTTTGAGGAGGAAGTATTTTAGAGTTACTAAGCCATATTTCATTATCTATAATAATTTCTCCCCTAGCTTTTTCAACACCTGCTATAATTCTTAAAAGAGTTGTTTTACCACTGCCGCTGGGTCCACTGACGGCTAAAAAATCCCCCTTTTTTATCTCAAATTTGCACTCTAAAATCATACCCCCATTATGACCGAAAAGCTCTTTTTTGATATCAATTTTGAACATATTTTCTCTTTTGGACATAATTAAAATAATAAACAAAAATTAAAACCAAAAAGCTAATTCCAAGCATTAAAAGACTGTAAATATGAGCGTGTTTATAATCAAGCATTTCGACATAATCATAAATTGCCACACTAGCCACTTCGGTTTTTCCGGGAATAGAACCTCCCACCATCAAAACAACCCCAAACTCCCCTACGGTATGAGCGAAAGTAATAATAACAGCACTTATTAAAAAAGGTTTCATATTAGGCAAGATTACCCTAAAAAGGGTCTTAAGTTTACCCTTACCACTTAAATACGACGCTTCTATTATGTTTTTGGGAATTGATTCAAATCCGTTTTGTAACGGTTGAATCATAAAAGGAAAAGAGTAAATACAACTAGCAACTACAAGCCCCTCAAACGTAAAAACAAGTTTGAGATTAAAATGTTCGTATAAAAACTTACCCAATAAAGAGTTTTGAGAGAAAAAAACCAATAGATAAAACCCAAGTACCGACGGAGGCAACACCAACGGCAATGCCACAACAGCTTCCAAAAAAGGCTTGAGTCTGCTTTTTAAATTACTAAGATACCACGCAAGAGGAATTCCAATAACCAACAGAATCAACGTAGTAAAAAACGCCAGCTTAAAAGAGAGTAAAAAAGGGGTAAAATCTATCATTTAACACCTTTTAACATAACGTCTTGAGGTCTAAAAAGCAAAAACACTTCATCTTCAAAAAAGTCTACAGAATAAACTTCCATCTCTTTATCATACACCTTTACAACGTAAGAATTTAAAATTTCACCTTTTTTTGCTTCTAAAATTTTAGCTTTAAAGCAGTTTTTATCCTTACCCTCTGAAAATAAAAAAAAACTTCTCGGATTTATATAAACTTTAAGAGTGGTTTGATTTATATCGTAAAACGTTAATATGTTTATATTTACCTCTTTATAAAGGCACTTTAACAGTACAAGCCCTTCTTTTTTTAAAATCTCTTTTACATCAACTTCAAATTCCAACCCTTAAACTCCGTATCCGTATTTTTTTAAAATTTCTTTTGCTTCTTTGGAAAAAAGGAAATTATAAAACTCCGCTGCTTCTTTTTTATTTTTTAAAAGAATTACTCCTTGCTTAATAGGCGTATAAAGAGATGTAGGGACCTGTAAAATATTCATATGCAGTTTCAGAATAAAACTGTTAGAAACAAATCCTGCTTCAACTCCGTTTAAAACATAAGGCACAACCCCACTAACCGATGGAGCGTAAATTAGCTTTTGTTTAACTTTATTATAAATTTTTAAGTTTTTTAAAACTTCTATAGCAGCTTTCCCATACGGTGCCAATTTGGGATTTGCTACAGCGATTGAAGAGAGGTTTGAGAGATTGTTTAAATCAACCTTTTTTTGAGAAATCAAAATTAATTTACCGTATGCATAAACTTTGGGTTTTTCAAGAGCAAAACCGTGTTGATACAAAAACATAGGATATTTCATATCGGCAGATAAAAAGATATCATAGTTTGCATTATGAGTAATTTGAGCAGTAAGTTTGCCACTGCTTGAGAATATAAGATGAACGTTTAGTGATGGATATTTTTTATGAAAAGCCTTAACAATTTGAGGCATAACAAAAGAAGTATTTGCACAAGAAGCCACATAAATATCCGATGCAAATAAAAAAGAAACAAAAAACAACAAAAACCTCATTGATTCTCCTTAAAAAATAAGGGTATTTTAACATAAGAGAAAAGCTGAGACCGTTCATAATTCCGTGTCAGCTAAGAAAATTATATCATAGATTTAAAGCTTCATCCAATCTTCCTTCAAAGAAAATTGCCAGTTGAGAGAGTGTAAGGTTCCAGTTTCTAATCGGCATAGTC
>JBDONT010000021.1:0-38415 GCA_039831155.1 Nautiliaceae bacterium | reverse complement strand
CTCAAACCCCTTCTTCCGTTTGAGGATTGAAAGTATATAATATTTCCCTCCCCTTGTCAAGTATTTCCTCTAAAATTTTTTAAAAATTTTAAAATTTGTTTTTTAATAATAAAATCGCTTACATTAAATATAAAATAAAACACATATTTTCTGTTCTTAAATTAAACATTATATTAATTAAATTAAAATTTTTCACACTTTAAGTCGTGTCAACTTTTACAATGTAAATAAACTGAATTCTGAATTTAATATGTAAAAAAGAGGAAAGAATTATTTATATCTGTAAGTAATTCTACCTTTATCTAAGCTATAAGGATTAATTTCAACTTTTACTTTATCACCTGGTACAATTTTAATGTAATTCATTCTAATTTTACCACTTATGTGACAAAGCACTTCTTTTTTTAATCCTTCAAGTTCTACTTTAAACATTGCATTAGGAAGTGCATCAGTTACAATTCCATCTACTTCCAAAACGTCTTTAGCCATTAGTCCTCCTCTGTTAAAATAATTGCTTTATTATTCAAAACGGCCACTTGATGCTCATAATGAACCCCTACTTCCATATCTTCACAATAAACATCCCATCCGTTTTCAGCTAAAATAGGATCTCCACATTTATGACAAAGCATAGGCTCTAAACAAAAAACATGTCCGTTTTTTACTTTTTCTCCCTGATTAGGTTTACCCTCTACATAATTTAATATTTGAGGTTCTTCATGAGGCTTTCTGCCTATACCGTGGCCACTATAACCTTTTAAAGGTACATAACCGTGAGAAGTTATATAATCTTCTAAAAGCTTGCTAATTTGTTTATATCTCATCCCCGGTTTGATATTTTTTATGGCATAATATAAAGCGTCTTTTGCAACTTGAATCATTTTTTCATATTCAGGAGCTATATTACCCACTCCTACAGTAATAGCTGCATCACCATACCAACCATCAATTTCAACTCCCACATCAAAACCAACAATTTCACCTTCTTTTAAAGGTTCATTCGTAGGGACTCCGTGAATCACTACACCATTTCTACTAATACATACACTATTAGGGAAATCATATAAACCTTTAAAAGCAGGTCTTCCTCCATGATTTCTTATAAATTCTTCTGCCATTTTATCAAGCTCTAATGGAGTTACACCAGGTTTTGTATTTTCTTTCAAAAGTTTTAAAGTACGAGCTACAAGTTTTGCAGGAATTTTTATTTTTTCTATTTCTTGAGGTTTTCTAATTGGAATAGCCATTTATTCTCCTATACATAAAAGGGCATCAAAGCCCTGTAACTGATAAAGTATCATATTTTTGCATTTGAAGTTCCGCTTGAATTTTTCTCATAGTATCAATCGCAACTTGAACTACAATTAAAACAGCAGTTCCTCCAAAATAAAAATTAATACTTGTAATTTTTATTAATAACCAAGGCATAACAGTTATTAAACCTAAGTACAACGCACCCCAAAAAGTTAATCTACTTGCTACTTCATTTAAAAACTTCTTAGTTTGCTCCCCAGGTCTAATTCCTGGTATAAAGCCACCTTGCCTTTTTAAATTTTCTGATATATCTTTAGCATTAAAAACAATTGAAGCATAAAAATATGCAAAGAATATTACAAGCACAAATAATAATAAATGATATAAATATCCATTAGGATTCAAAAGGTCTCTAATTTGAACTAAAATAGGATTAGTAGCTCCACTTAATAAAGTCAATGGAAACATTAAAATAGCACTAGCAAAAATAGGAGGAATAACCCCACTTAAATTAAGTTTTATCGGAATATAATTCATAATTCTTTTAAATCTATTTTGCATTAATACTTTTTTTTGATAAGAAACCGGAATACGTCTTTCGGCAAGTTCTACGTAAATAATAAAAGCAATAGTAGCAATTACAATTAAAAGAATAAATAAAAGACCTAAAACCGATAATTCTCCCACATCAACTAAATTTAATGTTCCTACAATAGCTGAAGGAATAGCACTAACAATTCCGGCAAAAATAATTAAACTAATCCCGTTTCCTACGCCTCTTTCGGTAATTTGCTCACCTATCCATACAAGAAGCATTGTACCACCCATCATTGAAAAAGCAGTTAATATAACAAAAGTGGTAGTATCAATCATTACGGCACTCTCACCCATTTTACCTGTCATAGAAGTTAGACCAATTGCAATTCCTATTGCTTGAATAAAAGCAATAAGCACAGTAGAATATTTAATTATTTGCATATATTTTTGAAAACTTTGAGAATCTTTTTTCATTTCACCGAGTCTTGGGAAAGTTGCTGCAAGAAGTTCCATAATAATTGATGCAGTAATATAAGGCATTACCCCAAGAGCAATAATACTCATTCTACTTACCGCATTACCACTAAACATATTAAGAAGACCTAATGCGTCATTTTGATGACCGGAAAAAAAATCTTTTATTACATCTATATTTACCCCTGGTACCGGAACATATGCTAAAACTCTATAAATAAGAAGGAAACCAAGGGTAATTAAGATTTTTTTTGCTATTGGATTCATACCCTTACTTTCCAGATGTAGTTATGTTAGCGTCTTTAATTTTATCTTTAAGCTCTTTTGCTTTAGTTCCAATTAATTTAACTTTTTTAGCTTTAATTTTTACTATATTTCCTAATGTTTCCATAGTAATTTCTTCAAGTTCAGCAATTGCTGGGAATTTATCCACATTAATCGCTTGAGGTTTTACAACTCTACTTTTAAATCCAACTTTTGGAAGTCTTCTTTGAAGCGGTTGTTGACCACCTTCAAAACCTCTTTTTTGAGAATAACCAGTTCTTGATTTTTGACCTTTTTGTCCTCTAGTTGATGTTTTTCCATACCCTGAACCTGCTCCGCGTCCTACTCTTTTTGTTTTATGAGTAGAACCACATGCCGGTTTTAAATTATTTAACGCCATGACTTAAGCCTTTTTACTTTTAATCATTTTTAGAGCTTCAACAGTAGCTCTTACAAGATTGTGCGGTTCGTTTGAACCAAGTGACTTAGATAAAATATCTTTAATACCAACAAGCTCTAGTACCGGTCTTACCGCACCACCGGCGATTAGCCCCGTACCCTCACTTGCAGGTTTAAGTAAAATTTTTGATGCGTTATATTTAGCCTGTACGTCGTGATTGATAGTATTTCCGTGAATACCTTCAATTTTTACAAGGTTTTTAAACGCATCATCAATCGCTTTTTTAATTGCATCAGGAACTTCTTTTGCTTTACCAGTTCCGATTCCAACTATACCTTTTTTGTTTCCAACAACTACTAAAGCGTTAAATCTAAATCTTCTACCACCTTTAACAACTTTAGTAATTCTTCCGATATTAACAACTACTTCTTCGAATTCTTCTCTATTATAATCTCTAATTACTTGAGCTTTTTTAGCCATTTGCCTAGTCCTTTATAGTTTTATACCATTTTCTCTTAGAGTATCTGCAAATGCTGCAACTACACCGTGATATTTATATCCGTTTCTGTCAAATCTAACAGAATCGATATTAGCAGCTTTTAATTTTTCAGCAAAAATTTTAGCCGCTTCTTTTGCACCGTTAATGTTTGACGGTAATTTATTTTCTAGATGAGCAGTATTTAAAAATACCAATGTATTTCCTGCTACATCATCAATAGCTTGAACTATAATATATCTATTTGATTTATAGATAGTAACTCTTGGCATATCAGGAGTACCACTGATTCTACCTCTTACTCTTTTTTTTCTTTTAATTCTTCTTAAATCTCTTTTAGCTAATGCTTTACTTCTTCTCATCTCTCACCCTTATTTTTTAGCTGTTTTACCAGCTTTTCTGATAATATGCTCATCAACATATTTAACACCTTTACCTTTGTAAGGTTCAGGTTTTCTAAAGCTTCTAATTTCTGCAGCAACTTGTCCAACTTGTTGCTTATCACTACCTTTTACAGTAATGATATTTTTTTCTACAGTAATAGTAATTCCTTTTGGAATTTCATAATTAATAGGGTGTGAATATCCAAGTTGTAATTCTAAAACGTTTCCTTTAACAGATGCTCTGTAACCAACACCGTTAATTTCAAGTTTTTTCTCAAACCCTTGAGTTAATCCGATTACAGCATTATTAGCTAAAGCTCTAACAGTTCCCCACATTGCTTTAGCAAATTTAGTATCTTCTGTCGGTTCAAAATTTAATGTATCACCTTCGATGTTTACTTTTACAACACCTTTAGTATCAATAACTTTTTCATCTTGGCCTTTTTTAATAATTAATTTATTCCCTTCAAGTTTAGCTTCAAGGCCGGAAGCTAACTTTACGGGTTGTTTACCTATTCTACTCATAAATTATCTCCTTACCAAATACTACAGATTACTTCTCCACCTACTTTTAATTTGTAGGCTTCGTCATTAGGTAAAACGCCTTTGTTTGTTGATACGACCAATGTACCATAACCGTTTTTAAATCTTTTAATATCTTCGTATCCTTTATAAACCCTTCTACCAGGTTTAGATACTCTTTTAACTTCATTAATAACAGAATTTCCGTTTTCATCATATTTTAAAGTAACGTTGATAAATTTTTTATTTCCATCTTCAATTACTTTATAACTTTCGATGTAACCTTTTTCTTCGAAAACTTTTAAAACATCTTCCATTAGCTTTGAGTGGTTAAGTTGAGTTACTTCTAACCCTCTCATCGCTGCATTTCTTATTCTTGTTAATCCGTCTGCAATAATATCATTCATCATAGTGGCATCCTTTTACCAGCTTGCTTTTTTAACACCAGGGAGTAATCCCTCGTTTGCCATTTTTCTTAGGCAAATTCTACAAATACCAAAATCTCTATAAACAGAGTGAACTCTTCCACAGATAGAGCATCTTGTATATGCTCTAACTTTGAATTTCGGTTTTCTTTTAGCTTTAGCTATCATACTTTTTTTAGCCATATTACTTTCCTTTTGTAAATGGGAATCCGATAAGTTCAAGCATTCTTTCAGCCATTTTATCGTCTTCAGTTGTAGTTGAAATATTAATGTTCATACCGTGAACTCTAATAATATTATCGTAATCAACTTCAGTAAATACAAGTTGTTCAGTTAAACCAAAGTTAAAGTTACCTCTTCCGTCAAACCCGTCTCTTTTTACACCTTTAAAATCTCTAACTCTTGGAAGTGCAATTGAGATAAGTTTTTGAAGGAAATTCCACATCATTTCGCCTCTAAGTGTAACTTTCACACCAACAGGCATACCTTCTCTAACTTTAAATCCTGCTACAGATTTTCTAGCAGGAGTAATAACCGCTTTTTGTCCAGTAATAATTGTTAAAGTATCAGCTACACTTTGAAGGAATTTTTTATCTCTAGCACCTTCACCAACACCAGCACTAACTACTATTTTCTCAAGATTAGGAATTAGCATAGGATTTTTAATATCAAATTCCTCTACTAATTTTGGTCTAACTTCTTCGTAATATTTTTTTTGTACTTCAAACATCTTCTCAGCCTTCTACTTTTTTTACATTTGAGATGTGAATTGGTTTTTCAATATATTCAAATCCACCTTTTGGATTTGCTTCAGTTGGCTTAACAGCCTTTTTCACTACGTTCACACCTTTTACAAGTACTTTAGCTTCTTTTACTAGTACTTTTAAAACTTCACCAGTTTTTCCTCTATCATCTCCAGCGATAACTTTTACAGTATCACCTTTTTTGATTTTGAATTTAGGAGGTAAATTTTTTCTAGCACCCATTATAGCACCTCCGGAGCAAGTGATGTAATTTTTTGGAATCCTTCGTATCTAACTTCTCTAGCAATCGGTCCGAAAATACGAGTTCCTACAGGTTCTTTTTTAGCATCGATAATAACTGCCGCGTTATCGTCAAATCTAATTAATGAACCGTTTTCTCTTTGAACTTCTTTTTTAGTTCTAACTACTACAGCTTTTACAACTTGACCTTTTTTAATTTTACCGTTTGGAAGGGCTTTTTTCACAGAAGCGACAATAATGTCACCAACTGATGCGTATCTTCTTTTTGACCCTCCCAAAACTTTAATACACATAATTTCTTTAGCACCGCTGTTATCAGCAACTTTTAATCTTGTAAATGGTTGAATCATTCTTATTCTCCTCTTTCTACAATTTCTTTAAGAACGAAAGATTTTCTTTTAGAAATTGGTCTATGTTCAATTGCCGTTACAACATCACCAACATTAGCTTCATTGTTTTCATCGTGAACAAGATATTTTTTAAATTTTTTAACAATTTTATGATATTTCGGGTGTAAAACTTTTCTTTCAACTAAAACGTTGATAGTTTTATCACCCGTTTTTTTAATAACTTTTCCTTGAATAACTCTTTTAGGCATTAGTTACCCCTTTTCATTCTCATCGCAGTTTTAATTCTTGCGATGTCTTTTCTGATTTTTGAAACAAGTGATGTATCTTGTAGCTGCATAGTTTTTAATTTCATTTTTGTTTCAAAAAGCTCCATTTTTTTATCTTTTAGAAGCTTTTGTAATTCAGCTTCATTTTTCTCAATTAATTCTGCTACATTTAACTTAGTATAGCTCATTGTCACTCTCCATACTTACAATTTTTGTTTTAAAAGGTAATTTAGCAGCTGCAAGAGTTAAAGCTTTTACTGCAGTGTTGTTATCAACACCTGTAATTTCAAAAATAATTCTTCCAGGTTGAATATTCATTACCCACTCTTCTACACTACCTTTACCTTTACCCATTCTCACACCAACCGGTTTAGCTGTAAGAGGTTTATCCGGGAATACTCTAATCCAGATTTTACCTGTTCTTTTCATAGTTCTAGAAAGTGCTACCCTTCCGGCTTCTATTTGTCTTGAATTAATTCTTCCAAGTTCAATAGCTTTTAATCCGTATGTTCCGAATGCAAGGCTGTTACCTCTGTAAGCCTTACCTCTGTTTCTACCTTTTTGTTGTTTTCTATATTTAGTTCTTTTTGGCATTAACATTTCTGCGTCCTTTTCTTCTTCTTGGAGCTTTTCTCTCCGGCGTAGCCGTATCGTCAGAATTCATTTTTCTTTGAAGAACTTCACCTTTGAATATCCAAACTTTAACACCGATAATACCGTATGTAGTTAAAGCTTCTGCAAATCCGTAATCGATTTTAGCTCTTAATGTATGAAGAGGAACTCTTCCCTCAAGATACCATTCAGTTCTTGCCATTTCAGCTCCATTAAGTCTTCCGGCAACTTGAACTTTAATACCTTTTGCTCCGGCTTTTAGAGCTGATTGAATAACTTTTTTCATAGCACGTCTAAATGCTACCCTTCTTTCAATTTGAGTAGCAACGTTTTCAGCTGCAAGTTGAGCTGATAATTGTGGTTTTCTCTCTTCTTTAATATTAAGAATTAATTCTTTATTACCAATTTTCTTTTGAAGTTCTTTTTTAAGAGCTTCAATTTCACTACCACCTTTACCGATAATGATACCAGGTTTAGCTGCAAAAATTGTAATTCTGATTTTTTTAGCTGTTCTTTCAATAATAATATCACTGATACCAGCGTAATAAAGTTTTTTCTTAAGGAATTTTCTTAGTTCATAATCACTTAATACATTCTCAGGCATAGTATTGTAATTAATGAACCATCTACTTCTCCAGTTTTTATTAATCCCTAGTCTTAGTCCGATTGGATTCGTTTTTTGACCCATTAGCTTTCCTTTTCAACTTCTACAAAAATATGTGCTGTAGGTTTTTGAATTCTACTAGCCATTCCTCTTGCTCTTGGTCTAAATCTCTTAAGATAAGGACCTCTATCAATTCTACAAGATTTAATTACAACTTCATTAGCATCAAATCCACCGTTTGCAACTGCACTTGCTACTACTTTTGCAATTACTTTTGCAGCTTTGTTTGGCATAAATTCAAGCTTCGCTAATGCATCTTCAGCATTCATTCCTTGAATTTCTCTTGCTACAAGTCTTGCTTTAGTTGGGGATAGTCTTATAAATTTTAATACTGCTTTACTCATCACCTATCCTTACTTACCTATTTTCTTTTGAACAGAACCTTTATGTCCTCTAAAAGTTCTAGTCGGTGCAAATTCACCAAGTTTAAATCCTACGTGTCTTTCAGTAATGTATACAGGAACGAAATCTCTTCCGTTATGAACGTTAATTGTTAAACCAATCATATCAGGTGTAATTGTACTTCTTCTTGACCAAGTTTTAATTGGTTTTGGATTTTTTTCTTCTTTTGCTTTAAGAACTTTTTTCATTAAATGGTCATCTACAAAAGGACCTTTTTTTAAACTTCTAGCCATGAGCTATCCTTATTTCTTTCTTCTTGAAATGATGTATTTATCAGATTGTTTTTTCTTACGAGTTTTATAACCTTTAGTCGGCATACCCCAAGGTGTAACAGGATGGTTACCTTTACTTCTACCTTCACCCCCACCATGTGGATGATCTACTGGGTTCATTGCGATACCTCTAGTTTGAGGTCTAATTCCAAGCCATCTGCTTCTACCGGCTTTACCGATAGTAATATTTTGGTAATCTGCATTTCCAACAGTACCGATTGTTGCCATACATTCACCAAGAATTTTTCTCATTTCACCACTTGGAAGTCTAAGAATTACGTATTTTCCTTCTCTACCCATAATTTGGCAGCTGTTTCCGGCAGCTCTTGCGATTTGTCCACCTTTACCAGGTTTCATTTCAACATTGTGTACAACAGTACCAACCGGAATATTTTTAAGTTTCATAGCATTACCCGGTAAAATATCAAGACCGGCTTCTGCCGCCATTACAGTATCACCAACTTTTAAACCTTCTGGTTGAATAATATATCTTTTATCTCCATCAGCATAGCTGATTAGACAAATTCTACAGTTTCTGTATGGGTCGTATTCAATTGTCATAACTTTACCAGGAATACCGAATTTATTTCTTTTAAAATCGATAATTCTGTAAAGCTTTTTATGACCAGCTTCTCTATGTCTAGATGTAATTCTTCCATAGTTGTTTCTACCAGCTTTTGCTGGAAGTTTAATAAGTAATTTTTTTACCGTCGGTTTAGATGTAATATCACTGTTATCAAGAGTTGTCATAAATCTTCTTGACGGTGTATACGGTCTATATGTTTTTACTGCCATCTTCTATCCTTATACACTTAGGCTTTCAAGTTTTGCATCTTCAGGTAATTTAACGTAGAATTTTTTATAATCAGGTCTTTTACCTTCGATTCCTCTAAATCTTTTAACTTTACCTTTTTGTCTTAAAGAGTTAACTTTAAGAGGTGTTACACCAAAATATTCTTTGAAAATTTCTTTAAGTTGATTTTTAGTAACTTTTGGTGTAGTTTGAACTACTAGCACACCTTGCTCTTGCAAATTAAGTGCTTTTTCAGTATAAACTATTGATTTAATATCTGTAATATCTGCCATCGCTTAGCCCTTTATAACTTTTTCAAAAGCTGCTTTATCGAAAATAATGCTGTGGAATACACTTGCATAATATGCATTTAATTCTTCCGGTGTGATAATATATACATTTGGAATGTTTCTGAATGCTAAAAATGTTTTTTCATCCATTTCATCTACAACGATTAGATAATCTCTTTGATTAATTTCATTTAACCATTTTTGAGCATCTTTTGTTTTTCCACTCTCAATTTTAATGTTATCTACTACGAAAATTTTTCCGTTTTCAGCTTTTTCATTAAGTGCATATTTAAGTGCAACTCTTTTTTGTTTTTTATTTAATTTTTGAGACCAATCTCTTTCATTTCTCGGTCCGTGTGCTACACCACCACCAACAAATTGAGGTGCTCTGATTGAACCTTGTCTAGCACGTCCAAGACCTTTTTGTCTAAAAGGTTTTTTACCTCCTCCACTTACTTCACCTCTAGTTTTTGTATGTGCAGTACCAGCTCTTTGGTTAGCAAGGTATGCTTTTACATAAAGATAAAGGTTATGAGGATTAATACCTTGAAAATCTTCCGGTAATTGTTTAATTACTTCAATACTCATTTCACAATCCTTACTCTTCCTAAACTTCCGTTTGCTCCAGGAACGCTTCCTTTAATTACAAGTACACCCATATCCGGGTCAAATTCAACTACTTCAGCGTTAACTGTTACATTTTTATTTCCGTAATGTCCTGGCATTTTTCTACCCGGCATTACTCTACCTGGCCATTCACAGTTACCAATTGAACCTGGTGCTCTGTGGAATCTACTACCGTGTCCTCCCGGACCTCCTGCAAATCCATGTCTTTTTACAACACCTTGGAAACCTCTACCTTTAGATTTAAAAGTAAGTTTTACTTTTTTAGCTTCTTTTAAAGGTTCTACTGATAAATCTCCCGGTTCAGTGTTTACAACTTTAAGTTCTACAAATCTATTGAACTCTTTTGGTAGATTATATTTTTTTTGCATACCTTCAATAGGTTTATTTAATTTTTTACCATAAGGATATGCAACTAAAGCTTTATCTTCTTTAATTTCACAAACTTTTGCTGGAACAACTTTTAATAAAGTAACTGGAATACTTGGGATTCCAACTGTCCTACTCATTCCTATTTTTTCAACTATAAATTCCATTCAATTCTCCTTAACTTAATGCCCTAACTTCTACATCAACTTCTGGTGCTAACTCTAATTTCATTAATGAGTCAACAGTTTCAGGTTGTGCATTTACAACATCAACAATTCTTCTATGGATTCTAATCTCAAATTGTTCTCTTGAATCTTTGTTAATGTGAGGTGATCTTAATACCGTATATCTTCTGATTTTAGTAGGTAGTGGAATTGGACCCTTTACTTCAGCTCCAGTTCTTTTAATCGCATCTATAATAATGCCTACTGCTTTATCAAGCACTCTGTGGTCATATGCTTGAAGTTTAATTCTAATTTTCTCCATTAGCCTTCCTTTTTAAAGATCTCGTGGTTTTTCCACGCATTGTGGAGTGAAATTATAAAAGATTTTTGTAACTTTTGCAAGAGAAAAAAGAGAATTGTTTCCTTAAATAAAGGAAAAAGAAGTAAGCAAATAAATTATAAAACTAAGGTTTAACCGCATTTTTATAAATATATGCAACTACCTCATCAATATCATCGGTAACTATAAATAAATCTAAATCCTCTTTTTCTATATATTGATAAGAGAGCATAGTTTCATAAAATTTTAAAAGAGGTTTATAAAACTCTTTTCCAAAAAAAACAATAGGGACTTTACTCATTCTATTAGTCTGAACAAGTGTCAATACTTCACTAAGCTCGTCAACCGTTCCGAATCCACCCGGCATCATTACAGTAGCAACGCTATATTTTAAAAAAGTAACTTTTCTAGTAAAAAAATATTTAAATTTAAGAGGAATTTTTACATATGGATTTGTTTTTTGCTCATGAGGAAGCTCTATATTAAGCCCTACACTAATTTTTGCACCTTTATTAGCAGCTTCCATAATACCAGGACCTCCTCCTGTAATAATAGCATACCCTTTTTCACTAAGTTTTCTTGAAATTTCTGTCGCTTTTTCATAATAAAAACTTCCTGGTTTCTCCCTTGCACTCCCAAAAATACTAACAGCTGGTGGTAAATCTTCAAGTTCATCAAACGCATCTGTAAAATCACTAATGACTCTAAACATTCTCCACACATCTTTACTCTTATTTCTATTATCTAAAAACTCTTTTTGTATATCTTTCATATTGATCCTTCAATTTAAAGTTGATAGGTTGTGAAGTAGTTAAGCTGTGAAGGCATTAATATTAATTAACTCTTTATTTTTCCCCTTCACGACTTTACAACTTCACCACTTCACGACTAACTAAAAAAGTCTCCCTATTTTCCTAAACCCTATATAAAATAATACCATACCAATAATTATTTCCCCTGCAAAATACGGCAGTAATACCATTACAAAAAATAATTCAGACAATTTCACAATTCCATGTTTTCACAATTTCACGATTTCACCAAAATTTCAACAGTAAAAATGGTGAATATTGAAAACGGTGAAAATGTAGAATTTATTTTTTGAATTGCTATAAGCCTTAATGCAATATTGTAGGCAATGTTTATTTTTTTGATAGTGTAAATTTAGAAAAAATTGAAAATAAAAAATAAAAAGAGTGAGAGGGACTATTAGAAATTCCGTGTCAGTCTGGATAAAATACTAAAAATGAAAGGACTGACGTGGAAAGGTTTGATTTTGAAAAAGCGGTAAAAGAGTTATTAGCAGGTAAGAAGATAGGAGGTAAAGACGGAGTATTGGCTCCACTCATAAAAGAACTTGTAGAAGCCGCATTTGAAGCTGAGATTGAAGCTCATATTGCAAATGAAGTATTACAAGGTAAAAAAAACAGAAGAAACGGTTAAATCCTCAAGCGGTAAATTTGAGCTTGCTACTCCAAGAGATAGAGAAGGAAATTTTGAGCCTCAAATAGTAAAGAAACATCAAACTACAATCAGTGACGAAATAGAAGAAAAGATTTTATCCATGTATGTTTTAGGAATGAGCTACAGGGAGAGACCGTTCATAATTCCGTGTCAGCTAAGAAAATTATATCATAGATTTAAAGCTTCATCCAATCTTCCTTCAAAGAAAATTGCCAGTTGAGAAAGTGTAAGGTTCCAGTTTCTAATCGGCATAGTCCATTTTTTTTCAGCATTTTGGATTCCCATATAAAGCAATTTAAGTAAACTGTTTTCATTTGGAAAAGCACCTTTGGTTTTAGTGAGTTTCCTGAATTGTCTATGAACCGATTCAATGATATTTGTGGTATATATTACTTTTCTTATGGGTTCGGGATATTTAAAGTAATTGGATAAATTATCCCACCTGTTTCTCCATGATTTAATAACTATATCCATTATATCTAATCCCTTTACATTTTTAGGAATACAATATGCCAATTTTCATACAACTGACTCCCACTCACAGCAAATAAAGAAGAAATAAAAATTAAACTAAAAATCATTTTTTTCATTTTTTCTCCTTTTTTATTAACAATTATACTCTCTCTCAATGTCAAACTAAGTGAAACTAACTAAATTTTCTTAAACTATATTAGAAAAAGGTGCAACTTTTTTGAATTTAATTTTTTATATATAAAAAATGCGGATACAATAGCTAAAAATAAAATTATAAAAGCTACAAGGTTTTTTTTAATCATTGTTACATCCATTCAATTTAAGTTTAATATTCAAAAAGAAAATGTTGGCTTTTATTGCCTCTTTTTTTGCTCTTGCAGTTGCTAGTTTTGCAACTCCTTTAATTCCTAACCTTTTAATCTTTTAGTCCAAAAACTCTTCATATCCTATAACTTTTACACCACAGTGTACAAATTTTTTATCATTAGTAATTATTACACACCCGTATTTTTTAGCACAAAAACATTGAAGTAAATCCTCAAAATCAAAATTTTTATCTATTGACATTTCAATTGCTTTTTTAATTACATCTTTATCAAAGCTCACAACATTCCAAAACTCTAAAATTTCTTTTATAAAATGCAGCACTTTCTTTTTATTTTTAACTAAATAATAAATCGTGCTTAACATATCTTCACTAATAAAAACCGAATGCTCTTCAATAATTAACTTTTCAAATAAGTTTACGGCATTATTATGATTAATTCTACTATTATCCAAAAAATCAATAATAATATTAGTATCCAAAAAAATATTAGCCATTTTTAAGCTTTGCTATTTCAATTTTTAATTCTCTTTCTGAGAGATTTTTAAATTTTTCATCTAACTCAACTTTTCCGGCAAATTGCATAATTTTAGATAATTTTTTCTTTTTATCTTCTGTTTTTTCCCTCTCTAACATACTCTTAAAAATTTTAGCCATCTCATATGATAAATATAAACCTTTAGGCTTATTTGTTTTTTTATCAATTATTTCCACCATTTTCAAATTTTGAAATTTATTAAAATTCTTTGTGAATTCTCTTATTCCAACTCTTTGCATATAATTCCTTTGATTAATATCCAATATCAGACATTATAAAACAATTAACATCTTTTGTCAAATATTAATTCCATCGCAACTGACCAAATATCAATTATTTAAATAATCATTAAAAAAATAAGCATTTTTGCAAGTTTTACAATTTTCTATTTTAAAAAAGTCTTCCCATTTTTCTAAACCCAATATAAAACAAAACTGCACCTATTACAATCTCTCCGGTAAAATAAGGCAATAAATCAATAAATTCTGTTCCCCTGAAAAATATCGACTGCACACCCTCAATATAGTATTTTACCGGTGAGATAACGCTAAGTTCTTGAAGCCAAGGCACCATAGAGTGAATCGGCGTCCAAGCCCCACTTAAAAACAAAAGGGGCATAACAACCAAAACGGTATATTGGGAAACTTCAAGAACGCTGTTTGAATAAGCGGCAATTACAAGGGCAATTCCGCCCATTGCCAAAACAAAGAAAAACGTTAAAAGGAAAAAATAAAAAAGATTTCCGTTCATCGGCACTCCGAATACGCCGAATAATACAAGCCCTATTCCCATAACAAGTCCGACTGAAAGAATAAAAATTTGAGAAAAAACCTTTGCAAACATAATCAAAGCTCCGTTAACCGGCATCAAAAGCATAATATCCCATGTCCCGGCTTCTTTTTCCCTTACAAACACTACCGCTATCAAAACAAGGCTTAGTATTGTAGTAACACTTAATAATTCACTCAATCCCATAAACCACTCGGAATTTGAATTCGGATTAAAAAGTTTATAGATTTTAATATCAACAGGCATTTTGCCGTCTATCATGGAATAAACCGTCTGTGTTAAATACTGAACGGACACCTCCGCCTGAGCGGCAGCGGTCGAATCTATTATTACGTTAATTTTAGCGGCTTTTTTTCTAATAAAATTTTTTTCAAAATCCTTATCAAAAATAATGCCGACCATTATCTCTTTGTTAAACACCGCTTTTTTAAGCTCTTTTTCGTTTAAAAACCTTTTTGGTTTTTGAAATTCGGGGGCGTGCAGATGGGCTAAAATCTTCTGTGGCAAAAGCTCTCCCGAATAGTTAACATATCCTACGGTTACGTTTCTGGGCTTAATCTCAATTCCTTTACCGGCAACATAAATATCAACCGTAAAAGCATAAATCAGTATAAAAACAAGCCCCACATTCCTCAAAAAAACCAAAATCTCTTTTTTAAAAACAGCTAAGAACTTTTTCATTTAAGCTCCTTTTTTAAAAGCAGCGAGCCAATAAAAAGCAAAGAAGCGGCATAAAAAATCAAAATAAAAAAGTATTCCACATTTTTTGGCGAATTAAATCCCTGATTTATTAAAAACGCGTCATACAAAAGATGGTTGTAATACATTACGGGAAACATATGAGCTTCTATATAACTCTCTCCTGTCATTGAAGAAATAGGCATCAAAATACCCGAATACAAAAACCCGGGGATTACCGTTATAATAATCGTTAAAACTAGAGCCGTAACCTGACGTGATGTAATAATAGAGACCAACAGCCCTATACCGATACTGATAACGATATATATTTCGCTTGCCAAAAAATAAAGCAGAAAACTTCCCTTAAAGGGAACTTTAAAGATATAAACGGCTATTAAAAAGAGAATAAACGTATTAAATGAATACAAAATAAAAGGGGGAGTCAATTTTGCAATTAAAAACTCTATTTTTGAAACGGGGGATGAATAGAAATTAAAAATAGTTCCGGCTTCTTTTTCTTTTACGATTAAAAGTGCTGCGATAATTGCCGGGGCTATAAGCATCGTAAGTCCAATAAGCCCAGGGACTATCCCGTTTTCATCCCGCATGGATTCGTTAAAAAAGTTTCTTTGGTTTATCTCAAAAGGGACTTTTACACCGTTTTTTTCAAGCTGATTTAAAAACACCCCCTGAACGTATCCTTCAAGAGTCGTAGCCCTTAAAGGAAAACTTCCATCAATATATATAGCAACCTCGGAATCGCGGGAGTGCATCAGATTTTTTTCAAAATTATGGGGAATTATTATAAACAAATCGGCTCTATTTTGCTTTATAAGTCTTAAAGCCTCATTATCGGTGATATTTAAAACTTTTGTATCAAAATATTTAGTGGTGCTAAATGCCCTTATAATTTCCTGAGAAAGTTTCGTATTGTCTCTATCGATTATAATCGTTCTTGAATGAGTTACCTCCATTCTGATACCATACCCAAAAAGTATAACTATCATAGCGGGAATTAAATATATCATTATAATCATTTTTGAGCGCCACAAATCTATAAACTCTTTTTTTAAATAGGCTTTTATTACTCCTAATTTCATTTACTCTCCTCATAATATTTAATAAAAATCTCTTCAAAAGAGAGTCCAGGAAATTTTTCATGAAGCTTTTTAACCTCATCATCAACAATTTTTTTACCTCTTTTTAACACCACAACCCTATCACAGTATTCCGCTTCGCTCATATAATGGGTGGTAATGAGAATTGATATTTTCCATTTTTCTTTAACTTCCCTTAAAAACCTCCAAAAAGTAGCCCTTGCTATCGTATCAACACCACTTGTAGGCTCATCCAAAAACAAAACAACAGGCTCATGTAAAAGAGCAACTGATAGTGAAAATCTCTGGTTAATTCCAAGAGGCAAATCTTTTGGAAAATCGTTTAAATATTTTTTAAATCCAAACAGATTTGAAAAGTATTCGATTTTTTCTTTTGTTTCTTTAGGGCTTAAATCATGCATTTTGGCAAAATACTCCATATTTTCTTTAATGGTCATTTCCTCATACAAAGCAAACCTCTGAGACATATAGCCTATTTTGCTTTTAAGCTCAAGTCTGTCTTCATAAGATTCTATTCTTTTTCCAAGCAGATACAATTCCCCCTCATCAATCGGATAAAGTCCAAGAAGCATTTTAATAAAGGTGGTTTTCCCGGCTCCGTTGGCACCTAAAAGCCCTAAAATCTCACCGCTTTTGAGCTCTAAATCTATATGGTCGTCCGCTACAAAATTTCCGAATTTTTTGGTAAGACCAACTGCTTTTACTACAACTTCCGGAAGTTTAATATCTTTTTCTTCTAAGTTTATTTTTAAATTCTTTTTACCTTTTTTAAGTGCATTTACAAAAAATACCCCTTCAAGCAAAGGAGGTGCTTTTTTTAAGTTTAAAGGTTTTAGGGAGTATGTTCTGTTATTAAAACTAAAACAATCTTCCCTCTCAATCTCACCTTCATACGTATAATCTTTTATACTCTCTTTAAGCTCCTTAGCACTCCCTTTTGCGATAACTTCACCCTCGTCAAATAAAAGCAGTTTATCCATTTGCTCGGCTTCTTGCATGTAGGCTGTGGAAATCAGGGCGATTATCCCTTCTTTTTTTCTAAATCCGTCAACTATCTCCCAAAGTTCTCTTCTGCTTATAGGGTCAACCCCGGTTGTTGGTTCGTCTAAAATTAAGAGTTTAGGACGTGGAAGAAGTGCTAATATGAGTGAGAGTTTCTGTCTCATACCGCCGCTCAAATGCCCCGCAAGCCTATCCTGAAACTCATAAAGCCCCGCCATTTTTAAAAGACGTTTTTCATATTCTATATCTCTTTTGACTTCTCTTATGTTTCTAAAAAATTCAAAATGTTCTTTTACGCTCAAATTATCATACAAAACAAGCCCAAGCCCCTGCGGCATTAATGAGAGCTGTGGCTTTATTTTTTCGGCTTCTTTCGGGGAGTGATAGGCATACCCCATAAATTCAATCTCCCCATCAAACCTCTTAACTCCGGCAATTGCGTGCATAGTCGAGCTTTTTCCAGCCCCGTCCGCCCCAATAAAGCCGATTATCTCACCGCTGTCGGCTTTAAAACTCACATTCCTAACACCTACAACATTTCCATACTTTACCGTAACGTTTTTTACTTCAAGCATTATTTTTTACTTATAATTCAGGTAATTCGTCAAGAGATTTTGGCAAACTTCCGTTTCCTATCAAAATAACTCCCGTTGCTGGAAGCCCCAGTTTAAGATAAGGATTCGGCTCGGTTGGTTTTAGCCTTACTTCGTAAACCCTTGTAACCCTGTCGCTTTTTACGGCAACCTCTTTTGGAGTAAACTCCGCTCTTTTAGCAATTCTGCTCACAACCGCAGGAATAGGGTCGTTTGGAAAAGAGTCTAAAAAGATTTCGGCTTTATCGCCTAATTTAATTTTTCCGTTTGTAATTTCATCTACAAATACCACTACATAGAGTCCTTTAGGATTAATTAAAGAAACAACCGGCATTCCAGCCCCTAAAACTTCGCCTTTTTGTGCTATTTTGGTATCCACATAACCGTTAATAGGAGATTTAATAGTGAGTTTATCTATCATTGTCTGAATTTCATCCCTTTGAGCTTTGAGGGCATTTATTGCATTTTTAAGCGCTTTTATGTTTTCTTTCGCGGCAATTGCCGTGTGTAAATCGTCTTTTGCGATTTTTATTGCTATTAAAAGGGCTTCTTTTTTTGCGTTTAGTGCTTTTAGTTTTTTTAAGTCTGTTCTTGTTTTAAGTCTTGCCATTTCAAGCTGATGAGGTTCTACCTGTTTTTTAGCCACTAAATTTTTTATTCTTTTTTCATCTTTTTTATCCTGGGCTATTACAAGTTTAAGTGACTCAATCCGGGCTGTTAAGGCGTTTAGCTCTTTTTGTTTTGCCGTAACTCCTTTTTTAGCTTTTTTAATGGTATCGTTTATTTTAGCCGTTGTAAAATTAAGTTCGTTTTCTTTTGCTTTTATCTGATTTTCAATAGCTTTTAGTTTATCCTGATATTCTTTGGAATCCAAAACGGCTATAATTTCACCTTTTTTAACCTTATCTCCCATATCTACATTTATTTTAACAACTCTTCCCGGATACTTGGTATTTACGTTTATCAAATCCCCGTCAACCTTACCGATAGCCTGTACGAGATATGGGGGCAGTTCTTTTGGATTTAACTTTTTATAAATCAAATATCCGCTGACCACAACAAGAGCGATAATTATCCCTATTACAACTTTTCTATTCATCATATCCTCCGTTAAGTTTAAGTTTTACATTCAAAAAGAAAATCTCTGCTTTTATAGCCTCTTTTTTTGCTCTAGCATTTGCGAGTTTAGCAATTGCATCGTTTAAATCCGTACTGTCAGCCAGTCCTTCTTCAAATTTTGATCTGATATATTCATAATAACTCTCTCTTGCTTTAATCTCTTCTTTTGCAGCTTTAAGTCTCATAAAAAGGGCATTTAGAGTATCTAAATCGTTTTGATATTCTGTTTTGATCTGATTCAAATAATCGTTATAATAAATGGTATAGGTATTTTTGGCAAGTTTTGCCATCTCCAATGTGGCCTTTTTTGCTCCTCCGTCAAATAGATTGTATTTAACTCCTAAAGCTATATAAGATTTATCGATATTTTGATAATCATTATCAGTTAAAACAATATTATCCGCTTCTTTTTTTATGCCGGCTTCTATTCCGATTTGAGGGTAATATTTTGATTTGGCAAGTTTTATGTCTATATCTTTTATTTTTAGTGTCTCTTTTATGGCTTTAACATCGGGGCGGTTTTCAAATTTCGGCGGTAAATTATTTTTTTCTATTTTAATTCCGTCAATTTTTGAAATTTTTTTGTTTATAAGATAACTTAAAAGATTAATAAGCGAAGACTTTTGAGCTTCAGTCTCTTTAATTAAAGCAACAATTTCATAATATTTAGCATCAATCTCATCCACGCTTGATTTGTTAAGCAAACCTTCCTTATAAAAACTCTCAGCCTTTTCTTTAGCACTTAAAAGAGCTTCTTTTGCCTTTTTTAAAGCGTTTATTTTGGCTTTTAGTGCGTAAATATTCGAATAAAGTTTAGCGGCGTTAAGGGTTAAAACCCTTTTTACATTATCCAAATTTATTTTTTCTTTAATAACTTCAAGTTTTGATTTATCTATCATATTGGTAAGAGCAAATCCGGTAAATAAAGGGTATGAGTATTTTAAAACTCCCGTGTAATGATTTTTATCGCTCATTGGAAGTTCGGAGTGAATTTCTTTATAAATAAGAGTATTTGTAGAAGGATTTACTCCAACCGGCTGCATGGAATCCATCTTCATAACAGGCTGCTTAAAAAGATGCACTGCACTATATTCCAAATCAAGACTTCCGTAATTTTTTGCCTTAATAGAATTTAACTTTTCTTCAAAAATTTTTACTTTTTTCTCTTGCATTTTGTATTTGAGAGAATTTGTAATTTCACTTTTTATCTGCGTAAAATTTTCAGCAAACAAAAATCCACCAACTAATAACACCAAACTAAACTTTTTCATATTTTCTCCTTTTTATAAATAAAAGCATAAAAATAAATATACTCCCAACCGCTCCCCAAAATGCGGCATTTAGCCATACATATTTAAAGCCGTAATTAAAGCTCATAAGCTCTTCAACATTTCTAAAAAGAATTTTTGCAACAATCCCAAAAGTTTGTTTTAAATTTTCCAAAAACTCATCTAAAAGCTCATAATTTTGTAAAGTAACCATTCCGTCAAATTCTTTGTTTTTATAAAACACTAAATTATTGGTAGCAATCGCCGTACCAAAACTACCCCCTATAAATCTTACATAATCCATTGTGGTAATGGCCTGTTCTATTTTACCGTTTGCGTTATTCATAACCAATACGGTAATAGGAGCAAAGAACAGCCCCATAGCAACCCCAAAAGGCATCGTTTTAATCACGGCCTCATAAAAAGGCGTATAATAATTAAGCGTTGGGAAAAGAAAAAAAGCCGAATAAAGATAAATCAAAGCAGCAGTCACAAGAACAGGCACGGGCGATAGTTTATCACTAAGAGCCCCGGCTACCATACTGAATATTCCAATCCATATGCCAAATCCGAGCACTCCAAGACCCGATTGAATAGAACTAAGCCCCTTTAAATGCTCATAATAAATAGGAATAAGATAAAAATACTGATACATTGAAAAACCAAGCAAAATAAAATAAACTAAAATTCCTATAGAATAATAAGGGTTCTTAAACAAAGAGTAATCAAAAAGTTTATGTCTCGAAAGCATTTCACTCAAAACAAAAAACAAAAGCCCAAACCACGAAACAAAAGCCAAAAATACTATAAAAGGAGAATTAAACCAACCGCATTGCTGACCTTTGCTAAGAAGTATTAAAAGAGCTATCGTAAAGATACTCAAAAATATAACCGATATGATATTTAAAGGATAAGGTTCTCTTTTTGAATTATCAGGAAGCATTAAAGCACTAAACACCACCAAAACCAATCCTATTGGAACATTTACAAAAAACACTGCCCTCCAGGAAAACCATTCAGTCAAATATCCCCCCACAGTAGGTCCGACAGCAGGAGCAAAAGCAACTCCAAGACCAAAAACACCCATTGCAACCCCTCTTTTTTCAGGAGGAAAAAACGAAAAAATCATAGCATGGGACGTTACCATTATAAGTGCCTCGGCAAATCCCTGAATTATCCTGTAAATTATAATCTCAACCAAAGAATCGGAAATTCCGCATCCAAAAGAAGCTAGAGTAAAAGCCCCTACCCCTATGACATAAATCATTTTATTGCCGTAATGCTTTATAAGCCATTCAATCACCAAAAGCCCCACAGCCGCCGCTATCATATAAGCCGTAATCACCCACTGAACACCGTACATATCCGTAGATAGAGGTCCTTTTAGACGCGGCACTATAATATCCACAACCGTAGTATCCAAAACAGCCATAAAAGCACCCACTGTTACCAAAAGAACATAAATAAAAAGCTCTCCGCCTTTATAATAAATTATTTTTGACATCTTTTAATATCAACCTCCCCGCTCATTCCGACAAGCACACCTTTTGACACTTCTTTAAATTTGATTCTTACATAAAATCTTTGAGCAAGCTTAGTAAATTCACCGCTGCTTATATCTCTTGGAACAAGTGCAAAAGTAGCGGCACTTGCGGGAAGTATTTTACTAACATATCCTTCAAAATCTTTATCAAGCGCGTCTATATGGATTTTTACTTCACACCCTTTTCCTATACCTTTCATTTTTGTCTCTTCAAGCAAATCAAGCACATATAAATCTTTTGGATTTACAATACTAAGCACTCTTTTACCAGCCCCTACCACTTCTTTTGAAGAAGCGAATTTTTTAGCTATTTTCCCATCAAAAGGAGCATAAATAAAAGAATCTTTTATACTTTTTTCTATCACTTTCAGGTTTTCTAAAAGAGCTTTTTTGCTCTCTTTCATAGAAGCAATCGCTTTTTCAAGTCTTTCTACATCTTTAAATGAATTTTTAGCCATTTTAAGCTTTATATTTAATATATTCAGATCATTTTGCATAGACGAGAGGATTTTTTTATCGGCTTTTATTTTTTCACTAAGTGCTAAATATGCGGTTTTTACACTTTCAAATTTTTCTTTTGAAATTTTGCCTTTTTTATATAAATTTTGAAACCTATTAAAATCGCTTTTTAATTTTTCAAGTTTAAATTCTTCAGCTTTTATACCGTGTTTTTTAGCTTCTATTGTTTTTTTTAGTTTTTCAATATTTTCATTAATCAAAGAAATATTATCTCTTATATCATCTTGAAGTTTGTTTTTTTGAATTATCGTAGCTTTTATTTTTTCATCAAGCGAATTTATATTGTTTATTAAAGCCTTTTGTTTAAGCTCCAACTCTTTCGTATCGAGCTTTGCTAAAAGAGTGCCTTTTTTTACCTCATCGCCCTCATTAACATAAATTTCTTCTATTTTTCCTGGAAGTTTAAAACTAAGGAAAGTCAAAGAATCGGATTTTACAAAAACAGCATTACTTGAAGCGTAATTTTTGGTAAATACTATATATTTATATAGTCCAAAAGCACTTACAACAATCAGTACTATCAACAAAACAAGAGCAATTTTCTTTTTCATTATTACCTCTTTTTAAGAAATTTTATCGAAAAGTTATTGATATGTCAATAAGGAGAAGGAGTATATTCTTCTACAATCTCTTTCAAAATTTTTACAATTTCTTTTTTTTCTTTAGCTTCTGAAAGTTTCTTAATAAGAAAATTCAATTTATTTAAATCAAACTCAACTCTTTTTCCCACAAAAATAGACTCATACTTTGTCTTTTTATCAGCATCGTCTATTAAGAGCTCTTCATAAAGCTTTTCTCCAGGTCTAAGTCCCGTAAAGACAATATTATTTTCATCTTTTCCGTAAAGTTTTAACATCTTTTTAGCTAAATCTACTATCTTTACAGGCTCTCCCATATCCAAAATAAAAATCTCCCCCTGATTCGCCAAAGACCCACTTTGCAAAACAAGCTCGCAAGCCTCCGGAATCAACATAAAATACCTGGTAATCTCCGGATGAGTGACTGGAAGAGGCTTGTTGTTTTTTATACACTCTTTAAATTTCGGCACCACACTTCCGCTACTTCCTAGCACATTCCCAAATCTCACGGCACTGATTTTCGTACATTTGGAATCTACGTTTTGAGCATACAGCTCACACACCCTTTTTGTGGCTCCCATTACGTTTGTAGGTCTTACGGCTTTGTCGGTTGAAATTAAAATAAAGTTTTTAACTCCGTATTCAACGGCTAAATCTATAGAGTTTTTAGTGCCTATTATATTGTTAATTACAGCACTTCTCGGATTTTCTTCACACAAAGGCACGTGTTTATAAGCTGCTGCGTGAATAACTATATCAATTTCATTTTCCTCAAAAACCTTTTTTAAATCTTCTCTTTTGCTAACATCCACCAAATATCTTCTTCTAGGTAAATTAAGCTCTTCATTTATTTTATAAAGATTAAATTCACTATTTTCCACCAAAATAAGCTCTTTGGCTTCATATTTTTCACAAATCCTACAAATCTCACTCCCTATACTTCCCCCGGCTCCCGTAATTAAAATAGTTTTATCTTTTACAAACTTCTTAATCGCTTCTTTATCTAAATCCTTTGGCTTTCTAGCAAGCAAATCCTCAATTGAGATATCTTTAACTTCTTCTTTAAAAGGATTATAAACTTTTATCTCCTCAACCCCTCTTGATTTTAAAAAATCAACTAACTTATTAAGCTCTTCTTGATTTAACTCTTTTGTAATAATAGCCCTGCTTGCTTTTATCTCTTTTAGCGGTAAAATCTTCATTCCATAAATATAACTTCCAACTAAATCACTATCATCATAAACTGCTACTATATGATAAGGTGAGCGTTTTAAAACACTCATTGCTTTTTCATTTGCTCCAATAATTACCGCTTCTTTTTCTCCAAAATTATCTCTTATTAAAAGTCTTTTTAATATCCTAAAAAATCCAATAAATAAAATTGATAAAAAGTAATCAATTAAAATCGCACTTCTAGGAAGTGGAATAAAAAAATCTTTAAAAATGTAAAAAATCACAAAAAAAGAAACGTAAGCAAGCGTTGTGGCAATAAAAAGTCTTTTTAGCTCAATCAAAGAGAAAAAACGCCAGCTAACAAAATAGAGTTTAAAAATAAAATAACAAAAAATCTTAAAACTTATAATAAAAGGGGCTACCCTAAAAAAACTCTCTACATATTCCTTTGGAATAACAAAATTAAACCTAAGAAGGTATGCAAAATAGAGAGTAAAAAAAGAAATAATTATATCTCCTATAATAAAAAATAAAGCTCTTTTAGTTTTTGTAGGCTTAAACAGATTTGATAACATCACAAACTCTCCTTACATCCTCATCACTCATACTTGTTCCACTTGGAAGACAAATCCCCTTTTTAAAGAGTTCTTCACTTTTGTCATTTAAATAAGCTTTTGAGTTTTTAAAAAGAGGCTGAGTATGCATAGGTTTCCAAAGAGGGCGGCTTTCTATATTATTATCTTTTAGTTTTTTTATAACTTCAAACGGATTTAACTCTTTAAAAGTAAGGGTTGTTAGCCATCTTGTGCCAAAAGTGTTTGAGAGTTCAGGCATAAAATTAGCTATATTGCTAAGCTCACTCTTATAAATCTCAAAAATTTCCCTTTTTCTTTTTATCCTCTCATCAATAACCTCCATCTGACCAACCCCAATAGCCGCTAAAACATTACTCATCCTATAATTAAATCCAACTTCTTTATGAACATACTCAATAAATCCATCCTCTTTTGCCTGCGTTGAGAGATGACGGGCTTTTTTTATAAAATCTTCATTATCACTTACCATCATTCCACCAGATGAGGTTGTAAGAAGCTTATTTCCGTTAAAACTATAAACCCCAATCTCTCCAAAAGTCCCGGCAAACTTATCTTTATACCTTGCCCCAAGAGCTTCTGCTGCATCTTCAATTAAAATAGCTCCATATTTATTAGCCAAAAACTTAATATTTTCAATATCAGCCACTTGCCCGTAAATATGAACGGCAATTATCGCTTTTGGTCTCTCTTTTTTTAAAGTTTCTTCAAGTAAATTCAAATCCATATGCCAAAACTCATCACTATCTACAAAAATAGGCTCATTTCCTTCATATAAAATCGGATTAACAGAACCTATAAAAGTAAAAGTTGGCACAACTACTTTTGAACCTTTAACTCCTAACACTCTAAGAGCTAAATGAAGTGAGCTTGTTGCATTACAAAGAGCCAAAGCACTCTTTGATTTTACATAACTTTTAACCATCTCTTCAAATCTATCAATAAACTCCCCAACAGGAGCAATATAGTTACTCTCAAATGCTTTTTTTACATATTCAATCTCACGACCGCTCATATGAGGAGGAGAGAGGTAAATCATCTTATCCCTTTATAGTTTTTAAAATGTATTCAATATCTTTTTTTAGTGACCAGTTTTTAATATACTCTTTATTTATTTTCACTTTATCCGGCCAAATTACTTCATCGTTATATTTTATCGGGTCATTGACTTTTGCTAAGATCTCTTCTTCGTTTTTATATTTTAATGTGGCAGGACCGGTAATTCCTGGTTTTACTGATAGAATAATTCTATCTTCTCCTTTTAATTTATCGGCATACCCTGGTACATCAGGACGAGGACCTACAAAACTCATATCACCTTTAAGTACATTTATAAGCTGGGGGAGTTCGTCAATTTTATATCTTCTAAAAAATTTGCCTGACTTTGTAATTCTTTTATCGTTTGCCGTTGTAATAGTTGAACCTTTATTATTATGCATTGTTTTAATTTTAATAATGGTAAATAATTTCCCATTTTCTCCAACTCTTTTTTGCAAAAAAAAGCCATTACTTTTTGTCTCTATACTTGCCACAATCCAAGCAATTAAAATAATTGGCCAAGTTAACAAAAGCCCAATTAACGACAAACTAAAATCAAAAACTCTTTTTATAATTTTATCAATTTTACTCATTGTTTTATTTTGTAAATTTTCATTAAAGGATTTAAAATCACCGGCTCAAAGAGGTTTTTATCGTAATTTTCAAATACAAACATTTGAATAAAAGCGGAATCATAATAATAATCATCCAAAATAATCCCCTCTTTAAAGTTTTGCAAAATAATTAACCTCAACCCTTCTTTATTCAAAGAAATATGTTTTTTAAGAAGTTTTCCTTGATTATTGTAAGCTACGATATCAATACTCTTTAAAGGCACTGAATTATTAATAAGCCTTTTTTCCAAATCAATAACAACATTTCCTACTAAAATATATCTGCCTTTTTGAGAGATTCTGTCTTTTAAGAAAATATGAGGTTTATAAAGCTCACCCGTATTTATATTTCTGTTGCTAAAAGCCGAAATGGTAGAAATAATTCTCATCATTCTAAAAGGAAACATCAAATAAACTTCTCTATCGACTTTAGGGGTTTTAAAGGATTTTGAACCGACCTTTAAAAGATACATAGAAACATCAACCGGTTTTTTATCTTTAAAAAATAGCTGCGTTGCTACGGTTTTATTGGTATCAACGTATGTTTTTATAGAAAGTAACGATAAATTTCTTACCAAATAAGGATTTGAAGAGAGTAAAATTTTAGAAACCAAAAAATTATCTTCATTATGCTTACCACCGTCAATTAAGGTATTGACATTTGCATAATACCAAATCGGATACCCGTAATCCCACCAGGTAATTACGTAATCTTTAGGGTTTGATTTATGCTTAAGCTCGTTTAAGACGGCAACTTCCGGTTTTCTAAAGGTCGTTTCAACCAAATAAGGATAACTTTTTATAGGATAAACACTACTTAAATACCTAAAGATTTTTGAATTATTTTTTTCACAACATCCGATAATATGAGTGATATTGGGAATAAGTAAAAAAAGAGTACCGGTTATTAAAATCAATTTCTTATTTTTTACGTATTCGCTAAGCCACACAAAAAAATAAACTCCACTCATAGCAGCAATAGGCACTGCATAAACGGTAAATCTAAGCCCCCCGATAAATGCGAAAAATCCTATCCCCCAAAGAGGCAGGGCAATAATAAACTCTTTATATTTTCTAAGAAGCAAAATATACCCCACAACAGCTATAATAATTCCTATACCACTTCCTATAATTCTATTAAAAACAATTGTTGCCGGAATTTTACCGGCTTCGCTTACCGTTTCGTTTACATTTAAAAATTTAAGCCCCTCATAAGTGGTAGTAGCAGTAGAATAAGCCAAAATTTTATGAAGTACTATTCCAAATACGTTTCCGGTAATCAAAAATATTAAAAAACTAAAAAAAGAGACTGTTTTTAAATATTTTAACTCAACTTTTTTCTCTTTTAAAAAATAAAAAACTCCTATTACCAAAAGAGCCCTTACAAAAGGATTAATATCTATCAATGCCAAAGAAAAAAGAAGTATAAACTTATAAGTAAATTCATCTTTTAAAGAATTAAACAACAAAAGATACAAAAACGCCATAATACCCATAGCATATACGATAGAAAGACCCTGCTCGTAAGCCCAAGGATAAATAATTGCCGTAATTCCGGCAAAAAACGTAAATAAAAAATTTTTGTTTTTAACAGAATACAAAAGAAAATAGAGTATCATCATAGGAAGCATTGCGGCAAACATATCGGTATCATAGTATCCGGCAAGCGTTCTATTATAATAACTCCATCCAATCCCGGCAAGAAGGGCTGATAAAAATCCCCACTCCAGCTTTTTATAAAGTTTCCCTATTAAAATAATAGGCACCACCACCAACGAACTAACAACAGGTGGCAAATAAAGCATAAGAGTATCTATAGAAATATGAAAAAACTTAGATAAAAACGCAGTTATTACAGCAGTACCGTAACGCCATACGTCTTGAAGTCTAGGATTATACTCGTGCATATGATAAAGAAGTTTTTGGGCACCACTTCCGTAGAAATAGCCGTCTACGTTATTTATCATCAGCTGCCCGTTCCAATAAAACATAGGAATATGACTAGCCCAATACACCCAATACAAATGAAACAAAAACACAAACATATAAGCAATTGCTATGTAAATTAAAGTTAATCTATTTTCTTTCATTTAATTTTTCCTTTATAATCTTAAAAATCCCAACAATACTGCCTATCCCATAACTAAAATGCAAAACCAAAAACGCTAAAAGCTGATGAAAAAAGGTAGTATCTTTTTTAATCTGAAAACTTCTAATTGAAATTATACTTAAATATGACAATAAAATTGTAAAAAAAATAATCCTACTTATTTCACTACAAAACGCCCCTATACCAAAAACTATCAAACTCAAAACAAACATCATCGGTACAAAATGGCGAAAAGATAGAGATGATAAAGTCCCTGTATAAAAAGCCGTTAAAATATTCCAAAGTCCATTATTAAAGTTGTTTTTTGCTAAATCTTTAAAAGTCTCTCTTGCGTAATATGTGCATTTAATTTCCGGCACAAGATAGATTTTACCTCCTGATTTTTTTAACCGTTTATTTAGCTCAATATCCTGATTTCTAACAAGCCTTTCATCATATAGCCCGATTTTTTCAAATACTTCTTTTTTATAACATCCAAACGGCACGGTATCAACTTCTTTAATTTCACTAACTCCACTTCTAAAAGCACTTCCAACTCCTAATTTATCGCTTAAAACATTTTTTATAGCATTTGAAGTTAAAGTTTTATTTTTTACTTCTGTTATTACAACTCCACCTACATTATCGGCATTAAGTTTTTTATGCCAAAAAACAAGCTTAGAAAAATAATCTTTTGGATAGCTTGAATGAGCATCAACTCTTATAATATATTCGCCTTTTGCTTCTTTTATTCCTATATTCATAGCAACTGGCACTATTTTTTTAGGATTATTCACAAGCTTAAAAAATGGATATTTTTTTTGATACTCTTTTATAATTTCAATCGTCTTATCTTCACTTCCCCCATCAATTAGTAAAACTTCCATATCATTTTTATCAAAATCACTTTCAATTATTGAACTAAGACATTTTGTAATATATTTTTCTTCATTTAGAATAGGAATTATTATAGAAATTTTTGGCATCTTTTATAAACCTCCTCAACTTTTAAGTCTTTTAAACATTTAAAATCATCACATCCAACATAATCGGTTGCCGGGTCAAAACAAGGTCTACACTCCAAATCTAAAAAAACACTCTCATTATTTTCCCTATAACCTCCCGTCTCTTTTTCGTTTGTCATTCCATAAATTGTAACGGTATTTATTTTTGTGGCATATCCTATATGCATTAGCCCATTATCATTACCTATCAATAAATCAAGGTTTGAAATCAGATTAATTGTATCTTCAATATTCTCTTTTACAATAACTCCTAAATCTTTAAATTTCTCTTCAAGCTCAATCTCATCTGGTCCTATAAAAATTAATTTATTTCCATCAATTTTTTGTATCAACTCTTTAAAGTAAGGCCATCTTTTAAATTTTTGACGACTTCCGCTTCCTACTGCAAATCCAATATTTTTAGTTGGTTTTAAATATTTTTTTAATACTTCTTGATTATTGTTAATATAAATATATGGTTCTTTATCTATTTTTTTCAAAAGAGGTTCAACTATTTTTAAGTTCATCTCAATTCTATGAATATCTTTTTGCTGTTCCCCACAAAAAACTTTCTTTACTCCAATGAATTTTCCTAAAAATTTTATTTTTTTAGGATTAATTCCGGCAGTTGCCGCCAAATAATCATACTTTCCAAAAAACCTCATCATCTTCCACATTTTATCAATTACATATATATTTTCTAAAAAATTATTACCTTTTAAAATTTTTCTGTTTATCTCACTTGTAGTTACCAAATCCACTTTATATCCGCTAATAGCCAAACTTTTAAGCATAGGGGTTGCCATTATCATATCACCCATTCCCCAGGAGTGAAAGACTAATATTTTCATAAACACTCCTTAATAAAATCTAACATCTTTTTACTCAAACTCTTCCAAGAGTATCCGCTAAAATCAAACTTTTTATATTCTAAATCTTTTTGCATACACTTATAAAATTCATCAATTTCACAAAACTTTATAAAAGGAAAGTTTTTATATTTTAAATATTTAAGCGGGGTTGAAATAACAGGCTTTTTAGCATATCCGTATTCAAGAGCTTTAATAGGCAAAGCGTTATTTGTAAAATCATTTAATTTAAAAGGTATAAGCCCTATATCAATCGTTTTAAAATAATTTGCTACTTTTTCAGGACTTACTCTTCCAATAAACATTACTTCATTTTTATATTTTTCTTTTAAATTTTTAAAAAAATTACTATTGCTATCACCTACAATTAAAAATTCGGTATTTTTATTTTTTATCTTCATATAATTTTCAATTGCCCTGTCAATTCCTGTCCATTCATCCACTCCTCCAATATAACCAAACACTTTTTTATTTTCTAAATTAAGCTCTTTTTTCAAACTTTTTGCTTTATCAAACTTTTCAAAATACAAGCCGTTTTCAATAGTTATGGTATTTGAATTAACTGATTTTAGCTTTTTTTCCAAAAATTCGCTTACACAAACAACACCTCTTGAATTTTTAATATCTTCTTTAATTTTTTCTACTCTTTTTTCATTAAGCCCAATACTCTCATTTATTTCCAAATGATCATCTACTAAATCATAAATTACAGGAACTTTTATGGATTTTATATCAAAAAGCAAGGCATTTGCATTAACAACTACATCTATTTTTAATTTATCAATTAATCTATTTAAACTAAATGTATTAAATTTAACTGCTATATTTTCTGGTTTGAATAAAAGCGGAATTTGAACAATCTTTTCATTTTGAGAAAATTTAAAAGATTTTATTTGTGAAATAACTTTATTTTTTAAACTTGAATTATCTACCTCCCAATATAAAAAATAACTATCTAAATTTTTAGCAAATTCATAAACTCTGTTTACCACTTTTAAATTTGGCACATGAGGAATAAAAAGTATATTCATAATAGTTTCCTTTTAAAATAATAAGCCATTAAAGCCATTGTCAAAAACGCAAAATCCATAGCATAAACAATACTTTTTGCCCCAAAACTATAAAATAATAAAATTCCTACAAAAAAACTTAAACTTCCTATAATTCTAACATATAACGATAACTCAAACCTATTAAACCCTTTTAAGATATTTAGTGCAAAAGTGGTATAAGCAATAAAAGGCAAAAATGGAAGCATTACATTAACATAAATATAGGCTTCTTTATACTCTTTTGGAAAAACAAAAGAGATAATATATTTTGTAAAAAACATTGAAAATAATATTATTATAAGAAAAACTACTAAATATTTTAAAAATTTGCTCTCAATCCTCCTAACCTCATCAAATTTTTTATTTGAAATAAGTTTTGAAATTTCAGGAAAAGTAAAAGTATTTATAGGAAATACAAAAATAGCTACAAGAGAGAAAAACAAACTTCTGATTACTACCTGATACTCCGCTAAAAAATCTTTATCATTAAACACTTTAAGAATAATTAAAGAAGCCACAGAAATAAAAAGACCACTAAAAAAATACATAAGCGAACTTAAAATAGTATTCTTAAAAAACTGCTTAACTTTATTAAATTCCACTTTTTTAATATTTAATTTTATATTTGAAAATAGCAATATAAAGCTTATTCTTGCTAAATATGAAAACAAAAACGAAAAAAATAATACTTTTATTCCACTAAAAAAGTTATTAAAAATAAAATAACCACTTATTACTCCCAAACTCATTACCAATCCCTCAAAAAGCATAACTTTATAAACCTTAAAAGCGGCATTTAAATATGAAAAAAATACCATAAAAGCATTCAAAACAAAAAACAACACAAAATAAATAATACTATACTCAATTCCTGAAACATAAAAATAAAAAATCTCCCCTAAAAATACCAATCCAAACAACCCCCAAAACCCTAAAACATACCAATAAATAACACCCTTATAATCCATCTCGTCAAATGCTTTTATTAAAGAATCTTTAAACCCTCCAAAAAACATAATTCCAACAGATATTAAATCTATAAACGTATAAAAAACTCCTAAATCTTCTTTGCTAAATTTATAAGAAAGAAAAATTTTAAATAAAAAGTTTAGCCCCATAACTAAAATATTAATAACTGAAGCGGAAAAAAGAAGTTTAATCATTTCAACACTTTTAATATTTGATTCAATGCACTATCTAAATCAACATTTTTAATTATTACTTTATTTTTAAAAGGCAAATTATCTATACTTTTATTAAATTTCTCTATATCTTTTTTACTCATTTCTTTTTTTCTTTTTAAAATCTCTTCTGAATCTGCCCACAAAACAACGACAATATCAGGTTTTATAAATAATTTGTTATAAAGAATATTATAAATTATGCCTTTTGTTCCGCTAATATTATTTTCAAAATAGTATCTATCTGTTAAAATGTGATTCCCTTTTAATGTTAAAAGTTTTATATATAAAACTCTAAAAAGCTTCTCAAAGTACTGAATAAAAATTGAAATCGGCTTTAAATATTTTATTTTGTATAATTTTGAAAACTTTATACTTCTATCTCCTAAATAAAATGTTTTATATCCAAAATACTCTTTTAAGATTTTTATAACTGTACTTTTTCCACTCCCATCAACTCCTATAAAAGCAATTACTTTACCTCTTTTTTTAAAAAACTTAACTTTTACATAACGAATTAAATATTTAAATTTTATATATTTAATCATATACTTCCAGTTTCTTTTTATAACATTTAAGAAATCATCAAAACTTTCAAATTCTTTTTTAAAAGGAGATTTAGTTAAATATTTTAAACAATAACCATTTTCTAAAATAAAATCTTTATGCTCTAAAAAAAATTTTAGATATTTTCTGTTAAACCCTCTTAATAAAAACATATATCTTATACAATTAATATGATTTTTATACTTTAATGGGTTTTGAAAATATTTTAATTTTAATTCTCCTTTTATAAAAACATCATAAAAGTAAGTATGAAAAAATTTTGTTTCTATATCAAAATTTATATCTATATCTATAAGAATACCATTTTCAAACTTTTTAAAATTTAATTGTTTTTCTTCTTCTTTAAAAAGAATAAATTCATTATTTAAAAGATACTTTTTTATTTTTTCTAAATTTTCTTTTTTTAATAATAAAAAATCAAAATCATTTCCACTTCTAACTAACTTACATCCAAAATTTTCTAAATCATTCAAATATTTCATCAATTTCATCTTTTAAATAATTTTTCATTATATTTTTCGCTCTAATCAATTTTGTTTTCTCAAAAAAATTAAATATTACTCGAAATTTTTCTATATTTTCCCAATAAAAGTTTGTATAATATTTCTTAATATAAAAAATAAATTTTAAAACATCAGCTTCATACTCTAAATTTTTTAATAAATCATTGTATCTATACTCAAAATCTATAAAATAAATCTCTTTATTATCTATTAATATATTACCTGGATGAAAGTCTCCATGATAATTATTTGAATTAATCAATTTTTCAATACTTAAAATAAAATAATTAAAAAAATCATCTTCTTCAATTAAACTCTCTAAACTAACTCCTTTAATTCTAGGCATTGTTAAAATATTATTTTCTAATTTACAAATAAATTTTTTATTAAAATGCTCAAATTTTTCTTTTTCTTCTTCCAAGGAATTTAAAACTAAAAAACCTCTTTTTGCAATTTCTTTTTTAATTTCTTCTTCTCTATTTTTTATTCTTACTTTCATAACCTTTTCCTTTTTGACAAATACAACTCCACACCCACCTGTAAAAACATCATTAGAAATAATAATCTCTTTAAAAAAATAAGGATATTTCAAAATCGCTAATATCTTATGTTTTAGTCTTTTTATATCCATACCACGCAAGCCTTATCCAATGTATTTGATTTAACATTATAAGCCAAATCCAAACATAAAAAAACAGATTAATTTTAAATAAGACATATATAAGTCCAGTAAAAATAAGCCATTGATTTTCCCATGATTTAGATATTATTAAAAAATTTTTTATTTTTTCTTTAAAAGGTTTGCCTATTATTCCAAAATAAATATGCCCATGCTTTGCTTCTTCAAGTTCACTTTTACATCCTTTAAAATGTATATAAAATGTTTTTTCTAAATTTACACTAAATCCAATTATTCCCCAAAAAATAAAATATATCCACTCATTACTAATTTTATACGAAATATAAGCAAATAAAAGACCTAATAATCCCCATACTGGTGAAATAATTGCATCAAAAAAAATTTCAAGCCAAACTCCTAGCTTACTCTTTAAATTCTTATATCTTGCCAAATCCCCATCAACACTGTCTAAAAGTTCATAAAATTGAAACAAAACAAATCCCAATATATACCAATAATCAAGTCTTAAAAAAAGATAAAAAGAAATTAAAACTAAAACATTCCTAAAAATAGTTATTTGATTTGGAGTAACAGGAAACTTACATATCCAATTATTTACTAAATAAAAAGAAACTTTCCTCAATAATTCATGATAAAATGTTTCACCTTTTAGCCTTTTCACTCCATTGCCTTTAAAATAGCTTCAATTGTTTCCATTGCTTTTTTTAACCCTTCAATATCAATATTGTAAAAAGATTTTAAATTCTCTTTTAGTTTAGTAGTGGAAATACCTTCTGTTCTTGGTAAATAAATCACTTCACAATAATCTTTTAAAAAATCAAATTTTCCTCTCCAATCATCCCCCATAACAAATACATCAACTTTATATTTTTTTATATCATCTATCTTCTGTTCCCAGTTATTTTCAGGGATTACTAAATCAACATATTTAATTGACTCAACAATATCTTTTCTTTCATTAAAAGGAATTAAAGTTTTTTTACCCTTAATTTGATTAAATCCATCGGTAGAAACACCAACTATCAAATAATCTCCTAACTCTTTTGCTCTTTTTAATAAATTCAAATGACCTATATGAAACATATCAAAAGTTCCATAAGTTAAAACCCTTTTCATTTACTCCCTTCAATAAAATAATACCTATTTACAAACTTTTTACCACTTCCTTCAATCACATCTATGTCATTCACTTCAAGTCCCGCTCTTTTTAAATTATCAATCCACTCATTTTTAAAATACCACTTTTCTCTAAAAGGAGAATCAAAAGGATACATCCACTTTCCCTTTAATTCCAAAATAGGTTTTAATAATCCAAGAAAAGAAATTGGATTTCTCTCACCTATTATAATTTTACCATTTCTTTTTAATACTCTATAAATTTCTTTTAAAGCTTCTTTTAAATAAGTGTGTTGTAATACTTCAAAAACCAAAACTATATCAAATTCATTATCTTCAAAAGGCAGATTATAAACACTCCCTTTTTTAATTGTTTCATCGCTAAAAACAGGATCGACTCCTACAAATTCTATCAAAGGATACTCTTTTTGAAGTTCTCTTATAATTACACCTTTTCCATATCCAACATCTAAAACTGTAAGTCTTTTATTTTTTGGAAGAATTTTTTTTAGTTTTTCTATATATTTTTTATCCATATAGCTTAATTCATCCGTTACCACACTGCTTGAAATATTAAAAGCACTCCCTACAAAACTTTCTTGTTCTTTTACCTTTGGTAATTTTAAT
Source organism: Nautiliaceae bacterium (assembly GCA_039831155.1). GTDB lineage: Bacteria > Campylobacterota > Campylobacteria > Campylobacterales > Nautiliaceae > Nautilia. Next base: position 2,433 of record JBDONT010000021.1, on the reverse strand, counting down.
CTTTCATACAAAAGCATACTGTCAATAAAAAACTTATTATTCCAATTTACAAAATCAAAACTTCCATATCTTCCCCAAAAAGGCACACTTGCACTAAATCCGCCCCTCATAACTGAACTTTTTAATTGTTTTGCCTTTAAATAAAAAACAGTATTAATCGCACACTCTTTATAATCTTCATCTTTTGTAATATCATAAATTCTAAGAGCAACTCCCGCCCACTGAGCAAGTCCGGTAACACACCTTTGTTTATTTACACATTCAAACTTTTCATTATATTGAGAGCAAAGTATTAAATCCCTATTTAAATTAATATTTTTAAATTGTTCACTGTTTCTTAAAACTGCTTTTAGAACTTCCTCATCTTTTGTAATCTCATATATATCTAAAAGCCCTTCAAGCACATACATTAAAGTATGTAAAAAGGGAGGTTTTTCTTTCAAAAACGAACTATATCTAAAAAATCCGTTTTCTATTTGATTATCCAACACCCACTTAATATTTTTTAAAGCTGCGTTTTCTAACTCTTTATCTTCTAAAATTTTTGCACTTTTTAACATAGCAGCCGCTACTCTTGAATAATAAGTGTGTTTTTCTTGATTGTAAGCAAACCTCTCCCAACTTCCATCGCTTTCTTGAACATCTTTTAACCAATTAGCAGCCTTTTTAAGTGCTATTAAATACTTATTTTCTTTTGTATATTCATATAAAAAATTAAGTCCTATAAGACACTGTCCTGTATCAAAAACAAAGGGCCTATTTGTATCAATCTCACTAAAACTTCCATTACTATTTTGCACTTTTAATAAAAACTCTCCGGCTTTTAAGGCAGAATTTATAAACTTTCCTTCATTTAAATGCTCTCCTAAATTTATCAAACTTGGGATGATATAACCTGTTGTTTCTATATAACTTTTATCCCTTCCACTAATAAAAGAAAATTTCCTACTATATCCACCATCACTATTTTGCATATACAAAAGCCACTCGCCTGCTAATTCCATATGAAATCTATTATTCTCAACTTTTTCATCAAAAATAGAATAAATAGCTTCTTTTAACACAAACGGATATTTCAAAGAATGTAAAAAACCATATATTTTATAAAGAGTTTGTTTCATAAACATCCCTTAAAAACTTAACAATTCTATCACTTGCTTTTCCATCTCCGTAAGGATTTTTGCATTTACTCATTTTATCATATTCGTTTTTATCGTTTAAAAGTTTTTCGACTTCTTTTATTATCTTCTCTTTATCCGTTCCGACTAACTTTAAACATCCGGCTTCAATTCCTTCCGGTCTTTCTGTGGTATCTCTCATAACCAAAACCGGTTTGTTAAGAGAAGGGGCTTCTTCTTGCACCCCTCCGCTATCGGTTAAAATTAAATAACTTTTACTCATTAAATAAACAAACTCCAAATAGTTTAAAGGTTCAATAAGTTTTATATTTTCAATACCCTTTAAAATTTTATTCACCGGTTCTCTAACATTCGGATTTAAATGAACGGGATAAACAATATTTATATCTTTATGTTTTAAAGCGATTTCCTTTAAAGCTTCGCAAATATTTAAAAAACCTTTTCCAAAATTCTCTCTTCTATGCCCCGTTACCAAAATAAATTTAGAATCAAAAGAAAAATTTAAACGTTTTAAAATTTTTTCTTTTAACTCACTATCTTTTTCAATTTTCTCAACCATCCAAAGTAAAGAATCAATTACCGTATTACCGGTTACGACAATATTTTTTTCACTTACTCCTTCTTTTGTTAAGTTTTCTTTTGCTTTTAAAGTAGGAGCAAAATGATATTTAGCTAAAACGGAAGTCATTTTTCTATTCGCTTCTTCGGGATATGGCGAATAAATATTTCCGCTTCTAAGTCCCGCTTCTATATGGGCTATATCAATTTTTTGATAAAAAGCCGCCAAACTCGCACTAAATGTGGTAGTAGTGTCTCCGTGAACCATGATTAAATCGGGTTTAAAATCATCAAACACATCTTTTAAATTCAATAAAACATTTGAAGTAATATCATAAAGGTCTTGATTTTTTTTCATAATATTCAAATCATAATTCGGCGTTATCTCAAAAATTTTTAAAACTTCATCAAGCATTTCCCTATGTTGAGCCGTTACGCATATTTTTACATCAAATATATTCGTTTCTTTTAACTTCTTAATAACCGGTGCCATTTTTATAGCTTCCGGTCTAGTACCAAATACAAATAACATTTTTTTCACTTTTCAACCTTTCCTATACTTATCACAATCTCCCGTCCACTAAAGTTTTATCCCAAAAACTTTTTACGTCATAAACAGCTATATTTTTTTCCTCTTTTGCTTTTTTCAAATCTCCTTCCAAATCTTTAAACTCTTTATGAGCCACTGCCAACACTATTCCGTCATACTTTTTAAATTCCTTTATATCTTTTAACA
>JBDONT010000026.1:0-99891 GCA_039831155.1 Nautiliaceae bacterium | reverse complement strand
TCTTTCCCAACTACAAAAATAGCTCTTGCACTAAGTCCTCTAAGTAGTCCTTCAGCAATTAAAGTTCCATAAGCTGATGAAAAACATTTATCTCTAAAATCACTTAAAACTTGAAGGTTTTCAATTCCTTCAGTAGAACAGAATCTTTTAGCTGCAAACGGTAAGTCCATTGATACAACATAAACAGTCGCACCCTCAACTGAAGCAGCTTCGTTGTTAAATTTAGTAGTTTCCATTGCACATACCGGCGTATCAAGGCTTGGTACAGCTACAATTAGTTGAGCTTTATCTTGAGCTCCACCGATAGTTACTTCTTCAAGTGCACTGTTTGGTAAAGTTACCACAGGAGCGTTATCACCTACGTTTACTTGATTTCCGTAAAGTGCTACATCGTTACCTTTTAATTTTGTTAATGTCGGCATATTGCCTCCTTTTTTTATTTGTAATATAACAGAAAAATACAAAAGAAAAAAGAGTAATTTAATCTTTTATTAGAAGTGTTACTAATGGTTACATTTTATATTCGGCCAAAAATGTGTTTTTAACTTTTCCTTTAAAATAAAGTCTGCCGTTTTGTAACCTTATTTTAAGTTCTTCTTTACTCTTAGGATAGACTAAAACCTCATCTTTAATTAGCCCCAAATCCCTAGCCACCAAAAAACTAGCACACATCCCGGTCCCACAAGCAAGCGTTTCATCTTCTACACCTCTTTCATATGTACGTACATAAAGCTTATTATTTTTTACTTCTGCAAAATTTACATTAGCGTTATATTTATATCTCATTTTAGAAGCCAAAGCTTTATCGTATTTATCAGTACCACTTAATGTAACTAAATGAGGCACTCCGGTATCATAAATTTTCCACTTAAGCCCCTCTTTTTCAAACTCGTCTTTTATTAATTTATAAGGACTAAGCATAGATTCAACCACATCGCCGTCAACTTCAGCTTCAATCACTCCGGCAAGTGTTAAAAATTTCATTTTTTTAGGAGCCAAATTATTAGTATAAGCGTAATGAGCTGCGGCTCTGCTTCCATTACCACACATTTCAGCCTCACTTCCGTCGGCATTATAAAACTGCCACTCAAAGTCATATTCGTTATGAGGTAAAATTACTATAAGCCCATCTGCCCCTATTCCGTTTTGTCTATCACACAATTCTTTTGCCAAACTATTTCTATCTTCTTTTTTAAATGTATGGAAAATTACAAAATCATTCCCACTTGCACTGTATTTACTTAAAACCATTAAACACCCTTTCAAAATCTATTTTTGTTTTACATCCATCCCACTAAAATTCAAAACTTTTATCAAACTTAACCTCTTTATACCCGTTTTCGTTTTTAAAAATTTTAACCTCTTTATTTTCAAACATACCACTTAACCCCTACCCTCTCATAAAGCTTATATTTTAAATTTATATTTTTTATAGCAGTTGATAGACTTAAAACCTCTACAATCACCGGAGGAGTTGAAGTTAAATACTTCTTATCCTCCCAATCTTCACAAAATATATTCACATCAGGCCGGACTATATTAAAATCATCTATCTTCCAATCAATCGGAGCAATAAACACTTCGCAATTTTCACATTCTAAATTTTTCTCAAATTCTCTAAAAACTCTACCGACAACTACTTGATGTTTTGGAACCGGAGCCGGAGCCATCGCATAAGACACTCCGTCAATTATCTCCCACTTCCCCTCCCACGTAACATAATCCGAATAAGTATATTTTTTTAGTTTCAAAGCTCCCATTTTTACTCCTTTTAATAATTATATAATTTTTTATAAACAAAGCCAAAACCTTTATTTATAAAATCTTTAAAAATAAAAAACAAAAAATTGCTATAATTATGAAAAAAAGGAAAATAATGATTTTAATAGCAGGACCTTGCGTAATTGAATCCAAAGAACAGATTTTTAAAATCGCAGAATATCTAAAACCATACAACGAAAAATATAACTTTTACTTCAAAGCAAGTTTTGACAAAGCCAATAGAACTTCTCTAAACTCTTATAGAGGTCCTGGAATCAAAAAAGGTCTTGAAATATTAAACGAAGTAAAAGAAAAATTCGGATACAAACTTTTAACGGACATCCACGAAACACATCAAGTCAAAAAAGCCGCCGAAGTTGTGGACGTATTACAGATACCGGCGTTTCTTTGCAGACAAACCGACTTACTGGTAGAAGCTGCAAAAACCGATAAAATCGTAAACATCAAAAAGGGTCAGTTTATGAACCCGGAAGATATGAAATATTCGGTTTTAAAAGTATTGGAAACTAGAGGATGTAAAGAAGCAACATATGAAAACTCCAAAAAATACGGGGTATGGCTAACTGAAAGAGGTTCGACGTTCGGATACGGAAATTTAGTAGTTGATATGAGAAGCTTAGTAATTATGAGAAAATTCGCCCCGACAATATTCGACGCAACTCATAGCGTTCAAATGCCAGGAGGTGCAGGTGGGAAAAGTAGTGGAAAAAGAGAATTTGTTCCTTATTTAAGCAAAGCGGCCGCAGCTGTTGGAGTTGACGGATTTTTCTTTGAAACCCACTATAATCCCGATGAAGCATTAAGTGACGGACCGAATATGATAACACCTAAAATATTGGAAGAAACGTTAAATCAAATAGAATGTATAAGAAAGTGTAACTAAAGGAGAAAATATGAATAAAATCGAAGGAACTTTAACTTTAAAAGGAAACGAAAAGATAGCGATTATCGCCAGTAGATTTAATCATCTAATTACGGACAGATTGGTAGAAGGTGCAGAAGACGCGTTTTTAAGAAACGGTGGAAAAAACGAAAACCTAGACCTTATTTTAGTACCCGGGGCGTTTGAGCTTCCGTTTGCCTTAAAAAGAGCTATTAACACAAAAAAATATGACGGAATTTGTGTAGTAGGAGCAGTAATTAGAGGAGCGACTCCTCATTTTGATTACGTAGCTGCAGAAGCTACAAAAGGCATTGCAAACATAACGCTTCAAAACGATATCCCGGTAACATTCGGTCTTCTTACAACAGATACAATCGAACAAGCCATTGAAAGAGCCGGAACAAAAGCCGGGAATAAAGGTTTTGAAGCGATGGTAGGGTTAATTGAAATGATTAATCTTTATGCTAAACTTTAAAAGATGAAATTCGATTTACAAAACAAAATAAACTTTTATCTGCTTATAAGCATTTTAGTTTTATTATGTACGGGAGCTTTTTTAAGATTTTTTAAATATTTTTTCACTCCCTTAACAATTGAAAAAATAACATTAATACTAGTACCGGAAACTTTTATAGTATTATTAATTTTCGCAATAAAAATTTGGAGGTAATAATGGCAACAATAACACACGCAAGAGAAGCAGTAATTCAAACCCTTTACGCACAGGAGATGGGAAACGACAAAGCAGTTTCTCAATTCGAAGAAATTTTAAAAGACAAAAAAGTAAAAGACTCTAAAGCGGAGTTTGCAAGAAAACTTTTAAAAGGCGTTCTTGAGCATATAGACAAAATAGACGAAATCATAAAAGACCATTTAATAGACTGGAGTTTTGATAGACTCGATAAAGTAGACAAACAGATTTTAAGACTGGGTATTTATGAAATTTTATATACCGACACACCTTATCAAATCGCAATAGACGAAGCCGTAAAAATAGCAAAAAACTTTTCAGAGGATAAAGCTAAAAGCTTTATTAACGGTATTTTAGACAGAGTGGCAAAGGAAAACTTAAATAATGAAAGTAAGTGAGCATTTTAAAAATAAAATATTAAAACAAAACGTTTTATCTATCTATATAACAACGTTGTTTTTAATTTTTTCTTTTTTTGCCATTACTTTTTTTGTTATTTATAAAAAATATTCCACTGAAAAAAACTTTATAAAAACAAATTTTATCGAACATCAAAAACTGATGATGCAACACCAAACGGAAAACCTAATAAAATTAATAGACACACTAAAACACGAAAAATATACATCTATTAAAGAAAAACTTAAAACCTTTAATCTTTCAACATCGGCAATTTTAGCAAAATCAAACAAAAAAAACTTTCAATTCATCTTAAGAAATATAGACAATTTAGATAATTTAATATTTTTGACTCTAAGTGATTTAAACGCAAATCCCATTTACACAAATTTAAACGATTACAATAAAACCAAAAGAAAAAACGTAATTAAAAAACTTTTAACCCAACATAAAAACGATATTTATTATACTCACTATACTTCTAAAGGTATAAAAATAACATTTCAACACATATTTGATAATTATTTTCTCACAACTTGTACTTACGAAAAAAAAATAGATAAATTAATTCAACAACGCTTAAAGCAAATTATTTATAATATAAAATTCGGTCCGAATAACAACGGATACATTTCAATATATGAAATAAAAAACAACAAAATAAAAATTATCATAAATCCGATAAATCCAAACTTGGAAGGAAGTTTTTTAAATAAACAAAATCTAAAAAATTTTACCGACAATCAATTCATAACATCAAACAATACTAAAAACAATCATTCTAAAAAAATTGAATTCATAAAAATTTATAAACCTTGGAACTGGATTATCGTCTCAAATATCTTCATAGACGACATAAATAAAATTCTTTACAAAAAAGAAAAAGCCTTCGAATACGAAATAAAAAAACTAATAGCAATTTATTTAATTTTATCGACCGTTACTTTGCTTTTGATTCATTTTATCATCAAAAAACTAAACGCTTCGGTTAAAAAAATAGTAAGCTCCTACGAAGGAGTAATAGAGTCCAAAAATAAACTTTTACAAAAAATCAATCAAAACCTCCACTTAGAAGTCGAAAAGAAAACAACCGAGCTTATAGAAAATATGTTTAGCGACAAACTTACAAACCTTCCAAACAGAGAAAAACTGATAAACGACATAAAAAACAACTTCATAGCCATAATAAACATAGACGACTTTAAAGAGATAAACGACTTTTACGGTGTGGAAGAGGGGGACAAAGTCATAAAAGAAGTCGCAAAATTTTTAAACTCAATAGCACCCACTTACAAACTATCCGGAGACGAATACGCTATTATAGCTCCCCTACCTGCAAAATTAAAACATATAATATCGGAAATAATAAAAAAACTAAAAAGCAAAAAATTTAAAGTAGGCAAAGACGAAATAAAAATAAGCATAACCGTCGGTATAGGAAAGACCTTAGCAGAAGCCGATATCGCCTTAAAATACGCCAAAAAAAGAAAAAAACAGATAATAGTTTATAATAAAAAACTTCCTATTTTAAAAGAGTTTGAAGAGAATTTAAAATGGAAAAAAATAATAAACGAAGCCATAGAAAAAGACAACGTAATACCTTTTGTGCAGCCTATTATTCATAACAAAACAAAAAAAGTATATAAATACGAATGCTTAATGAGAATTTATCACAACGGAAAATTCTATACCCCTTATTTCTTTTTAAACATAGCCAAAAAGACCCACCAATACGAAACGCTTCAAGCTATTATGATTCAAAAATGTTTTGAAACATTTTCAAAACTTCCTTATAACTTTTCTATAAACCTATCTCTTAGCGACCTAAAAAACGACCAATTCAGAATGTTTTTATTCAAAAAAATAGAAGAATATAAAATAGCCCCAAAACTCACTATAGAGCTTTTAGAAGATGAAGAGATGATTTCGGACAAAAAACTAAACGAAATTATCTACCAACTCTCAAAAACCGGAGCAAAAATAGCGATTGACGACTTTGGAAGTGGATATTCCAACTTCGTCTATCTAATAAAAAACCTGCCTATTGATATTATAAAAATAGACGGCAGTTTAATAAAAGATATCCTAAAAGATGAAAAACTAAAAAAATTCCTTAAAAAAATAGTTGAAATAGCACACGATTTTGATTTTGAAACAATAGCCGAATTTGTAGAAAACGAAGAACTCTTTAACGAAATTTCAAAATTAAACATCCACGCTTCTCAAGGATACTTCTTCTCTCCTCCGTTTGATATAAGAGAGTTAAAATAACTCTCTTACTTTAAAACTTCCGGTTTAAATTCGTCTATGAGTTTATTTTTGTCTAACGTTAATAAATCTTTTTCAACAATTCTAAATATTTTATCTTTATGTTTAACATTTTCCAAAACATCATTAGCTATAAGTTTTGGAAGCGATAAAAACACCTTTTTATCTCCGAACTCTTCAATAAGCATATCGATATCCTCGGCAACTGCTTTTACGGCTTCTTTATAGATTTCCTGTTTTAAATTATGATTCTCTCCACTAAAAGCCCTGTTTAAAAATCCTGGCTTATTAGCACCCTCAATTCCGGTTACCAAATCGCTAACTCTTTTATGAGCGGTAATAATATCTATACTTTTTATCAAATCAAGTTTTACTTCGTTCGGTTTAAGCCCTGCTTCAGCTTCAAGTGTTCTAGGATTTGCTTTATACGCTTTAATTTCTCCAAGACTCGCTACAATTACTAAATCTCCAACTTTCATAATTACTCCTTTTTTTGGATTAATATATTATACTTAAAAAAATTTTCGATATGATAAAATTAGAAAAAATGCAGCTAAAGATATAAAGACAGTAACCCTCTACAACCTTTGAGAATGGGTAATAGCCACTGCAATAGCGTCCGTAATATCAAGAGGTTTAATCTCCCCTCTTATTCCCAAAATCTTTTTTACCATAAAAGCCACCTGCTCTTTTTTTGCTTTTCCGTTGCCGGTAACTGCTCTTTTAACCTGCAAGGGAGTATATTCGCTAAAATTTCCGTGAATTTGAAGTATCCTAAGAGACAAAGCCCCTCTAAATTGAGCCAATTTCAAAACGGTTTTAGGATTATAAGCATAAAAAATATCCTCCATCGCCACTTCATCTATAGAGTCGTCATAAATCAAATCAAGTCCTTCTATTAATTGAGAGAGTTGATATTGAAGCTCTTTTTCGGTAATTTTTATAAATCCGGCATCAATTAACCTCAATTTAGGAGTGGTTTCGATAATAGCATACCCACATTTTATAGTACCGGGGTCAATCCCTAAAATTTTCATATTCACCTTTCACATTCTATTCAATTTTTATTCACAACTTATTCACTATGTGAATATCTTAGATTTACATTTATTTTCGGATATGTTACAATTTAATTCACATAATTTTTCACACAATATTCACGATGTGAAAAAAATTTTATTCACAAAGGAAGGTCTTGAATCTGTTTGAAAAAATAAAAGAAACACTAAAAAGTGAAAATCCTGTGAATTATAATAAATTTATAAAAAATTTGGAATTTGACGAAAAGAATTCTACCTCAACAAATTTAATTATAAAAGCACCGAATATATTTATCGCAAATTTCGTAAAAAGAAAATATCTAAAAAAAATAGAAGAAATCTACGAAAAAGAAACCGGCATAAAACCCCAAATAAACATCATTACAAAAGAAATAAACTACAAACCCGTAAAAATAGAAGAAATCATCCAGCCATCAACCCCTAGCGTATTAATCCCGGAATATACGTTTGAGAGTTTTATCGTAGGACCTTCTAACCAATTCGCCTATACGGCGGCAAAAAGCGTAGCAGAAAATCCCGGCAAAAACTACAACCCCTTATTTATTTACGGAGGCGTAGGACTTGGAAAAACCCATCTTTTACAAGCCATAGGAAACTACCTCAAAAACTCCCTAAAAGTATTATACGTTACAAGTAAGCAGTTTATGAACGAGTTTACCGAAAACATCCGTCTAAAAACCCCCGAAAAATTCCACGAAAAATATAAAAACTGCGATATTTTATTAATAGACGACGTTCAGTTTTTCGCCGGAAAAGAGAGAACCCAAGAAGAGTTTTTCCATATCTTTAACGATATGTACAACAAAAAAAAGCAAATCTGCCTAACAGCAGACAGACCTCCTAAAAAACTATACGACCTGGTAGACAGATTAAGAAGCAGATTTGAAGCCGGTCTTATAGTGGATATTCAACCTCCGGAACTTGAAACCAAAATAGAAATCATAAGAAAAAAATGCGAACTAAACGGGATATACCTTCCGGATGAAATAATAGAATTCATAGCTACAAAACTGGATACCAACATAAGAGAAATAGAAGGAATGATTACCAAAATAAACGCTATGTCAAAAATTTTAGGAGTTAGCGAGATTACTCTAGACTTCGCAAAACAGGCCCTTAAAGAGTTTATAAAAGACAAAAGAGAAGTTATTACTCTTGAAGATATTATAAAACTAATAGCAAAAGAATTTAACATAAAACCTAGCGAAATAATCTCAAAAAGCAGAAACAAAAACATAGTCCAAGCCAGAAGATGTGCTATTTACCTAGCCAGAGAGTTTACAAAAGAGTCTACTCCTTCAATCGCTAAGTATTTCGGACTCAAAGACCACAGTGCAGTAAGCCACGCAATTAAAAGTTTTAATAAAAAATTAAAAGAAGACAGCGAGTTTAGAATGAAAATAGAAGAATTAAAAAGTAAAATTCAACTCAAAAAAAGTGAATGATGTGAATAAAAAAGTTATTCACATTCACACCCGATTTTTAGCTATAATGGGGAAAAATAAAGTTTTTCACATTTTAACGCCTCTTATTGTTATTATTAAAAAATTTAAATATAAGGAGAAACAATGCACATAATAATAGACAAACCGGTAATAGAAAGCATACTAAATCAAATAATCCCTTTTACGGAAAAAAAAGACAATACCCAAATAACCTCACATATTCTAATAAAGGCAAACGATAAATTAACCCTAAAAGCAACAGACAAAGAAATAGGTCTAAAAATCACAACAAACGCAAACATAATAACCCCCGGAACAATAACAATAAACGGAAAAAGATTTCTAGATATTATAAAAACCCTTCAAAATAAAGAAATAGAAATAAAAGCACAAAACTCTCAAATAATAATCACACAAGAAAGCTCCATATACAAACTAACTTCCTTTAACGTAGACGAATTTCCGGAATTTCCTACTACGGATTATTTAGAAAAACTAAACATAGAAATAGAAGAATTTAACAAAATCCTAAAAAGAATTTATCCGGTAATAGACAATAACAATCCAAAATACGAATTAAACGGAGCTTTATTTGATTTAAAAGAAAAAAGCAATTTCGTATCAACCGATACAAGAAGATTGGCAGTTTACTACTCAAACGCAACCGCTAAAGAATCAAAAATAATAGTTCCAAAAAGAAGCATAGCCGAAATTAAAAGAATAATAAAAGACGATATGGAAATTTACTATGACGAAGTATATTTAATACTAAAAAATCAAGAGAGTCTATTTTTTACAAAACTAATAAACGGAAAATTCCCGGATTACGAAAGAATAATCCCTAAAAACTTAAAATACGAAATTCAACTGCCTAAGAAAGAATTTTTATCTCATTTAAAACAGGTAAGCATAATATCAAATGAAGTTAAAATCACAATAAAACCTAACGAAATAGAATTTGAGAGCATAAGTGACGAAACATTACAAGCAAAAACAAAATTCAACATAACAACCCCTATAGAGGATAGCTTCACTTTTGCAGTTAACAGTAAATACATAAACGACTTTTTAAACGTAATAGACAACGAAAACTTTACACTTGGATTAAATGAGCCGAATATCCCGTTTGTTCTAAAAGACGAAAACTTTATTACGATAGTAATGCCACTTAATATTTGATATAATTTAAAAAAAGCTAAAGGAACTTAATGGCTGAATATGGTGCTAGTAATATTAGAGTGTTAAAGGGTCTTGAAGCAGTTAGAAAAAGACCTGGAATGTATATAGGCGATACCGGCATAAAAGGTCTTCATCATTTAATTTACGAAGTTGTAGATAACTCTATAGATGAAGCGATGGCCGGTTTTGCAAACGAAATAAAAGTAAAAATAAATAAAGACGGAAGTGCCGAAATTTCAGATAACGGTAGAGGGATTCCGGTTGATATCCATCCGGAAGAAAAAATCCCGGCAGCCACTGTAGTACTTACCGTACTTCACGCCGGTGGAAAGTTTGATAATAAAACCTACAAAGTATCGGGAGGACTTCACGGGGTTGGTGTATCGGTTGTAAACGCACTCTCTAAAAAACTTATTATGACTATCAAAAGAGACGGGAAAATATGGCGTCAAGAGTTTGAGAGAGGAAAACCGGTTAGTGACCTGGAAGTTATAGGAACAACAAACAGAACCGGAACTACAATTCAGTTTTGGCCGGATGAAGAGATATTTGAAACCACTATCTTTAAAAGCGAAATTCTTCAAAAAAGATTAAAAGAACTCGCTTACTTAAATCCGAATATAACTATAAAATTCGAAAACGAAAACGACGAAATTAAAGAAGAGTATCACTATGAGGGTGGTATAAAAGATTTTGTAAAAACCCTTACAAATAAAGAGTGCGTAAGTGATGTAATATATTTTAACGATCACTACAGAGATGAAGAGAAAGCCTTGGACGTTGAGGTGGCTTTGTGTTACGATACTGGATACGACGAAAAGGTATTGAGTTTTGTTAATAACATAAGAACTCCGGACGGTGGTACTCACGAAAGCGGCTTTAAAACCGGGCTTAGTAAAGCTATTATAAATTACATTAACAAAAACATAAAACTAAAAGAGAATATTAAAATCACCGGAGATGATGTAAAAGAAGGGCTTAACGCAATTGTAAGCGTAAAAATGAGTGAACCTCAATTTGAAGGACAGACAAAAGGGAAACTCGGAAGCTCTTACGTAAAACCTGTAACTCAAAAGCTTACTTACGACTTCTTAACAAGATATTTTGAAGAAAATCCAAATACTGCAAAACTTATAGCGGAAAAAGCAATAGCCGCGGCAAGAAGTAGAATTGCGGCTAAAAAAGCCCGTGAGCTTACAAGAAAACAGGCAAAAGTAGGAGTTGGAACTCTTCCCGGGAAACTCGCAGACTGTCAAAGCAAAGACCCTAGCGAATCGGAACTTTACTTGGTTGAGGGTGATAGTGCCGGCGGTAGTGCGAAACAGGGGCGCGATAGAGTGTTTCAAGCCATTCTTCCACTTCGCGGTAAAATCTTAAACACTCAAAAATCAACCGATGCTAAAGCCTTAAGCAGTGAAGAGATTAAAAACATTATAACGGCTCTTGGTACGGGAATAGGTCAGGATTTTGATATAGATAAAATCAGATATCAAAAGATTATAATTATGACGGATGCCGATGTGGACGGAAGCCATATTCAAACTCTTATTATGACGTTTTTCTTTAACCATTTAAAAGAAGTTATAGAAAAAGGGTATTTGTATATAGCACAACCACCTCTTTATCGTTATAAAAAAGGAAAAGTGGAAAAATATTTAAAAGACGATAAAGAGTTAAACGAATTCTTAATCGAACAGGGTATAAACTCTATAGATATTGTAGGTGTCGGAAAGCCGGAATTAAAAGAAGTTTTAAGAAATGCGGCTTTATATAAAATGCTTCTTGAAAAACTTACAAAAAGATTTAACGTCCCGGAAGTTATCAGATTTTTAATAGAAAACGGTAATTTGGAAGAGTTGGGAGAGTTTTTGGCTTCTTTAGGGTTTAATATTATCTCTAAACACGACAATCACTACTATATTCAGACAAACAGAGGACTTGAGGAGATTACCATTGATGAGAAGCTTTTAAATCATCCTTTATTTATCGAAGCAAAAAAAGTTTATGAAAAACTAAAAGAGTATGACGGACTTATAGAAAAAGACTATTTAGAACTCTTAGACGAAGTAATCGAAAAAGCTAGAAAAGGAGCCCATATTCAGCGTTATAAAGGGCTTGGAGAGATGAATCCAGAGCAGTTGTGGGAGACTACTATGAATCCGGAAAACAGGGTTTTAATTCAAGTGACTATGGGAGACGCCGAGGAAGCTGCTAAAAAATTCGAACTGTTTATGGGAAATGACGTAGGTCCTAGACGTGAGTATATTCAGGCAAACGCAAAAGAAGTTGAAAATATAGACGTATAAGGAAAATTATGAGTGAAATTAAATACGGAGAAAAAGAGATTATCGAATTTGACGTAAATAAAGACCTTGAAATATGGCCTAATAATAACAAAAAAAACTACTTAATTAAAATTACTCTTCCGGAATTTATGGCGAAATGCCCACGCTCCGGGTATCCGGATTTTGCTACCGTTTATCTTGAGTATATTCCGAATGAGTGGGTGGTTGAACTTAAGGCTTTGAAACTTTATATCAACTCTTTTATGAACAGATACATATCTCACGAAGATGCGGCAAATGAAATTTTTGATACTCTTTATAATAAATTAAAACCTAAAAAAATGAAGCTGACTATGGATTTTAATCCCAGAGGAAACGTACATACTGTTATAGAAATAGACAGTGAAAAACTTGAAGAGGTATAAATTAAAGGAAATTGATGTTTTATTTACCGACAAAAGAAGAATGTGATGAAATCGTAGCTAAATCTAAACAATTTTTTTGTAAAAGTTTTATTTTTAATAACAAAGAGGTAGCCGTTTATCATTACAAACAAGGCAATTATGATGAATTTGAAAAATTTAATGCTTGGGAATTAAGGGGATTAACTTTTGTAAAAGAAAAAAATGAATGGAGAAGATTTTTAGCTATTCATAAATTTTTTGAATTGAATCAAGCTCCAGGATGGACGGAAGAAGATTTAAAAAATAAAAAAGTAATAAAAGTAAGTGAGAAAATAGACGGTACTTTTGTTCATCCTATAATAATGGACAATCAAATTTTTTTTAAATCAAAACTAAGATTCGATTCTCATCAAGCTTTAAGTGCTCAAAAAATATATGAAAATTCGATAAATTTACAAAAATTTATGGATTTTTGTATTAAAAGAGAGTTTTTCCCTATGTTTGAATATGTATCTGAAAAATCTCAAGTAGTTATGGATTATAAAAAAGAGGCTTTGATTTTAATTCAAATAAGAGATAAAAAAGGAAATTATATTTTAGATTTTGAAAAAATAGCGGATGATTTCAATATAGAGTATGCTGAAGTATGTGAGAATAAGCCTCTTTGCGAATATATGAGAGATAAGAATGTTTGTAAAAGTAAAGAAGGATGGATTTTAATATTTGAGGATATGAAATTCGTAAAAGTTAAAACGACGGAATATTTGAAAAGACATAAAATCGTAGCAGATATAAAAGAGCACAATATCATTCAAATGATATTAAATAATGAAATAGCACAACTTTTTAATATTTTAAATCCTAAAAGTGAAAAATACGAGTTTGTGAAATCCGTATACGATAAATTTAATAAAAAATACGATTCTTTACAACGAGAAATCTTAAATATAATAAATAACTTTCAAGGCACTAATAAAGAATTTAAAGAAACGTATCAAAATTATCCTTTTTACGCAATTTTAAGTGAAGCTTATAAAAAAAGAAAAAAGCAAAACCCTAAGGAAATTATTAGGAATTGGGTTGTAAATAATACAAAAAAATTAAAAAACGCTAAAAGATTTTTAGAAGAAAATAGCGATTATATTGAAAAATAATTTTATTTAATATATAATTCTAAACTAAAAAGGGGACATAGCTCAGTTGGTAGAGCACGACGCTGGCAGCGTCGGGGTCACGGGTTCGAGTCCCGTTGTCTCCACCACTTGGTAAATTTCTTATATTAGTTTTATATTTATGATTGCGAATTTTTAGCTACTTTTCTTAATTATAGAATCCTTTTGATTTATATCTATCTATTTTACCACCAACTAAGGATTTGTTCGTTAAAGTCGTTTGGAGATTTTTTGATCATATGGTAGATGTATCTTGCAAACATATCCGTTTCAATGTTTACTTTTTGATGAGGTTTGTAGTATTTAAAAAGAGTGTTTTCGAAGGTATGGGGAATAATTGTAAGTCTAAATCTATCGCTAAAAACTTCATTTATCGTAAGGCTAACCCCATCTATTGCAATACTTCCTTTTGGGGCGATATATTTTATAATTTTTGAGTCTGTTTTTATGATAACGTCGTAAGAGTTTGAGTTTTTTTTAATCTCAAGTACTTCTCCTATAGCGTCTACATGTCCTTGAATAAGGTGTCCATCAATTCTGTCACTAAACCTAAGAGCCGGTTCTATGTGTACGTATTTTCCTGGAGTATAATTTTCAAGAGGGATTATTTTTTGAGTCTCAGGTGATAGTTCTACTTCAAATCCGTCTTTATAAATTTTTGTAGCTGTAAGACATACGCCGTTTATTGCAATGCTATCTCCAATTTGAGGGATATATTTTGATTTTAATCTAAGTTTATTGTTGTTAAAACTTACAACTTTTGCCATTTCTCTAATTAATCCGTTAAACACTAAAATACTCCTTAATTAATTCTCTAACAACATCTACTTCTTTTGCTTCATTTATTTTGCTTCTAAATTCACTGGCTTTTTTAAGACCTTTTGAGTAAGCATGAGCGTGTTTTCTAAATAAAATTACTCCATAATCTCCATAAAAATTTATCATTTGATTAAAATGCTCAAGTATTACTTCTTTTTTTTGTTTAGGCGTAATAACACCTTCTTGTTTCATTTCAAGAAAAATCCAAGGTCTTCCAACAGCTCCTCTTCCAATGCTAACGCCTCTTGCTCCTGTATATTCCATTACATACTTCGCTTTTTCATAATCGGTTATATCTCCGTTTGCGATTACGGGTATTTTTACAGCCTTAACTCCTTTTTTTATTTCATTATAATCGGTACTTCCTTTATACATCTGTTTAACCGTTCTACCATGAATCGTAAGAAACTCAACCCCTAAGTCTTCAAGTAGTTTGGCTTTCTCTTCTACTACGCTTTTATCAAACCCAAGTCTCATTTTTGCACTAACTGGTTTTTTTGAAGTATTTACTATTGTTTTTACGATATCTTTTAGTTTCTCTTTATTTTTATCTTTAAGCAATACCCCACCAAATCCCGAACGTCTTGCTTTATTTACCGGACATCCGAGGTTTATATCGATTCCGTCAATCCAAGGGATTTCGTTTATAATTTCAACGGCTTTTTTTGCATTTTCTGTGTTGTTTGCAGCAATTTGTACAAAATAAGGTTCTTCAAGTGAGGATTTTTCCATCATTTTTTTTGTTTTTTCGTTGTTATAAGCTATTGCGTTTACGTTTGTCATTTCAGAAAACGTCATATCACACCCAAATTTTTTAACAACGCTTCTAAAAGGCAAATCCGTATATCCGGCAAGTGGAGCCAGAAAGAAAGCTTTAGACGGTAGATTGAATGTATTCATCAATTTCCGCCTTAATACCGGCAATTCTAAGTTTTAAGAAAAATTCGAAATATTTTAAATCGTTTTCTTCTATTATCTCTTTTGCTAAGTCTAGGTGTTCATATTTAAGTGCTAAATAAGCATAACCCCATTTTAAAGGTTTAATAATTTCAAGTTCTTTGTCCGGATTTTGGGTTTGGTATAGATTTTTTGCTATATTAATTTCTTCTTTTGGTGTTAAAGTGGTTTTTTCTAGGAGTTTTGTTAAATTTTCGTCTTTTATATGAGATAATATAATTTCTAAAGTAATAGGGTAGTCATATTTTAATATTTCGTTTATCGGAGCTTCTTTTGCCCATATGTAAAAGGCTTCTTTTTTAAGTTCTTCGTTTTTAAATTTTTTTAAAACCTCTTTTGCGTATGAAGGGTCTTTTTTTAGTTTGTTTTTTACATTTAAAATAAACCAAGGGTTATCTTCTTTTAATTTGTATTTACCTATTTCTACAATTTCGCCTTTTTTTAATTTGTCTAAATCTTCCAATAATTCGAATTTTTCTATTTTCTTCGGTTTAATTTCCAAACCTTCGATTAGGGAAATAAAACTGTTTAAATCTTTTAATATTTTAGGTTCTTTAATACCCTCTTTAAAGAGTAATCGAGATTTTATATTTTGATGAAGTATTTGAATATCTTTTTGAATGTTTTTTTTAAATAAGTATCCTTTTAAATTCAAAAAGCTAAAAAATAATAAAGAAAACAGGTAAAAAGTGAATAAAAACAGTCCTACCCATAGAGCGTTTTGTAAACTGATATTAGTTCCGAACAGATGAAATGTGGTAACAGAATTTTTTTCCATATAAACGAAAAGAACAATTAAAGAAATAAAAATAATACTGAATAAGGAATATTTTTTCACTTTATTTTCCTTCTTTTTCTAAAATTTCCCTACATATTATACAATATTTAGCGTGAGGTTTTATTTTAAGTCTCTCTTCTTGAATTTCATCTTCGCACATTTCACAAATTCCGTATGTTCCTTCTTTGATTTTTTTTAGAGCTTCGTTTATTTCCTCAAGTTCTTTTTTTTGATTAAGGTATATTTGAAAATCTCTGCTGCTGTCCATACTTGCTGCCGCAAAGTCTGCATCGTCGTTTATTTCACATTTGTTGATATCGGAAATTTCCGTTGATAGATTAAATAAGATTTTTTCAAGTTCGGCTTTTCTTATTAAAAGCATTTCTTTAAACATTTCATATTTTTCCATACTTTTCTCCTTTTTGTTTTTATTTATGATACGGATGATTGTTTTTTATGCTTAAACCTCTGTAAATTTGTTCGAATAAAACGAGCTTTGCAATTTTATGACTCATAGTGAGCGGTGAAATAGAAATATTTACGCCCTTTTTTTTAAATTTTTCATCAAATCCGTAAGCTCCCGCTATAAAAAAATTTACTTTCGATTTATCTATTAATTTTGCAAATTCGAAACTATCGATTAGTTTCCCTTCCGGAGTTAAAATTATATTAAATCCGTCTTGAGTATATTTTTCAAAAATTTTGGAATATTCGGATTTAGGGTTTTGTGTTTTTGAGAGTTTGTTTGAGTAGAGAGTATGGTTCATAACCTTTGCAAAAGGTTTGGATTTTTTTATAAATTCGTTTATTTCCTTTTGAAAATCCTCTTTTTTCTCAATTGAGAAGACGTTAATTTGCATATATCGCTTCCTACCACTTTAAATTTTGACGGAATTTTATCATAAATTTTAACGCCTCCTATTACAGCTACCGGATGATAAGAAAATTTTATCAAATTTATAATTTTTTTTCCTAAGATATTTGAGGTTTCTTTTGTAGAGGTGGGTCTATACGCTCCAAGTCCTATATAACTTAAAGGAAAAGCATTCGCCTCTTTTATTTCTTCTTTATTATGAGTTGATAGTCCTACTATTTTATTTTTTTTTCTTAAAAACTCTATTACCTCTTTTTTTGATAGGTTCATTTTATTTGAAAGTTCTTCCAAATCTTCTTGCCCTATATGAATTCCATCTGCAAATTCTAAAAGCTTAATTTCATCATTAACAATTAAAGGCTTTTTCCAATATTTTCTAATCTCTTTAATTCTTTCTCTTTTTTCTTCAAGAGAAGAGTTTTTGTCTCTGTATTGAAGAATTTTTGCTTTTAAGTCTTTACTTGTTTTGCAAAAATCTTTAATTGATATATCATACTTTTTTAAGGTGTCAAAATCCAAAAGGGCATAAAGAGCCATTAAGATACTTTTTTAATAGTATATTTTAAAAGATTTGCGATAGTGTCTTTTAACTCAACCCTTTTTACAACCATATCTATAAGTCCGTGTTCAAGTAAAAACTCCGCTCTTTGAAAGCCTTCCGGTAAATCTTCTCCGATTGTTTGTTTAATAACCCTTGGACCTGCAAACCCTATAATAGCTCCGGGTTCCGCTATAATAAAATCTCCCAAAAACGCAAAACTTGCACTAACTCCACCGAATGTCGGGTCTGTTAAAACCGAAATATAAGGTAAGTTATGTTCAGCCAAACTTGCAAGGGCAGCAGATGTTTTTGCCATTTGCATTAAGCTAAACGTACTCTCTTGCATTCTAGCCCCGCCTGAAGTTGAAACAATTACAAGTCCTTGATTTTTTGCAATAGCCCTATTTACTGCTCTTACTATCTTTTCACCTTCAACACTTCCGAGACTACCACCCATAAAAGCGAAGTCAAATACTACAAGTTGAGTGTCAATTCCGTTTATTTTACACTCTCCACTAATTACCGAACTTTTTCTGCCGGTTTTTTTGTAGTTTTCTTCTATTCTTTTTTTATAGCTTTTTTTATCTACGAAGTTTAAAGGGTCGTTTGGTTCAAGGTTTGTGTCCGTTTCTAGAAAAGTCCCCTCATCTGCTAAAAGCTTGATTCTATCCTCCGCACTCATTCTAAAATGGTATTCACATTTAGGACAGGTGTTTTGTTCTTTTTGAACTTCTTTATAAAAGCTAATCGCCCCGCACGCCGGGCATTTTATCCACGTATTGTTTTTTTCCGGTTTGCTAGGTTGAGTTTTTTTAAACTTTTTTAAAAAATCGCTAAATCCCATTTTTATTCCTTTATGATACTTAAAACTTCTTTCAAATACTCTTTTTTAGGACTCATAATAATTAAATCTTTTTCAAAATGCCAAGCATACTCTTGATTATAAAATTTTGCTGCCGCTATATCGAATTCTCTAATTTCGCCTTTATAAATAACCGCTTTTGCGAATTCTCCGTAGCATAAAGATAAACTAAGAGCCCCTGGTGCTCTGAATTTTAAATTATGGTTACATAGTTTTTGAACTATATCCGGATTTTGATATGCTTTTTCGAAAATAATAACATCGTGTCTATAGTTTGCTGCAAAAGGCTTTCTAAATAGGTTGTCGAATTTTTTGCCGTTTTTATCTCTTACGAAATAATCGCCGTTGCTAAGGTTTACTACTACACTTGCTTCATCTTCTAAATATACGCTGCATCCGAAATACGGAATATGATTTGATACGTTATAGCTACCGTCAATCGGGTCGATTATGATTTTTTTATCTTTTCCATTATCGATAAATCCGGCTTCTTCACTTAATATATTTCCGTATTCGCTTAAGGCTTTTATAAATATTTTTTCTGCGATAAGGTCTATATTTAAACTCCTATCTCCACCAAATCCTATACCTTTTTCTTCAAAAATATTTTCTTCTTCGTGCAAGGCTCTTATAATTTTTAAACTTGCACATAGTGTTGCGTCTATAAAACTCATTTTTGACCTTTCGGAATTAATGTTCCCCAATTTATTTTACTAAAGTTTTCATCGTATACGCTAGGAGTACCTCTTGCTCCGAGTTCCATTACCGCTTTTCTTGAGTTTGCTAGTTCTTTATCGATTTTTTCTTTTTCTTCTTTTGATAAAGTTTTGTTAAAAGCGTTTACTTTTTTGATTATTTCTTGTTTGTTTCCGGTTAACACCTCTTTAAATCTTTTCGCTTTTTCTTCGTTTGTTTTAGCTGATAATATATAATAACTCATAGCTTTTGCGTCTTTATGAAAAGATAAAGGGAATAAAATTACATGAACTCTGTAATTTTTTTCTAAGTTGTCTTTTGTTTTGGCTTCCATCATTCTACAGAACGGACATTCCGGGTCTGTTACAAGATATAAGTCTTTTTTCCCTTTTCCGAATGTAAACATAATTCCGTTTTCAACTGTTTTTTTGCTACCGGTAAAAGGATATTTAGGTTTTAATTCTTCTTTTGTTTTATTGTTTATCACTCTTCCTATGATAGTGTATTTTTTATCTTTTGTTATGAAAATATCTCCGCTACCGTTAGGGGTTTGTATGGTAATTATATAAAAATCTTGTTTTTCGACACCTTTTACTTTTACCGTTCCTTTGTTTATTAATTGTTTTAAAGCCGGGTTATCGTAAATTACACTCTCTTTTAAAATCGAACGAGCTTCCGAAGACGTTAATAATTTGTCTCCTGCAAATAAACTTACGACGATGCTTAAAGATAAGACGATTTTTTTCATTATTGCTCCTTAATAGTGTTTAAAATTTTTTCCACAACTTCTTTTGGATTGTTTGCTTTATAAATCGGTCTTCCAACTACTATGAAATCCACTGAATTTTCTTTTGCGGTATTTATATCGGCAACTCTTTTTTGGTCACCCGCATCTTCTCCAAACGGTCTGATACCAGGAGTAAGAGTTATAAAATCTTTACTTGTAATATCTTTTATTTCTCTACTCTCCCACACACTGCATACTACTCCGTCAAGTCCGGCTTGATAAGAAATTTTTGCAAACTCTTTCGCTTTATTTTTAATCGTATCGTTATAAATTTCTCTAAACTCGTCTTCACTAAAACTGGTAAGTGCAGTTACGGCAAGCACAAGGGGTCTATTTTGAAATTTTGAAATTCTATCCATTACTTCACTCATTGCCCTTTTTCCTGCACTTGCGTGGATATTAAACATATCAACCCCAAGCTTTGCTATCTCTTCGGCAGCATCCGCCATAGTGTTCGGAATATCATAAAGCTTTAAATCAAGAAAAATATTATAACCTAAGTTTTTTAATTCAACTATAAATTTATTTCCGTCTCTTATATAACTTCTAAATCCGACTTTAAGCCACAAATCATTTGAATACTTTTTTAACTCTTTTGCTAACTTTAAATTCTCTTCTTTGCTTGGATTATCAAGTGCTATACATAATTTCATTTATCCACCTTTGGTAATGTAATTCCCTCTTGACCGTGATATTTGCCTTTTTTATCGGCATAGCTAATCTCACACATCTCATCATCTGCCCCAAGGAATATAAGTTGGGCAATTCCTTCGTTTGCGTATATTTTTGCAGGAAGTGGGGTTGTATTTGAGATTTCTATAGTAATATGCCCTTCCCATTCCGGTTCAATCGGAGTTACGTTTACTATAATGCCACATCTTGCGTATGTGCTTTTTCCTACACATATAGCCAAAACGTCTCTTGGCATTTTAAAATATTCAACACTTCTACATAAAGCAAAAGAGTTTGGAGGAATAATGCAGTCTCCTTTTGTTTTTACGACATTTTTTTCGTCAAAATTTTTAGGGTCAACTATTGTAGAGTTGATGTTCGTAAAAACCATAAATTCATCGCTGACTCTTATATCGTAGCCGTAAGAACTTACTCCGTAGCTTATGGTGTTTTTTCTGATTTGTTTTTCTTCAAACGGAGTTATCATTTCAAACTCTTTTGCCATACGTCTAATCCATTTATCGGATTTTACACCCATTTTGTTCCTTTATAATCTCTTTGGTTAAAATTGTAACAAATTTATGTTATTATTTTAAATACAATAGCTATAAAGGAGATATAATGGATTTAAGAGAGCTAAAAAAGCTTCTTGAAGCGTTTGATAAATCCAATACGAATATTTTGGAACTTGAAACGAATGAATTTAGAATTTATCTTGATAAATCCGTACAAACGGTACAACCGCTTGTATCAACTCAACCTCAAATCGATTCTCAATCGCTAAAGCAGCCGGCAGTTGTTAATACGGAATCAAAAAAAGTTGAATGTGAAGAGGGAGAAATTATAGCATCTCCTATGGTTGGAACATTCTATCAAGCCCCAAGTCCGGACAGCCCTCCTTATGTAAAAGTTGGAGATAAGGTTAAAAAAGGTCAAACTTTATGTATTATCGAAGCTATGAAAATTATGAACGAACTTGAAGCGGAATTTGATTGTGAAATTTTGGAAGTATTGGTAGAAGACGGTCAGCCGGTGGAATTTGATACGCCTCTTTTTAGGGTAAAAAGGGTATAAATGAAAAGAATTCTTATAGCAAACAGAGGAGAAATTGCACTAAGGGCGATAAGAGCTATCCACAAACTTCAAAAAGAAGCGGTATGTGTATATTCAAAAGCGGATAAAGATGCGATTTATCTTGAGTTTGCAGACGGAGCGGTGTGTGTAGGACCGGAGAGAAGCAATGAGAGTTATTTAAATATTCCGGCTATTATTACGGCAGCCGAAATAACGGAATGTGATGCTATTTTTCCGGGGTATGGGTTTTTAAGTGAAAATCAAACTTTTGTAGAAGTTTGTAAAGCTCATAATATCGCTTTTATAGGACCTAGTCTTGAAGTAATGGAGCTTATGGCTGATAAATCTAAAGCCAAAGAAGTTATGAAAAAAGCCGGGGTTCCGGTAATCCCCGGAAGCGAAGGAGCTATAAAAGACGTAGAAGAAGCTAAAAAAGCAGCACGTGAGATTGGCTATCCTGTAATACTAAAAGCCGCAAGTGGTGGTGGTGGAAGAGGTATGAGGGTTGTAGAAGATGAGAGTTATCTTGAAAACGCATTTCTTGCAGCAAGCAGTGAGGCTGAAAGTGCATTTGGAGACCCTACTATTTATATGGAAAAATACATCGAAAAACCTCGCCACGTTGAAGTTCAAATTTTAGGTGATAAACACGGAAACGTAATTCATTTGGGGGAGAGGGACTGTTCGCTTCAAAGAAGACATCAAAAACTAATAGAAGAATCACCGGCTCCTATTTTAGATGAAGAAACAAGAAAAAAACTTCACGAAACGGCAGTAAAAGCCGCAAAGGCAATCGGATATTACAGTGCCGGTACTATTGAATTTTTGGTGGATAAAGATTTGAATTTCTATTTTATGGAGATGAATACAAGACTTCAAGTTGAACATCCGGTAAGTGAAATGGTAACCGGAATTGATTTGGTTGAATGGATGTTAAGAGTGGAAGAAGGTGAGAAAATCCCAAGTCAGGATGAAGTGGAAATAAAAGGTCACGCAATTGAGTGTAGAATTTTAGCAGAAGACCCGGAAAAATTTATTCCGTCTCCCGGAAAAATACAAAAACTCTATATTCCGGGAGGAAAAGACGTAAGAGTGGATACTCATATCTATGCCGGATATATTATTCCTCAATATTACGACAGTTTAATTGCGAAAGTAATTACCTGGGGTAAAGATAGAGATGAAGCTATAAGAGTTATGAAAGAGGCGTTAAAAGAATTTAAAGTCAGTGGAATTAAAACTACAATACCTTTCCACTTAAAAATGCTTGAAAATGAAGATTTCTTAAGCAATAATTACGATACGAAATATCTAGAAACAAAAGGACTTGCCTAGTCCTTTTTAAGGATATATTTTTAAGTTTATAATTTCTCCTTTTAAATCCCCTATTTTCAATACGTTTTTTACCATTCCTTTTAGAGTAACCCGGTTTTTAGGGTCTATTACCAGGTATAAAATTCCTTTATCTCCGGCAAAAACTTTATTATAAAGGTTTACTTTTATATAGATACCTTTTGTGTAATCAAACGTATCTTTGATTTTTTCAAGTTCGTTGCCGTTTATAAAGCTTATATCTACCCTTCCGTCACTCTTTCTTCCTCCCAGAGCATAAAAAATATAAAATCTTTTTTTTGCTTTGGTGTAGTAAGGGAAATTAAAATATAAACTTAAAATATCCTCTTTTGTGTAGTAAGGCAGGGTTTCATTTGCTTCTAAAGAGCCGTTTTTATACTTTAAACGTATAATTTTTTTGAGGTTGTGTTTGAAGATATAGACTCTTTTATAAATATCACTCCCTTTTTTTCTGATGGATATATATTTGTTTGGTATTAAGATATTATTTTTGACTATACCTTCGCTTTTATATATCTGTACCATATGCTTAGAAAACGCAGCTGCAATTCCTACGGCTTTTGAGACGGTAGAGATTGAATATGATGTTTTGTTTTTCTCAAAAACTCCTTTTGAGGTTGCAATAGTCCCAAACCATCCGTATTTTGCTTTGTATGTGGCTTCGATTTTATTAGCGTATAAGAAATTTATTAAAAATAATAGTAAAATTACCCTCATAAAAAGCCTTTTTGAAAATTATATCAAAGGAAGAGAATGAAAATAGTATTTTTAGACGCTTTAACGCTTGGGGATGTTGATTTTGAGAGATTTAAAGAATTCGGAGAAGTTGAAATTTATAAGACAACACCCAAAAAAAAGACTCTTAATAGAGTAAAAGATGCAGATATTGTAGTAACCAATAAAGTTGTAATTGATAAAGATATTATGGATAAAAGTAATATAAAATTTATTCAAATAGCGGCTACCGGAATGAATAACGTGGATTTGGAGTATGCAAAGAAAAAAGGAATTTTGGTAAAAAACGTAGCCGGATATTCTACTTATTCGGTAGTGCAGCAGACTTTTGCTTTGGTGCTTGGTCTTTTAAATAGAGTTAAATATTTTGATGAATATACCAGGACTAAGTATCCGGAAAGTGAGATTTTTACTCATATAGTAGATTGGTTTGAGATTAGAGGAAAAAGATGGGGGATAATCGGTCTTGGTACTATAGGTAAAGAAGTTGCAAAAGTCGCTAAGGCTTTTGGGGCTGAAGTTGTTTATTATTCTACAAGTGGCAAAAACAGTTCAAGCGAATATAAAAGAGTGGATTTAGATGAACTTTTAAAAACAAGCGATATTATCTCTATTCACGCACCTTTAAATGAAAATACCAAAAATTTAATAGGTTTTAGTGAGCTTATGAAAATGAAAAATGGGGCAATTTTGGTTAATCTTGGAAGAGGTGGAATTGTAAATGAGAGAGATTTAGCAAAAGCACTTGAAGATAAAGATATTTTAGTAGGGCTTGACGTATTTGAAAAAGAGCCTGTTAATAAAGACAATCCTCTTTTAAAATCCGATAAAACTCTTTTATCTCCTCATATAGCATGGACAAGTATTGAAGCGAGAGAGAAACTAATGGACGGGATTTATAACAATATAAAAGAGTTTTTGAGTTAAGCTGCTTTTACGTGTACATCCATTTGAGGATAAGGGATTGTTATCCCTTTTTCGTCGAATGTGGTTTTAATGGTTTCTAATAAATTGCTTCTTACACTCCAGTAATCTTCACTGTTTACCCATCCTCTTACGTTAAAGTTTATACTGCTGTTAGCAAGTTCTGCAAGTGCTACGCTAAATTTCGGTTCTTTTAAAATTTTCGGATGGGAAGAGAGGATGTGTTCTAAAGTGGATTTTACGATTTTTAAATCGTCTTGATAGCTTACCCCTATTATCAAATCAACTCTTCTTACGGGTTCTTTTGAATAGTTGATTATGTTTGAGCTTATAATATTTGAGTTTGGGACTATGATAATTTTATTATCTCCCGTTTTAAATGTGGTGTTAAAAATACCTATGGCATCAATATTTCCGCTAGCTCCGCCGGCTTCTACGAAATCCCCGATTTTAAAGGGTCTTAAAAATAAAATAATTATTCCGGCTCCGAAATTAGAGATGTTTTTTTGTAGGGCAAGACCGATTGTAAGTCCTAAAACTCCTAACATCGTGATAAAAGAGATCGTGTTTATGCCAAGATTACCTAATACGGCTAATATGACTGCTATAATTAAACCGAAATATGTAAGTTCGCTTAAAAAATTAACTAATGTGATATCGACATTAGCTTTAATTAAAGTTTTTTTGATTAAGTTCGCACTAATTTTTGCCGACCATTTTCCTAATATAAAAATTAAAATGACACTTAGTACTTTTATACCATAGTTTAAAGCTATTGAAAAATTCATTATCTTTCTTTTATTTGATCTTCAATTTTTTTTAATTCCGTTTTAATCTCTTTTTTAATTTTTTCAAAGTCGAACTCTTTGTTGTCTCTTGCCGCTTTCATAGCTTTTTTTGCAATTTCTTCTATTTTAAATAATTTTAATGCTCCGCTACTGCTTTTTATTTGATGAAATATAGAATAGTAATCGTTTCCTTTTAAAAGTTTTTTAGTATTTTTTATAAAGGTAGTAAATAGATTTTTTATTTCGTAATGAGAAAGATTATATTCTTTTGCTATGGAGTTTAAAATATTTTTTTTAAATAGATGCTTTTGAAAAATATTTTTTAAATTATCCAATTTAACCGGTTTTGGGATGTAGTCGTCCATCACTTCTTTTATTTTGTTTACTTCTTCTTTAAATGTATGAGCGGTTAGAGCTACAATAGGAGTTGATTTGTATTTTTTTATTTTTTTAGCTGCAGTTATTCCGTCCATATTTGGCATATTCACGTCCATTAATATTAAATCATAGTTATTATCAAGAGCCTTTTGGACAGCTTCATATCCGTCTATGGCGAAGTCTATGTTTAAATTAAAGTTTTTAAGTAAATCTTTTAATAAAATCCTATTGAATTCGTTATCTTCGGCAATTAATATGTAAGCGTTTAAATTTTCTTTTTCTATTTTTGTTTCTTTGTCTAAGTAGAGGTAATGGTAAATTTCGTATAAATAGTTTTTGTCTTTTTCTATTTCAAATTTGTTTATTACTATTTTGTTTTTTAGGACCTCTATTTTTACCGGTGCTTTTGGAGTTATTTCTATTTCAAAATGTTTCAAAAATTTTTCTATTTCTTTATCTTCGGTGTAAATTTGCGGAACTTTTTCTTTTAAGTATTTTTTCTTGCACTCTTTAAGAGGTAGCTTAAAGTAAAATTCACTTCCTTTGTTTACTTCACTTTTAACTTTAATCTCTCCACCCATAAGTTCTATAAGTTTTTTTGTAATAGTAAGTCCAAGTCCGGTTCCTGATATGTTTTTTGTAAGGTCGGTTTGGTTAAAAGCTTCAAATATTGTGTTTATTTTGTTTTTTGGGATTCCAACTCCCGTATCTTTTACTTTAAATGTTAAATCTTTTTTTACTATTAGTTTAACTTCCCCTTTATTTGTAAATTTAATGGCG
Source organism: Nautiliaceae bacterium (assembly GCA_039831155.1). GTDB lineage: Bacteria > Campylobacterota > Campylobacteria > Campylobacterales > Nautiliaceae > Nautilia. The sequence goes on along the minus strand of JBDONT010000026.1, from coordinate 73,304 downwards.
TTGTTTAAAAGATTTGTTAAAATCTGTTTTAATCGTGTTTTATCGAAAAAGTAACACTCTTTTATAGGTTCTATTTTTAGAGTAAATTTTAAATTTTTCTTTTTTGCTATCGGTTTTAGGGAGTTAAAAGTTGAAATTATAGTTTCGTAAATATTATTTTCTTGAATGTCAAGTTTTAGTTTTCCGGCTTCTATTTTAGAAAAATCAAGTATTTCGTTTACTATGTTTAGTAAAAATTCGGATGAGTGTTTCAAATATGAAAGATACTCTTTTTGCTGGTCGTTTAGTTCGGTTTTCTCAAGTAAGCAAGTAAAACCCAATATAGAGTTGAGGGGGGTTCTTATTTCGTGAGACATATTTGCAAAAAACATCTCTTTTAATTTTTGTTCTTCTATAAGTTTGTTTTTTGTTTTTTCCAAATCCGTAATATCGGTTAATGTAAATACTACATATTTATCGTTTTGAAATTTAAAATTGTTTATGTTTAAGTTAAAATAGCGAATTTCGTTATTTTTGTCTTTTATGCATACTTTTATGTTTTTTTTATTTTGATACCAGTTTATGTCTTCATCGTAAAAACACTCTTTTAAGAAAAGTTCGTTTATGGATTTGTGTTTTTCTTCGAATTCTTTTAATGTTTTAAAAGGTAAAACTTCAAAGAATTTTTTGTTTACAAGAAAAAATTCATCATTTCTTTTTACTATTACTATGTTGTTTGTGTTGTCTAAAATGGCTCTTAAGAGTTTTTTTTCGAGAGAGAGTTTGTTGCTTATATTGACTAAATCGGTAATATCTTGTCTAAAAGCTACATAGTAGATATTTTCTCCTTTTTCGTTTTTAATAGGGGCTATTATGCTTTTTACGTAGTAGCTTTTACCGTCTTTTCTTTTATTTTTAATAATTCCTTCCCAGATTTTACCGGCTTTTATGGTGTTCCATAAATTTTCGAATACTTTTTTAGGCATATCCGGGTGCCTTACTATATTGTGATTTTTACCTATAAGTTCTTTTGCCGAATATTTACTTATTTTTTCAAAATTTTTATTAACCGCCGTTATAATTCCGTTTAAGTCCGTTTCAGAGATGATGAGAGTTTTATTTATAATATCAAGATATTGTTCGAAAATATTTTTGTTCAAAATCAGCCCTTTTATATAATAATTTCTTATATTTTATATAAAGAAAATGACGATAATATTAATCTCCGTCATATCTACTCCAATTGTTTTTTATTATCATATATTTTAATAAATCGACATATTTTTCTTTTGTTTGAGAATAGTGAATTAAAGTGTTTGCCGCTTTAAGTCCGGTAAATGTCTTATGCTCTTTTCTATATTTTTCTCTTAAATCCCTAAACTCTTTATATGCCCTGTTTCTGTTTAGGTTTAGCATATATGCTTTTATCGAAGCTTCAAGAGAAGGAAAAATTCTAATTGAATAGTCTATTTTTATATGTTCGTATTTGCTTTTTGGTTTTATACCTTTATTAGAATAAGTCCAGTGTCCGAAGATGTTGTTTGCAACTTTTACAAACCTACTTTTCCCCCAGCCGCTTTCAATTGCTGCTTGAGCAAGGGCTAAAGAGGGAGGGATGGTGTCTATTCTTTTTAAAAACTCCTCTTTATCGCTTATGTCTTTTATTTTATATTCTCTTGCTACTTTTGCCAGAAATGCGAGTTTTTTTGTATCTAAAATATAGTCGGAATTGAATATCGAAATAACTTTTTGTCTTAAGTTTTTAATTTTGTTGTTTTCGGTTTGAATTAGTGGAAGCATAATCTCAACAAACGCTTTTTTCTGTTTTTTTATGTCTTTTATTTTATAGTACCACGAGGGAAACGCCGCTTGTAAATTTATCCACAATAAAAAAATAAATAAATATCTCAAGTTACCTCCTTAAAATAGGGTGGGCTCTAGGGCTTTTAGTCTGTAGCTTTTCCTGTGAATGTCGCTAAAGCCGTATTTTTTTATCTCTTCTATATGGGCTTTTGTTATGTAGCCTTTGTGTTTTTTAAAGCTAAACTGTGGGTATTTATCGGCAATTTCTATCATATATTTATCTCTACTTACTTTTGCTAAAATACTTGCCGCACTTATTTCTTTTATTTTACTGTCACCTTTTACGATAGTTTCTATTCCCTCTACACCAAACGAGCTGTTACCGTCAAATAAGTATTTTTTTGCTTTTATATTTTGTTTTATAGCTTTTAATCCTTTTGCTATTGCAAAGCTTAAACCTTTTTTGTCTATTTCATCGGGCCAAATCCATTCTATATGATAAACGGAATTTTTTATAATCTCTTCAAAGAGTCGTTCTCTTTTTTTGGCCGATAATTTTTTTGAGTCGTTTAGCCCTTTTATCTCTTTTAAAAGTACGCAACCGGCTATTACCAAAGGACCTGCAATAGGTCCACGTCCGGCTTCGTCTATTCCGCAAGTCTCCAACGCCAAAATGGTATCACCTCCACTTCAAGATTTTTATAGTTTATTTCAAATTCGTTTGAAATCGTAATTACCTGAACTTTTTTTACGTCTTTTACTTTTTTCAGTTTTTCCAGCAAAATTTCTTCATTTGCAAAAGGAATTACCATAATTCCAAGCTCTTTTTGAGGTAAATAGAAATTCAAAGCGTCTTTATAAAAAACCTCTTTTTCGTTTAATTCCAAAAAAACGATATTTTCAAACGTTAAGAGAAGGTTTTTTTTATTGGTAAGGATATTTTTAAACGCAAAGTTATAAGAATAAAACTTTTTAGGGGATTTTGGAGAGTTGAATTTATTAACTTCATAGATAATTTTGTTTTTTATAAGTTCGTTTGTGGTTTTATAAAAACTGTCTTTGCTGATTTTTATCTCTTTTTTTAATATTTGATAAATTTGATAAAGGGTTAACTTTTCTCCTATATGTGAAAAGAAGAATTTTAAAATATCTTTATTGAAATCAAGCAATTTAAAAGTTTCTTTTAAATACTCTTCTTTAAAATACTCTTCTAAAAACACGCTTTTAGGAAGCGTTCCGGTTTTTAGGAATTTATCGAACGTATGGGTTATGCTTTGAGCATTATTGAAAGCGAAGAACTCTTCAAAATCAAGCCCTTTTAATTCTATCGTTTTAAAGTTTTCTAATATAGCAGGGGTTTTTGAGATAATAAAAGTTGTCGTATTTTGTGGAAGCGGAATTGAAAAATCGAAATTATCAAATATCACTAAATCTACGTTAAAATTAAACTCTTTTTCTCTGTAATCTTCAAAATCTATATATGTATAGGAGCCTTTAAAGTTTCTTAAAAAATTAAAAACCAAAAAAGTTTTTCCCACACCCTTTGGTCCGTAAATGAGAGTGTTTTCGTAGTTTAATTTTACTTTTCTGTCTTGAATTTTTTTAGGTAGATTCACTTTGTTCCTTTAAAATATATATCTCTTTTTAAATTATAAGGTGTGGAAGCAGTGTTTTTTACTTATAATCATTGCTCCGTATAGTATTAGCACAATAGTGCTAACTAATCCCTATTACTCCGATAATTTCATTCATTTAGGCTCTCCTAAATTCTTGCTTTTTTTGTAATTATATTATCATAGAATTGAGTTATTTTAAATACTTCTCTAAAATTTCTATTTTTAAATAATTTAATTTTTCTAGCTCTTTTTTGTTATTTTCGATAACCTCCTCAAGTTTTTCTATTTTTGAGATTATCTCTTTTTGAATTTCAAGAGGTGGGAGGGGGATTTTTAGGTTTTTTAATTGATTTTTATTTATTGAATCAAAAGTAACTCCCTGTTTGCCTTTAATATTTGAAAATTTTAAAATATAAAACAATAATTTATAATTAATGTTTTTTGGCGTAATCGCTGCTAATTCTCTACCTATACATATTTTTTCAAAAGGATTAATATTAACTGCTCCAACTGGCGCTCTTACGCTTATTAAAATATCATTTTTAGTTGATATTTTTATAGGATTTGTTACCCAAGTAGTTGGATTTTTTAAATAAATCTCTCCAAAATCTTTCTTACCTTGATAAAAAGGGAGTCCCTTACCTTTTTCATTATAAAATTCTGATTTTGGAGATTGTCCCATATTTATATTACATAAATTTTTTAAATTTTCTTTTGAATAATTATCACATTCATTAATAATTTTTTCAATCTCCTTTTTCAACTCTTCATTTTCTTTTTTTAACTTTTCACTTTTCTCTTCCACTTCTTCAATTTCTTTAACTATTTTTTCTTGAATTTCAAGAGGTGGGAGAGGTATTTTTAGGTTTTTTAAATCTTTTTGATATACGTGAGGCTGAGCTTGACCTCTTGCAAGTCTAAAAATATCTTCCTGATGATTTTTTAAAAAGTAAAATAAAAATTTAGTAGTAAAATAATTCCTATTATAAAGAGTAATACAATCTGAAGCAAATATCTCCCTATCCCAAAAATTAACATATCCAGCATTTGCACCAGATGCACTTATTGTAATAATATTTTTTGGTCTATTGGCAATATTATGATAATACGCCTCTTTAATTCCACCAGCTACAACCGGTATATCTCCTTTTTTTGTATCTTTCTCAGTAATGGAAGAGCCCTTTTTTATTTCTGCAATTTTTTCAAGTTTTTCTAAACTCCACTTATAATTTTCTATTTCCCATTGTCCATTTTCCATTAAAGAAGTATTTATAACTTTCTCAAACTCAACACTATCAAAATCAAGCATATTTGCTAAATTCTTATAACTTACAAAATCAACCTCAATTTTTTTAAATTTTTTCCTAAAAGCATATTTAACGTAATAATTTGCTTTTTTAGGGTTATCTATTTCATCATATAGTTTTGTTGTAGGTTTGCCATCTTCATCTGTGTAAATCTCAATCCCTTCAAATCCTCTTTTTTTATTAAACTCATACCCTAAAAACTCTTTTTGTTTTTTTGTATCGGTTGGAGATTTTACAATTACTACTTTTTGATTATGAGTTAAAAGAAAATAATAAAATTTTTCACTCTCTTTCTCTTTTACAAATTCTATAAATTTTTTGTAAATTAATTTTATTTGTGATAATTTGCCTAAATTTTTAAAATCTTTTCTCTTTTTTAGATTTTTTATTTCGCTTAAATTTACAAACTTTTTATAATAACTCTTTATTATTTCACTGCTTCTTAACTCTTTTGACAATCTATTTTTAGTTAAGCTATCCAAATCTAAACTTCTAAAATTTTTATATTTTTCAAAAAGTTTTTTGCTATCTATATAATCATTTTCAAAAAATTCATCCCTGAAAACTTCTTTGCTAACTCTTTTTAAATCAGCACTTAAATAATCTTCTCTTCTTCTTAAAAACAAAATTACAGTATTTGTTCCTGTGGCAATAAATGTTTTACTGCCAAGTTCGGTAATTGCAATAATCTCAAAATATTTAAGAATTAACTCTCTTGCTTTTGTATAAATTCCTGTATTTGTAAGGATTGAGCTTGGCAAAATAATTGCACACCTTCCGTTGTTTCTTAAAGCTTGTTTTGCTCTTTCAATAAACAAGACTTCAATCTCACTTGCTTTTTCACTTAAAAAATTAAATAATTCAAATTCATTTTTTTCAATTTCTACATAATTTTTAAATTCTTTTACAGAATATGGAGGATTTGTAAGAATTAAATCAAATTTTTCTTCATCCTCTTTTAATTCCTTATGCTTTTTAAGTCCATCCCCATAAATAACATTAGCTTCCCCATCTCCATTTAAAAAACAAGCAATTTTTGCAGTCCTTGCTAAGCGGTAATCTTTTTCTATTCCATATATATACTCTTTTGTCCATTCATTTATATCAAAGTGAAATTTCTGCTGATTTATCTTTTCAATCTCATCAATCGCCTCAATCAAAAAATGCCCAGCCCCACACGCAAAATCAAGCGTTTTAATCAAAGGAGAATCTGGGTTTAGTTTCTCTTTATCTTTTTGTAAGGTATCTAAATCAATGCTTAATACCATAAATCTAACTATCGGCAAAGGTGTAAAAAACTGCCCCTCACTCTGTTTTACCCCGTGATTTAATAAGAGTTCAAAAAAATCCCCTAAAAACTGATTTTTTGAAGAGTTTTTAAATCTGTAGTGCTGAAGCATCTCAATTACTTCTTTTAAAATCAAAGCATTCTCTTCAAATAGCTTTTTATTATAAATCTCTTTAAAAGCAAAAGTCTTATCTGTGTAATACTTTATCTCTTTAAAAAATTTCATTATCTCTTCAAGCGGAGTTCTATTTGGGAAAAGCTTTATTCTCTCTTCTATCTCTTCGTCTGAATGGTATACAAAATCTTTAATGCCTAAATACTTCTCAACCCCTCTTTTATATAATGCTTGAAGTCTATCGACTAACTTTTCATCGCTCATTCCCTCAATTACCTGAAAATCAAGCACTTCATTATCCTGCTTTTCCTCATCTACAATCTTACAAAGAATAAGAGAGAGCATTTTATTAAAAGCGTTGGCATTATCACTTATATTGTTGTGTCTTAAAATTTCAGCAAATTTATTAAAAAGCCCTTTTGAGTTTTTAAAAGGAATTAAATCTCTCTTTTTTAAAGGCTTTAGTTCTACATTATAAGGAGTTGCATCTTCTTCAAAAATGCCGTATCTGTAAAAATAGGAGTCATATAGGTTTTTCCAGATATAAAAAAACTCATCTACATTATGAGCATCTTTGTATGAGCAAAGCTCACCGCCTTTTTCTTTGCACTCTTTTACTTTCTCTTCATTATCAATAATCTTAACAATTGCATTTTCATAAAAAACATCCCCCTCTTCAAATCTTGAAGTAAAAAGAGCTAAATATTTTACATTTGTATCCTGATTAAGATAACTGAAAAGCTGACCTCCGTTTTTTAGCATTCTCTTTTTCTCTTTTTCAAACTCATCGTATCTTTTACACTCAATTATTATATAGGCTTTGTCGTTTTTGTAGATTGTGATATCTGCTTTTCCGCTTTTTGAGCTTCTGCCAAGTTTCCATTTTCTCTCAATAAATAAATCCTCCGGTTTATACCCTAAACTCAAAAGCCTATCAATAGCATACAAAACAACAAAAGCCTCTTGATTTGCATCGCCTTTTGGGTTAAAGTGAGATGAAGTGGTATCTCCTATTTGGATTTTTCCGTCTTTAATTCTCTCTTGTGTTGTTTTGTTATCGTCTCTATAATAAATTTTGCCTTTTTTTAAATCTATTTTTATTGTGTAGCCGTTATAATCTTTTTTTAAGTCTTTAAATCCAAGGACAGATAAAAACTCCTCTATCAACCTTTTCCTTTTTTAGTAATTATAACATAATCAAAAATCCAATCAGTGCCAAGAAAGTTTCGTATAAAAATAGGTTGTCTCCGTATAAATATCCGGAAATTACACTCCCTATAAAAGTAGCCAGACCATAAGCAATGCCCGAATAAAATTGTTGGGCTAGGGTTTTGTTTTGGTATTTTTTTGAAATATAAAGAAGGGCGGCTGTATGAAAAATTGCAAAAGAAAAAACGTGAATCAATTGAGAAAATGCCGTTAAGATAAAATTACCGGCAAATATATAAAGAATAAACCACCTAAAAGCCGTTAATATAATAGCAATTTCAAGCCATTTTTTAGGAGAGAGTTTGGGTAGGAATTTGTGTTGAATAAAAAATATGATAATTTCTGCCATAACTCCTATAGCCCAAAGCCATCCTATCGCTTCTTTTGAGATGTGATGGTCGAGATTGTAAAGTGTGAAAAAGTTATGATATGCACTAAGAGTAATTTGAAAAAATATAACTGCCGCCCAAAATTTCCACTCTTTTAAAAAGTCTATTTTCGCTACGCTTTTTCGGATGGTTTTATCGCTTAGGAAATAAAGGGCACTTATGTTTGTCATAAGCATTAAAAGTATAAAAAGCCAGACCATATTTGCGTTTATATAAGAAAAAACAATTCCAAAAAGCATAAACCCTATACTTCCAAAAAGCCTTGATTTTCCGTATTTTTCTTTTAGCGTTTCTATCGCTATGGCTTCTATAAATGGAAAAACTATGCTAAAGCTTATACCGATGATAAAAAAGGCAAATAAAATTAAATAAAAATTTTTGGTAAGCAGCAGTAAAGAAGCCGAAAACGACGTTACTAAAGCCCATAAATAGTCTGTTGTGGTTAATGGTTTTTTAAGATAAAAAAACGGCGTTAGGAATCTGGCTATGGGAATCATAGCCAGGATTATTCCTATCTCTTTTGCGTTAAATCCTATGTTTTTTAGATATTTAGGTAAAAATATAACATAATCGCCTATAAGAGTGAAATAGAGAAAATAAAAAAGGCTTAAGAAGAAAAAGGTTTTATTTCGCATTTAGGCTTTTAATTTGAGAAATAAACTCTTTAAGTTTTTTTTCCGGGAGGTGGTTAAATGTAGCCTCTTTACAAAAGGTAGCCCCCGGCCACCACGGATCGTTTTTAAACCTAGGGATTATATGGATATGAAGATGTGCAACCATATTTCCAAGGCTTGCTACGTTTATTTTATCCGGGTTTAGGGTGTTTAGCATTATTTTTTCTATTTTTTTAATCAGCAGAGTTAAGCTTATAAGCTCTTTGTTGCTTAATTCGCTTAACTCTTTTATATGTTTGTGAGGAATTACTCTTACGTATCCGTCAATCTCTTTTACCAAAACTATTTTTAAAAATTCATCTTCAAAAATAATATTCTCTTTTATGTTGCAAAGAGGGCACATTAATTGCCTCTGCTCCCAGGTTTTACAGGGGTGCTTCCGGCTTTGCACATAGGGCACTCTTGTGGTTCGTACACTTCAAAGTCAAAATCGTCAAGTGCGAAGAAAGGTTTGTCTTTTGGAAGTTTGCACTCTTCTTTTCTTTCGCTTTTTCCGTTTACTCTTTTACATACGCCTCTGTTGGCTATAGCTGCAAACGCTACGACTTCCGCTCCTCTTTTTTCAACTTCTTTTGCAGCTTCCATAGCTGACCCACCGGTTGTTATTATGTCTTCACAAATTAAGATTTTTTCGCCTTCACTTACTTCAAATCCACGTCTAAGAGTCATTTCGCCTTTAACTCTTTCGGTGAAAATAAATCTAACACCAAGAGCCCTCGCAAGTTCATAACCGGCTAAAAGCCCTCCTATAGCCGGCGAACAAACAGTATCCACTTTAATACCGGCTTTTTTGATTTGTTTTGCAAGTTCACATGCTAGCTTTTCTGCAACCTCCGGATGTTCTAAAACCCTTGCACTTTGAAGATAATATTCACTGTGTTTGCCGCTGCTAAGTAAAAAATGTCCTTTAAGTAATGCTTTGTGTTTTTTATAAATCTCTTTTACGTTCATTGTTATACTCTCATAACGTCATCTATTTTTTTGTTTACAATTTCGTCAACTTTAGCTACGTAAATGTCGGTAATTTCTTGAACTTTATCAAGTCCTCTTTTTTGGTCGTCTTCGGTTATTTCTTTGTTTTTAAACATTTTTTTAATTTCGTCGTTTGCTTCGCGTCTTATGTTTCTAATGGCGATTTTTGCTTTTTCACCGAATTCTTTTGCTTTTTTAGCTTGTTTTTTTCTCTCTTCTTCCGTCATAGGCGGGAAGTATAGTTTTATCGTATCTCCGTCGTTATTCGGATTTGCTCCTACGTTTGCTTCTTGGATAGCTTTTTCGATATCGTTTATAATAGATTTATCCCAAGGACTTACCACGATTGTAGTCGCGTCAACTGCGTTTACGTTTGCAACCTGGTTTAGTGGAGTTGGAGCTCCGTAATATTCAACTTTTACACCGTCAAGTACGTGAATTGAAACTTTCCCCGTTCTTAGAGTGTTTAAGTCTTTTTTTAGCACTTCTATACTTTTTTCCATATGTTCTTTTGCGAAATCAAATACCTCTTGCATTACTCCTCCTTTAAAATTAGTTTTGAAATCATTTCATAATTATATCTTATGATAACTCTATTTCTATATTTTTTGAGTTTGAAATCGGGCTTATATTCGAAATATCCGTTTTTTACTTTAACACCTTTCCAACCAAGCTTCGTGATGTAAATGTTTAAGTAAGGTTTGTTTGTAAATCCCGAAATTTTTGTGACTTTGTTTTTATTTCTTTCTATTTTGAGGTTTTTTATGTGAAGGATTTTAATTTTCAGTTTTTTTGAAATATCAACTTTTCCCGTTAAAGCGAATCTGTCTATATCGTTTATAGGAGAAGTTAGCCCGTAAGCCCCAGGGTTTTGGTTGACTATTATAGGGAAAAAGGAGTTGATTATTTTTTGAACTCTTTTATCGTATTCTCCGTAAGGGTAGGCGTACATATTAGGGACGTATCCTATATGTTTTTTAAAGGAGTTTATAGCTTTTTTCGTATCTTTTATAATCTCTTTGTCGGTTAGTTTCGCTAAATGGGGATGAGCCCAGCTGTGAACTCCTAGTTCTCCGTATTTGGTACACTCTTTTACTTGTTTCCAGCTCATAAAATCGCCCCATTTTTGGGTGGTTGCTTTTGTGTAGACAAAAAGCGTAAAAGGGATTTTGTATTTTATAAATAAAGGAAGCCCGTTTTTATAAAAGCTTTTATAAGAGTCGTCTATTGTAAAAACGACTATTTTATCAATGTTTTTGCCTTCTTTTTGCATTTTTATAAGGGTTGAGAGTGTTACGGCTTTGTAGTTGTGAGTTTTTAGATATTTGAAATATTTTACCAGTTCCTTAGAAGATGTGTTTGTGTAAGGGTGTCTAAAATCGTCTATTCGGTGTAAAACAAATAGATGAGCTTCGGCAAAAAGCCAAAGAGGAAGGAAAAAAAGTAAAAATCTCATTAGTTTGTAGGTGCTTTAGGAACCGGTGGGATTGTTTTTTCAGTTTTTACTTTATCTAAAGAGGAAACGTTTGGTTGTTTGTTGTATAGATAAACCAGTGTTAAAGTGTTTAAAACGAATAAAAGTCCAAGTACCATTGTGGCTTTTGTCAAAAAGTTCATAGGACCTTTGGCACCGAATACCGTATTGTTTGAGCTTGAATACGCTCCAAGCCCCATAGATTCTGATTTTTGTAGAAGAACTAAAATAACTATCGCTATTACAAGCACGATTTGAAATACGAATAAAACTCCTGTCATTTTGTAAGACCTTTTTGCGAAATTATATCATAAAATCAAAAGACGCTTTTTGCTTTTAATTCATAAGTGGTTTTTATAATAAAAAAACTTACCGTAATAAAAAACAAATCTAAAAAACAAGTTGCGTAAAAAGCCGTCTTTAGGGTGTTGGAGGTTGGGAGGTTTAGGGTTTTTAGGATTTTTGGGGTTAGGTTTGAAACGGTGTAAAAATTAATAATCGTCGCTATGGAGATAATAACCGAAATGATACACATAATCTCTTTTTTAAGGTTGTAACCCAGTGTAAAAAGAACCGATAATTGATAGCTTTTTTTTACTATTGAATGATAAATTATTAAAACCGCAAAAAGCAAAGACAAAAGAAAAATGGCTGTAATGATGATTAAAGAGAGCATAGAAAAAAGATAAAACATATCAAACTGCTTTTTTCTAAGCTCAAGCCACGAGTGGATTATAAATCTGTTTTTGGGGAGGATTTTTTTTAGGTTTTCTAAAAGTGCGTCTATTTTTTTTATGGAAGTTGCATTTACGAAAAATCCGTCTGCGTGATTTAAAGGTTTGTTTAATAGTCTGTTTGCAAAGTATAAGTTGGTATAGATTGTAGGGGAGTTACTAAAGTCGTTAAACACTCCGCATAGTTTGCCATTAAGAGAATGTTTGTTTTTAAAGCTAAAATCTTCTGTTGATTCTATTACCGGAAAATATGATTTAAATAGCGTTTGATTAAAAATTATGAGATTGGGGGTTGTTCTGAATTTATATATAAATTCAACTACAGTCAAAGGAACTTGAAAATCCCCAAAAGGCAAAAACTTCATATCGAAAAAATCGTATACGAAACTGTCTGTTAAAATTCCTATTATTTTAATATTGCCGTTATATAAAGAGTTGGCTCCTGTTTTTTTGTAGCCTATGGATTCGAAAAACTCTTCCCCTTCGCTAAAAGGGGTTATAGCCTTTACAAGGGGGATTTTTTTTATCAATTTCAAATCTTTTGAGATGTCTTTTAAGTTTGAGTTTATATAGGTTATTTTTATATGGGGCTGTTTGGTTGCAAATTCGTTTTCAAGGGATGTTTTGTAAGACTCTTTTAATATTAAAATGGTGTTTAAAATTATCAGCGTCAAAAGATATAAAATAAAAACAAGAAAAAAGGAGCTTTTAAAAAGAGAAAAGGTTAAGCTTGGTTTTTTCATCTATCTCCTTTGAAATCCGGCTTTTTTGTAATCAAAAGGCGAATTGAAAAATATTTCGTTTATATCGTAAAAGGGTTTTAAGATTGTTTCGTAGGTGTTTGAGTATTTTACGACTTTAAGTGCGTATTTTTTTAAAAAGCTTACATTATAAGCCAAAAGAGGGTCTAAAAAGTCGACTCCTAAAATATCTGCTATTTTTTCCACTTCCTTTGCACGAAGCGTTGTTTTAAACGAAGTTATGTAATTAGTAGTTTTTAAAACAAGTAAATCTTTTGGGTTTAGGGGAGTTGTGAAGATTAGTTGTTTTATCTCTTTTTTGCTTTTATTAAAAAAGCTGTTTTTTATGTTAGCTATTTTTTCGTCTATAGGTTTTAAGTTTACGTTTAAAAAACTTTTGTTTATTAATGTAAGGGTACTTCCGGTTTTGCTTATTAGGTAGTTTTTGGTGGAATTTACTATTTTATAAGGCAGTATTGTGATTAGGTTTAGGTTATAATCGAATACTTGCGTAAAGTTTTTATTATAAATCGATGAAGTTATGTAAATGTGTTTATTATCTGCTAGCAGTTTAGGGGATACTGGAGTATTTATTTCTTTTTTTACGGTTTTTAGGGTGGTTAGGGATAGTTTGTTTAGAGTATTTTTTTGGATATAAAAAAGAAATTTATCCGTTATAGCAAACGATTTGTTTATTTTTGTGTTTATTAGCGTTTGTTTGGAGGTTTTAAGGTCGTAGATTAATGTTTTTTTGAAGTAGTTTATTACGGCTTTTTGAGAATCCGGGCTTACTTTTAAAGAGACGATAAATTTTTTCGGTAAAGAGTTTGAGAGTTTTTTTACGCCGTTTGGGGAGATTTTATAGAGTTGATAATCTTTGGTGTTTATAAGACAAACATCATCCCCACAGGGAGAAACTTTAAAAGAGGCTACATTAGCCCAAATCTCTTTTTCTTTTTTTGTTTTTAGGTTGTAAAAGTGAATTAGCGATTTTTTATTTGGTGAATATCCCCAAGGGGAGTAGAAATAAACGGCGTATTTGTTTGTTATGAGCAGTTCCGAGTAGCCGTCTTTTTTATATAGTTTTTTTGAGAGAAGTTTTTTAAAGTTTAGGTCATATACTTCAAATTGGATTTTTTTATAGGTGTTTTTTAATAAAAAGTAGTTTTTATTTGGAGAGAAGGTTATTTTATCTTTTGAGGAAACGAGGGTTTTATTCGGTTTTTTACGTATATCTAAGATTCTTATGGTGTCTTTTGAAAAAATTACGAGGTTGTGATTGTAAAATGCCATTTTAAACGCTTCAAAATAAAGGGTGTTTATTTTTTTTAGAGATTGTAAATCGTAAATATCTATTTTGAAATTGTTTGAAAAGAAGATTTTATTTTTTATTACGTTAAACGCCAAAGCCACATATTTTGAGTCTTTGGAAAAAGCCAATGTCAAAAGTCTGTTGTTTGTGGAAATTGTCGTTTTTTTAGTAGGGGTTGAGATTTGTATATTAGTTAAACGGTTAGGATAGGTTATTTTTATTTTTGTTTGAAGGTTAGGGGAGTATTTTAAAGACGTAAAGTGGTAAGTCGGTCGAATATAGGTTGATTTTATAACTCTTAAAGTATTGGCATTTAGGGTTAATATTTGGTTGTATCCTTTTAGGATAATCGTTTTGTCGTTTGTAAAAATTTTATAAGACGATTGAGGAAGTTTAATTGTTTTTGTTGTAAAGTCTTTTAGGAATAAAATGTTAAGTTCTTTTTTGTTTTTGTCTAAATAGTAAACGGCTTTGTCGGTAAGGGCTGTCGTTAAAGAGGGGATTTCTTTTTTTAAAACGGTCTCTTTTGTTTTAGGGTTTATTACTTCTAAGAAGTTTTTGCTTGATATTAGGGAGCTTTTATAGCCTACGATTATTAGATTTTCGTTTAATTTTATTTGATGTATTGAAATGTCGGTTGGAATTTTTTTTATGATTTTTCCGGTTAACAGATTTATTATTACAATTTGTTTTCTATTTTGGATAGCTGCGAAATTCTTATAAATACTGAATCTCTGAGGAAAAAAGTTGTGTAAAAGATATACCGATTCGTTGTTTGATAAAATCATTCTTTTTTTAAATTTAAGTTTGTTAAGGGCGTTTTTTATAGGGTTAAAAAAGGTCTCTTTTTTTATAACGCCGTTTTTGGTAGAGTAGATTTTTTTAAATTTCTCTTTTTGTATAAAGTTTTGGGTGTTTATTGAGATGTAATTAGGAATTGATAGGTTTAAAACGGCTTTTATTGAGTTTATTAGTGCTTGTTGTTTTTGTTTTTTGTTAAGTTTGGAGTATTCCGGTTTTTTTAGGGTAAAAAAGTAAGAGTTTCTTTTTTTCCCTTTTATTTTTACGCTTTTGTAGCCTTTAATTACCAGGTTTCCTTTTTGAAGCTCTTCATAATCAAGCATAATAGCTATTTCGGATGAGGGGGTGTCCGGGTAATTTCTTAAGATGTCGTTTAATATCTCTTTGTCTTCGAATCTGTTTTTGTAAACGGCATTAAATTTTTGGTCGGAAGATTTTTTTATAAATTGAACGGAAGTGAATTTTTGGTTTAAGTTTAGGTAATTAGGGTGTTTTGCAATGTAAGAGAGAAGTTTTGTGTAGTTTTTGAACTCTTTTGTTTGAGTGGTTAGAGGGTTTATGTAGATTATTCCTATAATTTTTAGAGGTGTTTTTTTCTCCTGCCATTGGGAGTAGGATGAGTTCTTGGCTTTTGTTTTTTCATAGAGGGTTTTGTATTTTGAAGGTGAGGGGTTTTGACATCCTAAGAATATCAAAACGATAATAAATAGATATCTCATTTTTAGCCTTTTATTTTTTTAAGAATTGATTTTGCTTTGTTTGACGGGTCTTTTACGAATTGATAAGCTACGTTTGCGTATTTTTCCAAATACTCCTCTTCGTGCGTTACTACGATTACGCATTTTGAATTTAGGGATAATTTTTTTAAGTGCTCTTTTACTTCTTTTGCAGATTCTTTGTCTAGGTTTGCCGTAGGTTCGTCGGCTATTATGATAGGAGGGTTGTGAATTAACGCCCTTGCAATAGCCACTCTTTGTTGTTGTCCTCCACTTAGTTGAGGAGGTCTTTTTTTTAAAAACTTTTCATCGGCTTCGGGGATGAATTTTAAAATTATCTCTTTTGCTTTTTGTTCGGCTTTGCGTTTAGGTACATTTGACATAATAAGTGGAATAGTGCAGTTTTTTATAATGTCAAACTCCGGAATAAGAGCGTATGATTGGAAAATAAAACCTATATTTTTGGCTCTGAATTTTGCCCTTTCGTATTCGTTTAGGTTTGTTATGTCGGTGTTGTTTATTATAAGTTTTCCCTCTTTTATTTCGTCTATTGTGGAGATGAGGTTTAAAAGAGTCGTTTTTCCACTACCACTTTTTCCGGTAATTACGCAAAAGTCTCCTTTTTTGGCTTCGAAATTTACGTTTTGAAAAATAACTTCTTTATTGAAACTTTTTTTTAAATTTATCGCTTTTATCATTTTGTCTCCCATACGCATCGAAATCCTACGTTTACTCTTTTGGTATTCGGTTTTAGCAGGCTGTAAACTCTGCTATCGAAAAATACCGGCATATTTTTATCGTTATAGCTGCCTCCTTTTATTTTGTAGAAGGTGTGATTGAAATAATTAACCTTATCGTCCACCCATTCAAAAGCGTTTCCAAGCATTCCGTATATGCCGTTTATGTTTTCGTAAGAGTATTGAACTTCCAAAAATTCGCTTCCTATAAGAGAGGGTTCTATTTCGTCGTCTTCTTTTAGCATACATTTAATTTGAGGGTCGTTTGGGGCTAAGGGGTATTTTTGAGTGGGAAATGGTGTGAAGATGTATTTTTTTATAAACTCAAAACATTTTGATTTCGCAAGTTTTACGCTTGCTGCTATTGTCCACTCTTTTTCCGTTGGAACTCTTCCTTTGTAGAATCTGCAAAACTCTTGAGCTTCAAAAAACGATACGTTTGTTATAGGTTCGTTTTCTTCGTCTTCGTCTATTTTTATCGGTTTTTTGTGAATGGCTTTTAGGTATTCGTTATACTCTTTTTTGGTAATTTCATATTTTGAAATATAAAATTTAGTAGGAGTTAGAGTATAAGAGACGCTGAAATCTTTTATGTTTTTGTCGTTAAGTTTAGGTATGGATATGTTTTTATCAAGATTTATAAACACTTTTTCAAAAGCGAAAAGAGGAATAAAAAAAAGTAAAAAAATCATTCTTTTCCTTTAAAAGCAAGTGAGGATGAAATATAAGTTATCATACTTAAAATTACTCCTAAAACAAAAACAAATCCTATCTCTTTAAAACCGACAGGCACAAAAAAGTCACTTCCAAATCCGGTAATTTTTAAAAACAGACTCTCTAAGGCTTTGGTGCTTATCACGGATAAGGTTAAAATAATACTAATTGTGCTTAATACTATTAAGGAGATAGTAAGGTTTAACTCTTTTTTGCTCATACCTATTAGATGTAGGGTTTTAAGGGAGGATTTTTTAAATTCTATCATTATAGCTACGCTTAAAATAACTATTCCTAAGGCAAGTATGAAAATAAATCCCATAATAAACTTTTGAATGACGGAGATTTTTTGAAAAAACTCTTTTGTCTCTTTGGTGTCTTCAATTAAATCTTTTATTTTATACTCTAAAACCCCGTATTGTTTTGCCGTTTTTTCCACTAGTGTTTTTATGAATTTAGTGTTTTTGTTTAGATATTCTATTTGGTTCGTTTTTAAAGAGGGAAAGAGTTTTTTAGCGTTTTTAAAAGATAAAAATATAGTAGGATAGTTTCCTAAAAACCCAGTGTCTATTATTTTTATCTTTTTTATCGGGATACTTTTTTTGTCGTATTGTAACTTTTTAAAAGAGCTTATATTCATATCCCCAAAACCGTTTTTTAGGGCTTTGTTTATAAATATGTCGTTTGAGTGGAATTTTTTTTGGAGGTAGGATTGATTTAAGATTACTATTTGGGCTGATTTTATAATGGGAGTTTTGTTTTTAAAAACAATAAAACTTTTGAAAGTTACTTTGGGAGAGAAGATTAGGTGGTGTTTTTTTGAGACTTCTTGAAGTTTTTTTATAAATGGTGGGGTTGAGATTATCGTAACTCTTCCTTGGGAGCCTATGTAAGAATTGATTAGGTAATTTTTGTAACTTTTTAAGATATTATTTACAAACAAAAAAGAGGTGATTGAAAAAAAAAGAGCTATAGGGAGTGTATAAAAGGCAAATTTTAAAAGTCTGCTTTGAGAGTCCAAAAAGAGGCTAAGAATTAATTTTGGGATATGAAACATTGAATTATCTCTTTGATTTTATAAAGCAAATCCTCTTTGTCGGCTACAAATTCTATATCTTTTCGGTGGTTGTAAAGTGCTACTATTTTGTAGGTTTTTATGTATGTTTGAAGTTCGTTTGAATAGGAGGTTTTAGGGAATATTTTAATAACTATTTTTTTGCCGTTAGGGGTTGATGTTATCTTAAATTTTCTTAAAAACGCTAAAATCTCTTTTTTAAAAGGTCCTTGAATTGAGATATTTATTTTTGTGTTTTTATTTTTTATTTTAAACCTTTTAACCACTACGAAACATTCGCCTTTTTTTAAGCACTCTTTTATTTTTTGTTTTACTTTTTGTTTGTTATAGAAGATATAAACCCCGTCTTTGTCGTCACTTAAGAAGCTAAAATCTATGTAGTGTTTAGAACCTAAGGCTATGATTTTATTCGGGTAGTTTATAGAGTTTTTATAAGCGATTATGGAAATGTCGTCGTTTGGGAAGGTTATGAGTCTGTTTTGAATGTAGTTGTTTTGAAATTCGTTCGGTAAGAACATTTCAATCGAGTCTTTGTTGTCGTAAAAAAGATATAAATACCCTGGACGGTTTAGGGAGGCTTTTATTTTTATCTCTTCGTTCGGTTTATAAAGAGTTTTATCTAAAGAGATAGTAGGGATTATTAGGTTTTCTTTTAGTGTTTTGATTCTTTTTTCCAAAAGAGGCAGTTCATCGTCAAACACGGCACTTTGAAGGCTTTTTGCTTTTATTAGGAGATTTTGGGCTAGAAATAAGTTTTGGTTGTTTATGGCTTTGTTTATTTGTGTTTTTAAGAGGTTTAGTTTTTGTTTGTCTTTTTTTAGATTTTCTTTTATCTGACGTTCGGTATTTTTATCAAGTTTTACCAGCACCCAGATTCTGTAATAATCCTCTTTTTCTTCGGTATATCTTTTTATGGGTTTTATGTTAAAAATAAAAAGGGATGTTTTTGTTTTTACTTCTTTTTTGATATTTCTTGAAATTCCTTTATTTGTTAGGTATTTTTGAATATCGGTTGAGGATGTGACTTTAATTCCGAAATAACCGGCTATTTGGGAGTAAGCATCGCTTAGGGCGTCTTTTAGGGCTGTTTTTTTGGTAAAAGTGTCGTTTAGAGGGTACCACTTGGAAACTCCTACAAAATAAACTCCGTCTTTTTTATCCACTCCTTGTGTCCAGGGAGGTAGTGCAAAAAGGCTTGAAAACAGAAAAATTAAAATAATTTTTCTCATTTTTCCCTCATACATCTAAAAGTTGTGTTTTTAGATTTAAAAATAATCGGTACCTCTTCATATATCTCTTTTTGCCAATCAAACCTTATAACGGTGTTGTCTTTGTTTATTACTTTGTCTTTTTGGTTTATGTAAATATCGTCATCTTCTTCATCCACCGGGGCTAAAATTTCGTATTTTACGGGAGGTTTTGAGAGGAGGTGTTTTTTTCTGGCTTTTTCGAACACGAAAATAGTAGCCAAAGTTGCGTTTTTATTCATACAGTATTTAGCCATTGTTTTAAAAGATATGTTTGTTACGGGGGAGCTTGAATTTGATATTTTAAAGTCTTTTAAGCTTACGGGAGATTTCATAATTTCAAATCTTTTTTTTCCTTTTTTTGTATAGAGAGTGATACTTACCCACCCTTGTTTTAAGGATGGTTTTGTATGAGAGTAGAATTTTTTGCCTTTTGTGTCGTGAAAATAGAGTTCGCTTGAATCTTTTACGGATGTATTTTCATCCAGGACGTTAAGTAGGTTTATTTTTGTTTGTTGAGGGGATTTAGAACATCCTATAATAAAAACAGCTCCTAGAAATATTAAAAATCTTTTCATTTTAACTCCGTTTTAAATATTTCCAAATCTCTAAAGCCACTGTTTTTGATGGCTTTTATCATCGTGTCTTTATCATAGCTTACAAAATACGTCCCTGCTCCTATTCCGTACGTAATAGTCCAAAACAGTAAATCCATAAATCCAAGTCCTATACCCACTCCCGTTGAGAATTGAGAGTAACATATAGGGTCGTATGATGCTTTGAATAAAAATAGTATTCTGGTACACCCACCGAATTTTTCTTTGTATAAATAGTGATAGTTATGGTAACTGTATAAAAACGTATCTTTTTGATAGTGTGTTAGGTCGAATTTTATTGCAATGTAAGGTATTTTTGTAGCACTCAATCTTGTAACTTTGGAATCTTTTATTTGCACGTAAACGTTATTTAGTTTGGCTTTTGAAGGGTCTTTAAAGGATAAAATATAATTAACTACTTTAAATCCGAATTTAGTATCCAAGTCTTGTTGAATGAATTTGCTGTTTTTGTAGATTAGTTTATATCCGTTTTGTTGCAGCTGGTTGTTTGAAGTAAAGTAAATTTCGTCTAAATCGTATGTTTTTTTAGGATAGATTATTAAAAAGTCGTTGTATTTTTTGCTAGGAAGGTTTAGGGTGTCGGTGTCGTTGTATCCGTATAGAATAAGAGGGTCTATTAAAGAGGTGTTTAAAACTTTTGTCAGTTCGTTTATTTCTTTTAAGCTTAAATCACTCTCTTTTTCAAAAGGTATATATTTAGTCTCATAAAGGGTTTTTAAATCCTCATAAGGAAGAGGCTTTGTGTATAAAAGCTGTTTTGGGGTGATTTCGTTCCAGATGATGTGTTTTTTGATGTAGCCTTTAAAAACGAAATTTTCGTTTTTTTTCGTAAATATTTTCATAACGGGGTGGGTTTTTATAAGGTTTTTTAGGTCCAGTGAGACATATTGAGGGATAGAGAGTTTAAGTACTGCCGAAACGGAATTTATAATAGCCTCTTTTTGTTTAAGAGGTGTCAGCAAAGAGTAGTTTGGTTTTATAAGGTAATAGTAAAAGGAGTTTCTTGCGTAATTGGGGGTTTTTATTGTTTTGTATCCTTCAAGCGTTAATTTGCCTTTTTTTAAGTCTTGATAATTAAGTCTTATCAAAATTTCTGCAGAAGGTTTTTCCACATCCGGTCTTAAAATGTCGTTTAAAACTTCTTTATCTTTGAATCTGTTTTTATAAACCGCTACGAATTTTTGAAGATAAATTTCTTTTGAGTCGAAATTTACGACTTTTATAGGCCAGAATTTATCGGTAAAATTGCTGTTTGTGATTTTGTTTAAAATAGTCGGTTTTTTTTTGATTTGTTTAAAGAGATTGATATATCTTGTATACTCTTTTGTGTGTTTAACTTCCGGGTCTACGTATCCTAAAACAATTATTTTTAAAGGCACTCTTTCACTTTGGTCCAAAAACCAGTGGGAATACTCTTTATGTTCTTTTTTTAACTCTTTTTTTAGGCTGTGAGGGCTTAACTGATTACTTCCGCATCCTATAAAAAATATGGCACTAAACAGTAAAATAAGCTTTTTCATACTTTTCCTTTAAAAATTTTCTCCAAGCACTCCGGAAATAATCTGTCTTAAAACTTTTCCGGTTGCCGCATTGATGTATAGATAGTTTCTGTCCCACTCAAAAGGAGGAATCTCTTTAGCGATAATTTGGACGCTTTTATCCGATTCGGTGTTTATATTGCATAATACGATATAGATTTTTATCATATGTATGCTTCCGGCGACTTTTGTCGGGAAAAACGCCATACCGAAAACCGAATGAACGTGTTTGAATACCGGTTTTCCGTTTATGTTAAAAGGGTGTAAAACATCGCTTAATTTGGTAACTTCTTGATTATAAAGTTCGCTAAGTTCGGTATAGGCTCCTATAAAAGCTTCTGCCGGGCTTAGGATTTGTTTTTTGATTTTTACTTTATCGTCGCTTATATCAAAAGCGTCATCCCCTATATCGTCAAGTCCTATATCTTTTGCAGATACTTTTTTGGGTTTTTTAATTTCAGTATCTTGAAAGAGTTGTTGTCTTATGGCTATTTGCTGTTTTAACATCTCTTTTAAAATTTTGTAAGCCTGAATATCTTGGGTTCTGTATTGAGGTAAGTCGGAGCCTTTTGGCGTAAAGACTTTAAGATGAAAGTCTATATCCCTTAGCCTTATCTGTCGTTTAAGTTCGCTGATAGCTCTTTTATAGCCTTTGTTGATTGCTTTTTTTGTTTTTCTTTTTCTTCCTACTACTACTATTTCTTTTGGTGCCAATAACATATTATATTCATCCCCTTGGAACTGAAGTAGGGTTTTTGCCAGGGAGATGTTTGTTTTTGCCGTTAAAAACGTGGCAAGAAGCATAAATAATAGTTTTTTCATTATTTAACCTTTATACATCTGAATGTGGTATTAGAAGAGGTGTATAGGTTTGATACCGAATAGTATTTTTCTTTATTCCAGTCAAATACGATAATAGTTCCGTCCTCGCTTTCTAATTTATCCCCCTCTTGATAATAAATATCCTGGTCTTCATCATCGTAAGGAGCTATCATTTCTTGAGAAACGTTTAGAGGTTTTTGTATTACGTGGGATCTTCTGGCATATTCGAATACATAAGGTTGTGAAAGTTGGGCATTTATTTTCATACAGTAAGCACTTGCTTTTTGGAACGTTACGTTTGTAACGGGCGTGTCGTCTCCAAATCCGTAAAACTCTTTTTTTGAAACCGGTTTTATCATAATTTCAAAATTCTCAAACCCTCCCGTGTTTCTAGGTACTTTTACTTGAGCCCATTTTAGGGATTTATTGAGGTTTATTTTCTCTTTTATACTCCCTAGTATAGAAGCGTTTTTTGAGATGAGTTTTGCTTTTATATAAAGGTTGTTTTTATCTTTTGAGGCTTTTATGAAAATTACTATGTCTGAACGATGTTTTGGGTTTATATAAAATCCTCCCGTATAGGTGGAGTCTTTTTCTTTGTTTATGATTTTTCTTAAGGCTTTTAGACTTTGAGAATCTATTGAGACTAGATTAAATCTTTTGTGTTTTAAGATAAAAGCTTGCACGGCGTCTGTTATTTCGTTTTTGTAAGAAGAAGCGTCTACGTAGATAGCTATATTTAGTTTGTGATGATGTCTTTTAGGGAGTCTCGGTCTTGCTTGGCGAAAAAGGTTTTCTAACGTATTGTTTATAAAATAGTCTATTTGGTCTTTTGTAGTGTAGCTTGTTTTTGAGTAGAGAATTTTATTTTTGGTAGCTAGAAAATAGAGTTCTTGGTTGTCTTCTTCCTGGTCTTCGTCTAATAACATTTCTTCTTGTTTTGCCTGTATGGTTTTAGAAGAGACTACGGCGTTATTTCCGGTAGAACATCCCAGTACCATAAAAGCTATTAGAGGTAAAAATTTTTTCACTACTGCTCCTTAATTAATTTAATATCGAATTGCTGCATAAGTTTTTTTAGGTATTTTTTGTTTTTAAGCGTTAAATCCGTATCTATGCTTTCTAAGTGTATGGAAATATTGTAAGAAGGATAGAAAATTTTTGTGATAAATCCTTTGTCGTCTGTTGTGAATTTATAGATTATATGGTGGCTTTTTTCCATATCGTAGCTGTTTTTTGATATCTCTTTCATTGTGGAGTCAAACGGCAAATATCCGTTTATAAAAGTAAAGATTTTTGAATGGATGTTGTTTAATCTCATCCACGTTACAAGATATAAAACTCCCTCAATTCCGTAGAACTGTTGGTTTTTATCTTTTGAGAGGATTGTTTTGTCGTTTAGTCCGTTATATTCTACCACCACTACGCTGCTTGAAGGTTTGTTTATCCACATCGTATCGATCTGGGAATCGATTATTTGAACTTTTTTAATTTCATATAAGTCGTTTTTATACTCTCTTAAAAATCCTATATCCTCTTCTATGCTAGGGGATTTGTTTTCCGGGTCAAATAGTGAAATAGGTGCTTTTAGCATAGTTTTAATGTAGTGTTTTTTAAATTTTTGATAAGTGAGTTTTAATCTTTTCGCTCCGTTTTTTGTTTTTGATACGTAAGAGAGGTATAAGTTTCCTTCATCTAAGGTAAATTTATCAACTTCCGTTTTTAATTTGGATTTTTCTTCTAAGAATTTTTCAAGATTCGGGGTTATTACTTGTTTTAGGATTTTTAGGTCTCTTGAAAATTTAACGGCTAAAAGATTGTCGTTTTCGTCCGTATATAGAGTTAAGGAAAAATTCTGTTTTTTTGCTAAAGAGTGGTCTTTAAGAAGAGCCTTTTTTACTTCGTACGTATAGACGTTCGCTTCTTTTTTGGTATTGAATACATCTATATAATCGGTAGAGTATGAAGGAGTTATTAAAAGCAGATATTTTGGGGTTTTTAAAACAAACTCTTCTTGAGGACGGTTTTTTAAAACGTATGCCAGGTTATAAGTTTCAAAACTCTCTAGCATATCGTCTTCGTTTGTTATGTCTGTTTGTTCGAATGTTTTAGGGGTCTTTCCTAGCATTAGGGCGTTTAGTTTTTTAGAGTTTGTGGTAATTTTGGAGTTGTTTATTTCTATTTTGAAATTATGGGTAAAGATTAAAGTTTTATTTGAATTTAAAGAACTGTTTGTGGCAGTGTAGTAGTCTGCAAAAAGAAGTACGCTTATAAAAAGAGCCGATATAATCTTAAACATAATGAGCCTTTAATTTTTTTTTAATTATAGTAAAAATTTTTGATATTATAAAATCAAAAAAAGAGAAAATATGGAAAGTTTTGAGAAGTTCGCCAACACTTACGGAAAGTATAACGTAATTCAAAAAGAGATAATCAAAAGATATCTTCCGTTTGTAAAAAATAGGGTAGTGGATTTGGGGTGTGGGAGTGAAGGGCTTTGCAAATATAAGAAGTTTGAATTTTATTTAGGCATGGATGCTTCTAAAGAGATGCTAAAGAGAAATCTTTGCACTGTTTTACTTGCCGATTTTAATAAAAAAGAGTGTTTTGAGAAGATAAGAAGATATGATTTTGAACAGATTGTCTCTTTTTCCGCTTTGCAGTGGGCTTTGGATTTGGATTTTGTATTTAGGGAGATTAAGGGGTTGGAGAGGAGTTTTTTACTGACTCTTTTTACTTCAAATACTTTTAAGACTCTTCATAACTATTTGGAAATCAAATCACCCATTTTTTCAAAAGAAGAGATTTTGACTTCGGCTGAAATTTTATCGGCTGAAGTGGAAGTGTTGCATTATAGGTTGGAGTTTGATTCTCCTAAAAAACTGCTTGAATATATAAAGTATTCGGGGGTAAGTGGAAATGTGAGGGCGAAAGTGGGAAAAGTGAGAAAATTTTTAAAGGAATTTCCTTTTAATTTTTTAGAGTTTGAGATAGTGGTTTTAAGAAGTACTCTTTTGTGATGCAATGAATGGAACCGTGTTGCTTAATTAAGGTGTTTGCATTGATTGGGATTATATCTTTTTCTTTGAATATCTCTTTGAATAGGTCATATACGTATTTGTCTTTTTTATCTTCATAAATCGGAAGAAGTATTGCGTGGTTTGTAATTAAAAAGTTTGCATATGTTGCAGGCAGGCGATGATTGTCCCATATTTTTGGGCTTGGCAAAGGCAGTGGAATTAGATTAAAAGATGTTTTTTTAAGCTCTTTTTCCATTTTTTTTAGCTCATTGTAGTGAATATCGTTTTTATCTTCACAGGTGCAGTAAACTATTGTATCTTTATTTACAAATCTTGCAAGGGTATCTATGTGAGAGTCTGTATCGTCTCCTTCTAAAAATCCATTCTCAAGCCAAATAATATCTTTTACAAACAGTTCTTTTTTTAAAAACTTTTCAATCTCTTCTTTACTCATTGGATAGTTTCTGTTTGGTTCTAACAGGCACTTTGTAGTAGTTAAGAGTGTTTCTCCATTTGTATCGATACTCCCACCTTCAAGTACGAAATTGTAGCTTTTATGGATATTAAAAATCTCTCTTGAGATTAGATTATCATAATTACTTGGGAATTTAAGTCCCCAGCCGTTGAATTTAAAATCAAGAAGTTTGACTTCATTGTCTATTTTTATGCTTATTGCTCCAAAATCCCTTGCCCAGGTATCGTTGTTTTTTACTTTACGAAAGATAAAGTTTTTGTGTTTTAGGTGAGAGATTGTATTTTCATCTTCATAACAGATAAGTACTTTTTGATATTGAGCAATTGCATATGCAATTTCGCTAAAAGTGTTTATAGCTTCTTCTAAGCAACAATTCCAATCCGTATTTTTATGGGGAAATACAAGTTGGATAAATTCTTGTATTTCCCATTCCGGAATTAGATGGTCCATTAAGTTAAATATCCCTAGGGTCTGCAATTTTACCGGCAATTGCACTTGCTGCGGCAACTGCAGAATTGCTTAGGTATACTTCGGAAGTTCTGCTTCCCATTCTACCACGGAAGTTTCTGTTTGTAGTGGCTACTGCTCTTTCTCCATCGCCTAAAATTCCCATATATCCACCAAGACAAGCACCGCATGTAGGGTTTGCCACAACTGCACCGGCATCGATTAAGATATCTAAAATTCCTTCGTGTTCGGCTTGTTTGTAGATTCTTTGAGTTGCCGGAGTTACGATTAGTCTTACTCTTTTATGGACTCTTTTGCCTTTAAGTATTTCAGCCGCGATTCTTAGGTCGCTAAGAGTTCCGTTTGTACAGCTTCCTATATAAACCTGGTCTATTTCGATATCGTCTTTTACGGCTTGGCTGATAGGTTTTCCGTTACTTGGTAAGTAAGGATACGCCACAAGAGGTTCTAGTTCGTTTACGTCTATTTCTATTACTTGAGAATAGTTTGCATCAGGGTCTGAATAGTGGATTTTCGGTTCGCTTCTTAAAGGGTTGTATTTTTTAACTTCTTCAAGGAAGCTTTCGGTGATTTTATCGTATGCTACTATTCCGTTTTTGGCTCCGGCTTCAATAGCCATATTACAAAGACTCATTCTGTCGTCCATAGGTAGATTTTCAATTACTTCACCCGTAAACTCAAGGGCTTTATATAACGCCCCGTCAACACCTATTCTTCTTATAAGTTCTAAAATCAAATCTTTTCCGTAAACGTGCTCTTTTATTTCACCTTTGAATACCACTTTGATACTCTCAGGAATTTTAAACCAGCTTTTCCCCGTAATCATACAAAATGCGATATCCGTACTTCCCATACCCGTAGAAAAAGCACCAAGTGCCCCATGAGTACAAGTGTGGCTGTCGGCTCCTATAATAACATCTCCCGGGATTACAAGTCCTTTTTCCGGAAGCAGTCTATGTTCAATTCCCATATCTTTTTCGTCAAAGAAGTTTTTTAGATTATGTTTATATGCGAATTCTCTGTTTATTTTCGCTTGGTTTGCCGAAGCTATGTCTTTTGGAGGGATGAAGTGGTCTAGAACTATTGCAAAATTGTCCGGTTTTGCAAGTTTTTCGGCTCCGCTCTCTTCAAATGCTCTAATTGAAATAGGAGTTGTAATGTCGTTACCGATAGTCATATCAACATCACATAAAATAATTTCACCCGGTTTAACTTCGCGTCCTATATGTTCTGCGAAAATTTTTTCAGTAATAGTCATAGGCATAGTAGTCCTTTTTTAATGAAATTATAGCTAATTTGATATAATTAATAAAAAAGGCTTGAAATGGCGAAAATTTTTATTTTTATAGGAGTTATTTTTATTATCATAGGGCTTTTGATGTATTTTTTTAAAGATTTTCCACTTTTTAATCTGCCGGGAGATATCGTAATTAAAAAGGAGAATTTTACTTTTTATTTTCCCGTTACGTCGTCAATTGTTATTAGTGTTTTTTTAAGTGTCGTTTTTTATGTTTTATCAAGGGTTTTAAAATGAGACTTTTTATAGCGACTCCGGTTAAGTTTCCACTTTACGGGGCTATTAAGCAGGATTTAGGGAGGTTTATAGAGGGTAAGTGGGTTGAGGGGTGGAATTTGCATTTAACTCATAAATTTATAGGGGAAGATGAGCCTAGGAAATATGAGGTTAAGCTCTCTTTTAGCCAAAAAAGCTTTAAAATAAACGGTATCGGGATGTTCGGTAAAAAGATTTTATATTTAAAAGCTGATATAAGTGATGAAATAAACAGACGGATAAACGAAAAATTTAATCTGAAAAACGACAAACCCTTTAAACCCCATATCACTCTTTGTAGGATAAAAGAGATTAAAGATAACGCTTTTTTTAAAGAACTTAAAAAGTGGGATAATATCTCTTTTGAAGTGCCTCTGGAAGTTTATCTTTATAAATCCACTCTTACGAAAAAAGGACCTATTTATGAAAAAATCCATAAATACTAAAGCAGTGGCTTTAAAATATAAAGCCTACGAAGATAACGCTCCAAAAGTCATAGCCAAAGGCAAAGGCGAACTTGCCAAAAAAATAATCGAAAAAGCGGAGATTTACGATGTACCGTTGTTTCAAAACGAGATGTTGGCAGAAATGCTTTTAAATGTGGAAGTTGGAGAAGAGATACCTCCTAAGATGTATAAAGCCGTGGTGGATGTTTTTGTTTGGCTTCATGGGCTTGAAGAAAAAGCCCAGCTTAGCAAAACTTGAGTGAAATTAGTTAAATATTTTTGATATAATAGTTATAAAAATAGGAGGAAATTATGGAAGATAAAGTATTGCTTAAATTAGCTAGAATGGCTATTTTGGAAGAGCTTGAAAATAAAAAATTAATTGATAAAAACGAATGGGTTGAGAAATATCCGTTTTTAAAAGAAAATAGGGCATCTTTTGTAACTCTTAAAAAACACGGGGCTTTAAGAGGTTGTATAGGTTCTATTTTGCCTCATAGGTCTTTGATTGACGATATTGTATCAAACGCAAAAGCTGCAGCTTTTGAAGACCCTAGATTTCCACCTTTGAGAGTTGAAGAGTTTGATGAAATTAAACTTGAGATTAGTCTTTTAACTATTCCTCAAAAAGTTGAGTATGAAGACAAAGAGGATTTAATGAAAAAAATTCGTCCCGGGGTTGACGGGGTTATTTTACAACTTGCAAATCATCAGGCGACTTTTTTACCGAGTGTTTGGGAGGAGTTGCCGGTTTTTGAGCTGTTTTTCGCTCATCTTTGTATGAAAGCCGGGTTACCCGGGGATTGTCTTATGTATCATCCGGTAATTTATACTTATCAGGCAAGAGAGATAAAAGAGGATTAAATTTTAGCGTAATTTAATTTTGTGTATTGGAATTTATGTTAAAATTTAGCCAAAAAGGAAGTTTATGAAATTATTGCTAACTCTTTTAATTGGGGTTTTTGCGTTTGGAGTGAGTTTAAAGTCTACGTTTTTAAGTGGTAATAAGGTTGTAGTGAAAAGTTATATTATTTATAAACTTGATATTAAAAATCTGTTTAACGATTCGAACTTAAGCGATGAGAATATAAGCGATGAAAATAGAAGTGGGATTAACAGATTTATTTTGAATTCTTTAGAGGTTTATTTTAAAAAGAAAGTTGATAAAAACTCTACTCTTTTGACTAAAAAAACTTCTTTTATAGATTCTTTAATAAAAGTTAGCGATGTTAATTTGAGCCCTTTTGAAGAAAAAAGAACTTCTCTTAAAGAGTTTAGGGCTATTTTAGGTACTTTGAAGACGAAAAAAGAGGGTAACTTTTCTATGCTAATTGGAGCCAGTGGACTGGAAGAGGCCAATAATTCAAGAGACGGGAATGTAAGTTTAAATATTCTTTATAACTTGCAAAAAGCTTATTTTAATCAGTTAAAAGAGTTAAATAAAATTCAATTTGCAAAGCATAGTGGGGTTTTAATCGTAAATACTAAAACGGGAGCCGTTTTAACGGCTGTGAGTGATAGTAATTTGTCTTTTTTTAATAATATGTTTTTTACTTCTTCTAGGATAATGGCACTTTCTCATAACTTTTCTAAAGCATCTGAAATTAACGAAACGACTAAAAGTGGCTATCTTAACTTTTTGCAGTTTACAAGGGCAGTTTTGCCACTTTATGACGGAGGGGTGGATATTAACTTGAGATTTTTTAAAAATACGCCTATTGAAGTAACGAACTTAAGATATACACAAAGCGATAAATTAAAGGATATTTATGAAGGGAGATTGGAGAATAACGATAAAGTTAAATTATTCGTAATAAAAGATAAAAACGCTTTGAGGGTTTATTTTTTAGTGTATGATAAAAAACTCTTTACAAGAGAAGAACCGGTAAGGGTGTTTGCCAAAAAAGGTATAAACTGTACGTATCCTCAAATTGAAGGTAGTGAAAACGATAAAAAGGTAAATAAACTTTTAGCTTCGTTTCCAAAAGCCGACAGTGTGGATTATAGGATTTTATTTTTGAATAAAAATTATTTGAGTGTGGTTTATAGGATTGTAAAAGATAATAAACTCTATTTTTTAGGGAAAAATATAGATTTGAAAGAGGGGAATTATATTACTTTGGCACGGGTTTTAAATGCTTGCAAAATTCAAAAAATCTTTAATTATTTAAATTCATATGAATATAAAACACCTATTTCTTTTATTTCGTTAAATAATTTCGCTTTTAGTGAAAATAATTTTTATTTTTTTGAAAATATAAAAATGAATGACGGATTCAGAACCGGAGAGGAAATGGTAAAAATTCCTACTCAATTGGATATAAGATTGATTCCTAATACGGATTAATTATTTAAATTCTTTAGATAACATATCTTTAAAAAGATAAAATATTCCTCCGCTTAAGTCTATTACTTCTATTCCTTTATTTTCTAAAATACCGGCTGCGAGTTTGCTTCTGTGACCGGTTCGACAGATGATGGCGAATTTTTTCGCTTTTATCTTTTTTAAAAAATTTGGGTTAATTCTTCCGTATTCATCAAAAAACGTATCTTTTATCGCTCCCGGAATTACGCCTGTTATAGCCCATTCCCCAGGTGTTCTTATATCGACTATGGGGATGTGTTTTGCTTGAAGGGCTTTTATGTTTTTAAGGGTTGCCGGTAATGTTTGATAAGAAAATAAAAAAGTACTTAAAATTAATAGTATAATTTTTTGCATAAAAACTCCTTAAAGGATTGATTTGTATACATTCGGACAACTTATAAAAGAGATAAAAAAATATAAGCGTGAATTTATATCGGCTCAAATTATAGCATTTTTAGCCACTCTTATTTCAATACCCGTACCTATGCTTATGCCACTTTTAATAGATGAGGTGTTATTACACAAAAAAGGCATTTGGGTAGAGAGTTTAAGTGAGATTTTTGGTAGCTGTTCGGCTTTTTGTTATGTGAGTGTTACTCTTGTGGTCGTGCTTTTTTTAAGGGGGATGTTTGTTTTTTTGAATATCGTTCAGAGTTATTTTTTTGAGAAAATTACTAAGGATATTACTTATAAAATCAGGCTAAGGGTTTTGGCTCATTTAAAACATCTTTCGATAAACGAATATGAAAATTTAAAAACCGGAGATATAGCAAGTAGATTAATTAGTGACGTAAATACGGTTGAAGAGTTTTTGATTAAGTCCGTTTCGAGGTTTGTTATATCGTTTTTTACGTTAATAGGTGTTGCTGTTGTGCTTTTGCTTATTAACTGGAAACTGGGGTTTTTTATTTTGATTTTAAATCCTTTTGTGGTGGTGCTTTCGGGTAAAATAGCCAGAAAAGTAAAAGAGTATAAAAAAGTCCAAAATAGGTCTATTTCCGTTTTTCAAGAGGCTTTGATTGAGACGCTAGAGCTTTTTGAGCAGATAAAGGCTTATAATAAAGAGAAGTTCTTTTTTAAAAGACTTTTTGATTTGGTAAAGGATTTGAAAGAGAAATCTTTTGAATTTAGTTATAAAAGCGAGGCCTTTAATAAACTTAGCTTTTTGATATTTTTGATAGGGTTTGAAGTTTTCAGGGCTGCCGGAATTCTGGCTGTGGCTTATGATAATTTAACTATAGGGCTTATGCTTGCGGTTTATAGTTATTTATGGTTTATGATGACTCCTATTCAGGATATTATTTCTATTCAATACACCTACTTTGCCGCAAAAGCCGCACTTGATAGAATCAACGAAACTTTAAATTTACAAAAAGAACCGGTTTTTGCTCATAAAAAAAATCCTTTTGAAAAAAGTGTAAAGGTGGAAATAAAAAATCTCTCTTTTAAATATAAAGAGAGTGATTGGATTTTAAAGAATATAAACTGTACCGTTTATCCTAATAAAATTACGGCTTTAATAGGTGCTAGTGGAGGAGGAAAGACTACTTTGGCAAAAATTATAGCCGGATTTTTCGTGCCGGTAGAGGGGGAAGTGTTTTATAACGGAGTTTGTTTTAAAGAGATAGGGCTTAATAAGATAAGACAAAACGTTAGTTTGATTTTGCAAGAGACAAGGCTTTTTAACGACACTTTGCTTTTTAATCTTACTTTAGGAAGAGAGTTTAAAGAAGAAGAAATTTGGGAGGCTTTAAGACTTGCCGAAATGGAGGCGGTTGTCAGAAGCTGGCCTAAAGGATTGTTAACTTATGTAGGGAAAAACGGGGTAAAATTGAGTGGGGGTCAAAAGCAGAGAATAGCAATTGCCAGGGCACTTCTTTATAAGCCCGAAATAGTAATACTTGATGAGTCTACTTCGGCTTTGGATGTGGATACGGAAGAGAGGGTATTTAAAAATATAGAAGGGTTTTTAAAATCAAGAACGACTATTATAATAGCCCATAGGGCAGAGACTATCGCAAAGGCAGAGGATATTTTGATGATAAAAAACAAAGAGGTTATAATTTTGAGTTAGTTAATAATACTCATACTAAACATAGGAAGTAACATAGCAGTTACGATAAATCCTATAACTCCTCCTACTATAATAATCAAAATAGGCTCCATTAAATTCACTAAAGTGTTGCTTAAAAGTTCATTTTCTTCAAAGTATATTTCGCTTATATTTTTTAACACCTCATCTACTTGAGAGGTATCTTCGGCTAAGGATAGGGCTTGAAGGAAAGATTTATCAAAATCAAATCCGGCTTTTTTTAAGGATATCGAGAGTTTTTTCCCTTCTATTACGTCTTGTATGGCTTTTAGGAAGATTTCTTTTATATATTCGTTTTCAAGGGTATTGGTAGCCATATTAACGGCGTTGATGTAATTTATTCCGGAATTTATAAGGGTTGAGGTAAGATAAGAAAATCTTCCGAGTTCTTTTGAGATTATTAATTTTTTGATAATGGGTATTTTTAAAAGCGTTTTATGAAAAAGAAGCCTGATTTTTCTCTTTTTTAAAGAGAGTTTTATTAAAACCGCGGCTCCTCCTAAGGCTATTAAGATATTAAGCCAGTTGTGTTGGAGGAAATTTCCAAGTGATATTACGATTTTCGTAACAAGAGGTAAGTCTTTATTTAGGTTTTCGAATACTTTTACGATTTTAGGGACCACTACGCTTAACATAAAAAAGACCATAAATATAGATACGACAACTATAAACATAGGGTATATCATAGCCTGGGAAGTTTTGGAGGCTATTTTTTCCTCTTCTTTTAAAAATTTAGCCATTTCTATTAGGATAATATCCAGTTTACCACTCTCTTCGCCTATTTTTAAGCTGTTTTTTATGTATTGGGGGATTTTTAGGATTTTTTGGTTTTCTATGGAGTAAAAAAACGATTTTCCCTCTTTTATAGATTTTTCAAGTTCGTTTAAGAATTTTACCATTTGAGGGGAAGATTGGCTTTTTAAAAGATTAATCGCACTGATTAGTGAGATTGAAGCTTTTAGATAAAGCCCCAGAGAGTGTAGGGTTTTTGAGAGTTCTTTTTTATTGGTTTTGGATATATTTAAATTGAGTGTTTTTGTAGGTTTTATTTCTAAGATATATAGGTCGTTTAGTCTGTTTTTTGCTTCGGTTAAAGAGTTCGCCTCTATTTTTCCCTTTATTTTTTTACCCTCTTTCGTATAAGCTTTGTATTTAAACTCCACCTTAATCCTTTAACCCTACTCTAATAGCTTCTTTTAAAGAAGTTTCTTGATTTATTACCATCTCAAGAATGTTTTCTTTAATGGTTTTCATTCCGTGTTTTATCATTTGCCGTTTTAGTTCTATATCGTTTGTTTTATTTGCGATAAGGGCTTTTATTTCGTCGTTCATTACGAAAATCTCTCCTACCGCTTTTCTTTTTATATAGCCTGTGAAGTTACATTTAGGACACCCTTTTGCTTTTGAGATAAAAGGAGGCAGTTTATATTTGTTAAGCAGAGGGTCTTTTTCTATTATGGATTGTAGCTTGGTTGATGGTTCTTGTTCTTTACACTCACATAATATTCTAACAAGTCTTTGGGATAAGATTCCTATTAAAGAAGAAGCGATTAAAAACGGCTCTATTCCCATATCCATAAGTCTTGTAATGGTAGAGGCTGCGTTGTTGGTATGAAGGGTCGATAGCATTAAGTGTCCCGTTAAAGCGGCTTGAATGGCAATAGAAGCCGTTTCTTTATCTCTTATTTCCCCTACCATTATGATATCCGGGTCTTGACGTAAAATACTTCTAAGCCCGGAGCTGAACGTAAGTCCTACTTTCGGGTTTACCTGGATTTGGTTTATGTTGTCGGCTTTATATTCTACCGGGTCTTCGATTGTTATTATGTTTTTTTCGGGTGTTGCTATTGTTTGCAAAAAACTGTGAAGGGTTGTGGACTTTCCACTACCGGTAGGTCCCGTTACTAAAATCATTCCGTAAGAGTGTGTTAAAAGCTCTTGAAGGTTGGTTGTTACTTCTTTATTGAATCCAAGTTCTTTTAAAGATGGAATATCCTCACTTTCCATAAGCAGTCTAAGGACTGCTTTTTCTCCGAAATATGTAGGAATAATAGAGACTCTTATATCGGTTGTTTTATTTGAAATTTTTATTTGACATCTTCCGTCTTGTGGGACTCTTTTTTCGCTTATATCAAGGTTTGAGATTACTTTTATTCTATTGATTACAAGGTTTGTTATGTTTTTTTGAATGGTGGCTTGAGTTATTAACACTCCGTCTATTCTAAAACGAATGGTTCCGAAACTTTCGTGGGTTTCTATATGAATATCGCTTGCTCTTTTTTTTACAGCTTGAAAGAACATAGAATTTACGAATTTTATAATAGGAGCCGAGTTTTCCGAATCCAAAATATCAAGCCCGTTTTTTATAAAATCGTCTAAACTCAAATCCTCTTCCGCTTCTAAGTCACTGTTTTGAAGTTCTTTTTGGGTTTTAATTTCCAAAAACCGATTAAGAAGTCTGTTAAAAGAGTCTTTATCCGTTAATATTATTTCAAGTGGAGTATTTGTTTTATTATAAAAATTAAGGGCGTCTATTAGGTGGTCTTGAGTTGTAAAAAAGTAGGTTTTATTATCTAAAACACCTGGCAGTAAAGAGAATTTAATCCCCTCTTCTATATTGAAATTTTCTATTTCCGTAGCTTTTGGGTTTATATTATTTAACGTTAACATTTAACTTTCTTTTTTTGATGTAATCTAGGGCAAACTGTCTTTCTAAATGGTTTAGTTTTGCCAGGGTCAATCTTAATTTATCCAAATCGGTACTTTTTTTAACGATATAAGGCGTTAAAATTATAACAAGTGTCGTTTTGTCTTCGTTAATTTCTTTGTGTTTAAATAGATTTCCAATTACTGGGATATCGCCTAAGAGAGGTACTTTTTTTATTGTAATGTCTTTATTGTTTCTAGCAAGACCGCCTATAATTATACTTTGACCGTTATTTACTATTGTTGTTGTTTGAATTTCTCTTTTAGAGGTTGTAGGTAAAGTCAAATCCGGTGAGCCGGGAAGTATGTCTTCTATTGTGGATTCTATATTTAAAGCGACTTTATTATCACTGTCTATTCTAGGAGTTACTTTTAAGGTAAGTCCTATATCCTGTCTTGTATAAGATACCGATGTGGTTGTGGAAGTAGTTTGACCGGTTTTTACGGAAATTGTTTTTCCTACGTAAATGGTTGAGGGGGTGTTGTTTATACAAAGAATTGATGGTTCGCTTAATTTTTTGGCAGCTCCGAAAGTTTCTAATAAATCAAGAGTAGCACCAAGGGCTAAGCCCTGTTTTAAAGTCGGGATACTTAGACCAAGAGAGGTTACGTCAAATGCAATTGCCGGGCCTCCCATATTGGCACTAAGGGTATAAAGCCCGCTGCTTCCGCCACTTCCTGCTAAAAGACCTAGTTTTGTTCCCAGTTGAGAGGCTTTTAGGTTGCTGATTTCCAGGATTCTGGCTTTTACGTATACCTGCATTTTAGGGATATCCAAAGCTTTTATAATTGTTTTTATAGTTTCCATTTGAGAAGGTGTGGCTATTACGATTAGAGAGTTTGTTTCTTTGTCTTCCGTAATTGAGGGAGAGTTTTTTTTATATTTTAAAGAGACTATTTTTTGCAAAACTTTTGCCATATTTGTAACATCCGAATTTTTAAGGGTAATAATTTTAGTTATCTGATTTAGGGGTTTTGGTTTTGTATCCAGCTTTTGTAGGTTGAGTATTATTGAGTTTACCACTTTTTTAGGACCTATAACGATAAATGAGTTTGAGTTTTCATTCGGGACTATTTTGTATTTATAAATTTTAGGGTTATACATTGTTGATGTAATATTGTTTATTTTTTTAAACACTTTGGTAACTTGAGCGTTTTTTAAAGAGTAATATTTTATAATCGGTTTGTTAAAACGATCCGTTTTTTTTAAAATCTCTTTTATTACTTTTATATTTTTGGGATAATCGGTAATTATTAGGATATTTTCATCTTGATTAAGAACTATTTTTCCGTATTTACTTTTTAAATAAAAAATTTGTTGATAAGCGTCTCTGACGGAAATGTTTTGTAGTTTAATAATAGTCGTTTTAACAGAAGATAATGAATTATCAAGACCGGGTGCTTCTTTTAATAGGTCGGAACTTCTTATGACTTTTAAATAATCGTTTTCTTCAATTATAGTGTAACCTTTAGCACGTAATACGCTTAATAAAATATTAAAAACATCTTCTTTTTTTATAGGTTTGACCGATATAAAATTAACTTTACCGGAAAGTGAAGTGTTAATTAAAATGTTTTTATTAGTGATTTTAGCCGTCATTTTTATAAAATCTTTTATATCCAGATTTTTAAAGTTTAAATTAATATAAGTTGCGTTTAATAAAATTACCGTTGATAAAAGAGTTTTAATTAATTTCATAACGAATTACCTTTATAGTGTTGTTTCTTTTTATGGTTATATCCAAATCTTCGTATTTTTCTATATTTTTGTAAAGTTTCCAAGCTAAATTGTCGTTTAATTTTTTATTGTTTACAGCAATTATTATATCTCCCGTTTTCAAACCTATTTTATCGAATATACTATGAGGTCTTATATAAGTTATTTTGTAACCGTTTGGGGTATTGATTATATTAATGTCATTCCAAATTTTCAAAGGGTTGTTTTTTACCGATTTAATATAGGATTTTTTAATTTTCACTTTTTCCGATTCAGAGATGTTTGTAAAATTATTGTTCGTATTTTTAAATTTTAAAATATATTTTTCGGAGTTTTTTTCGAAAATAGCGGAATTTTTGTTTATTGTTACTAGTTTATACCCTTTGTAATAACCGTTTAAATCTATGAAGATATTTTTCTTATCGTATATAATAATGAAACCTTTATCGTTATCTTTATATAAAGCTTTTAAACTTACTCCTTTTAAAGGGGAGATATTTAAAGGAGTTTGATAAAAGACTTTAAATATTTTGGAAAGGTTAATATTAAATATTTCCGATGTTTTTTTGATGTCGTATTTTAAAGGTACGGAAGGTAAAAACAATTTTAGAAAAGTTATAAGGAAAAAACCGCTTATAATACCGATTAAAAACCATAAAATATATTTAATATATCGCATAATAATAATATCCTTTGGCGTCTTTTTTCAAGAGGTTTTTAATAGAGTTTGACGGATTGGAAAAGTAGATTTTTAAATAATGATTTTTTAAATCGATTTCTCCTTTTAAAATAGAATTTTCGTTTTTAGCCGTTAAATGGATTTTATAAGGTTTAAAAAGGGTGTAATATAGGTTTAATTGTTTGAGATTAAAATTAAAATCCGTTTTTAAATTTTCGATATATATGGTGTTAAAGAGAATAAAAGGTTTGATGGTCGCTTTTTTAAAAGAGCATATTTTGATGTCGTTTTTATAAATTTTAGTATTGTTTAAAGTGAGGAAATGAGAGTTTTTAATTTCGGTGTCGATATAAATGTGTCGGTGGGATAGTGTTTTTTGTATATAAAAAAATAATTCTGCGGAAGGGAAAAAAATAATTATTCCCATAAAAAATCCTATTAAAAATAAAAAGAAACGTTTCATTCTTCTATCGCTCCGTTAAATACGATTGAAGAGTTGTTGTCTTTTATTTCAAAGTTTTTTATTTTGTAAGAAAGTTTTAGGAAATCGGATATTTTGTAAAGTTGAGATTTTTTAATATTGCACATTATTTTAC
Source organism: Nautiliaceae bacterium (assembly GCA_039831155.1). Taxonomy (GTDB): domain Bacteria; phylum Campylobacterota; class Campylobacteria; order Campylobacterales; family Nautiliaceae; genus Nautilia. The sequence goes on along the minus strand of JBDONT010000026.1, from coordinate 35,309 downwards.
CTTTTTCGATTTGACAGTTTTTAGGTAAAGTTTTTAGTGCGTTTTGAGATAATTTTCTTTTTAGAAAAATATATTCTTTCGCTTTTTCTTTAAATTTTGTGAAATATGATATTTCTTCTTTAAGTTTTCGGGAAGAGATATTATAAATGTTTAAATTTATAATGCTTATTAATAGTGCCGTTAACGTTATTAAAATGTATTTTTTATTCATATAAATCCGCTTCGTAAGGAGATGTTTTCGAAATAACTTTAAATTTTTTCTTAAAATAAAAATCCAAGTTTCTTTTTGAATAGATTTTTATTTTATATTTATTGTTTGTAAAAGCCAAATAAACGGCTTTTTCGTCTTTTTTAAGAGGTATGTGAGTTATGAATTCCAGGTCTTTTTTTAGTTTTATTTCTTTTTGATAACGAGTTTTTAAATCGGAAATTATGGAGTCCATTTCGAATGTGGTAGACGGAAGGTTGTAAGTTTTTATTAAAGAATTTTTTTTATTTTCCAAAACTATAACCGTATTGTTGTTTTTCAGCGTTTGTAAGAATACGGCGGCATTAAATAGAAAGAAAATTAAAAAAATCAGAATCAAAAACTCTTTATCTATATTCGTTTTATGAGAGTTTACTTTATAATCGGATAATTTTATGTTCGATAAAACTTCTGTTATTTCTTCTCCTTCGTTTTCGAAAGGAAAACAAAAAAGTAAATCGTTTATTTTCTTTATGCAGTAATGGGGAGGAATTTTTATCGAATCGTAATCGTATAATTCTATTTGAGCTAATCTTATCGAATTTATATATTTTTTAGGAATTTTTAGGTTGAGGTCTTTTTTTATGGCGTATGCAAAATATTTACCGTCTAAATAAAAAGCGTCAAAAATATAGCTTTCATCCAATTTAAAAAGGGATTTTGACAATTTTTTTGCGTCTTTTAGAGATTTTATGGGAATGTCTATTTTTTTTATCCAATAAAATTGAGGAGACAATATAACATCCACTTTTGAATCTATTTTTTCGTCAAAATTTTTAGTATAAAGGATTGGCTTCAATATTTATAACCTTTTTTTTACGGATATCGTAAGTGACTCGTATTTTATTTTGGATATTATGATAAATATATTCGATTTTTATTAAAACCCAAAAACTGTTTTGATTTTTGAAGTTAATTATATCCAAATTATTTTTTTTGTCGCATTTTAAGTCGGTAATATTTAAGTATTTTTTTACGTCTTTATTCAAAAATTCACAAGTAAGAGAATTGTTTTCTCCGTTTCCGAAAAATATGAGATTATCCCACGGAATTTTTAGGATATTTTTATCGTTTGTTTTTTGAACGTAATAATTTAAAATTTGTAAAAAATGCTTTTTATTGTAAATTTTTCCGTTTTGAAATAAGTTATTTTGCAAGATTATCTCGCTATCCGCTTCTCTTTCTAAAGAATCTTTATCCAAAGTATCTAAAATTATGTTTTTAAAAAAGATAGGGTCTTTTATATCGTATGTTTCTAAAATATTAGTTAAATAAGTATCTATTAAAGGATTAATTTTCTTTTTAAATAAATACGCGTTTATGTCCGGTTTATTAAAAATAGGAGAAATTTCGATAATAGCTTTTAGGTCGCCTTTTTTACTTTGTATAGGGAATGTTTTGAAAATTTCTTTAGTTTGTTTAAGTGTTTTTAATTTTATAGAATTAAGCAATTCGATGCTGTTTTTAATTAATAAATTTTCTTGAGGAATATTGTTTGTTTTTAAGCTTTTTTGAGTGGTGTTTAAAATAAATCCGAGAATAGATATGACTATAAACAAAAACATTAAAGTGATTAAAAGAGCTATGGACTTTCTCATATTTGTCATTCTTTTGTAATTTATCTGTTAAAAACAATTGACATTTTATCATAGTTTGGTATATAATAATGTTAACCCAACATTAAAAAAGGGAAAAAAGGAAAAAAAATGAAAACGACTACTAAAATTTTCTTATCTTCCGTTATTGCCGCCGGAGCTTTAATCGGATGTGGGAGCGGAAGTGCCAGCGATATTTCAGGTAGCGTGGAAGCTAGTAAACTAGAAGGGGTAAAAGTTTGTGTAAAAGGTACGGACAATTGTGCTATTACTGATGCAAACGGAAAATTTACCTTAGCACCTACTCCTTTACCGGTACAGCTTGAAGTAAAGGTAGGAGATAATATAATTGGAAGTGCAAGTGTAACTTCAATTACGCCTACTATCACGCCGGCGGTACTGGCTGATGGAGACGCAACGGTAGCGGCTTATATAGGTGCACTTCTTCATAAAGCCGCGAACTGTTCTTATAGTGATGAAAATTGTAGTTTAAAAAACGTAACGAGTTTAGATATAGATGAAAATCAAAATTTACCTATAGTAGATGAACTTAAAGAAAAACTTGCTACTTCTACTAGTGTTGAAGTAAAAGTAAACGGAATTGAAAAAAATTTAACCTCAACAGATAAAGATTTGTATCAAACTGCAAATCCTACAATGAGTGGTGCAATTCCAACATTCCGCGGTGCGTTAACGGGAGGGGATTTTGCAGAATTTACATTTGATACAGATACAAACAAAATTACGTATAAAGTAACGGGTAATTTATATAATATCAGTGATACTAAAGAATTAAAAAACGTTTACAATAACGTTTTCTTTACTGATAGAGATAATAACTTCTATTTCTTTTCGGGTACGTTAGGAGTATCTTATATTAATTATAACAACAATCAACTCTCTTTAATAGGGCTTCAAGTGCCGGCTCAAGAAATTACTCCATCTATGTTAAAAGAGTTTGTCAATAAAAGATACAATTATATGGAAGATGACGGAACTAGTTTAAGTTTTGAATTTATAGATATTAATTCAAGCGATGTAAACAGTTTAAGAGGTACTTGGAGTAATGGAGATGGAGATAGTGGTACGTGGGAAGTAAACGGGTCTCATTTGGATGTATATCAAAATGGTGTGAAAGCAGCAAATGTAGTTTTAAGACCCGGAATTAGTAGAAATAGTATTATAGTCGACTTAGTAAGTGGAGGATACGGAATAGGAGTTGAAGCTAAAGCTTTAACAAATGAGGATATGACTGGAACTTATTATTATATAAATTTGGAATCTACAGGAGGAATTTGTTACGGTAAAGTTAGAGTAAATAGAGCTCAAGTTTCATATCAAGATGAGAAATGTTATAATTCTACAGCTTCAAGTGGAAGTGCCGGTTTAATTTTAAATCCAAACGGAATGAACGGATTGGCTCAAGTACTAGATTCAAATGGAAATCCGACTCAAGAGTATGTATTCGTAGACCAGGAAGACGGATTTTATATTAGTGTAAGAAGTAACGGATTATCAATAGGCTCAAGCAAACCGTTAAAATAGTTTTTCGGTTTGCCTTTTTTTAAAGGAGTTAGATGAAAAAGGCTTTTAGTTTAATTGAGGTTATGATTGTTATAGTTATTTTAGGGCTTATAGCTTCATTGGTTGTGCCTAATTTAATCTCTCAAGGGGAAAAAGCAAAAGAAAAGCTTGTTTGTATTCAGATGAAATCTTTAAAAAACGCTTTGGATTCTTTTAAAGTTGAAGAGGGGAGTTACCCTACTACGGAAGAAGGATTAAAAGCCTTAATTCAAAATCCAAATCCCCAAAAATATCAAAGCTATCCTACAAAAGGATTTTTAAATTCCAAAAAACTTCCAAAAGACCCGTGGGGGCATAGATATATTTACGTTAACAATAACGGTAATATAGATATTATTTCACTAGGTGCCGATGGTAGAGAGGGTGGAAGTGGAGAAAACAGAGACATCAGACTTAGCGAATGTGGAAATTAGGATTTAGTTTAATAGAACTTTTAGTTGTAATTGTTATTATTTCGATAGTTACTTTTTTGAGTGTTAGTTTTTTTTATACTCAAAAAAAGTGCGAAAATATTTATGTTTATAAAAATAATCGTTTTATTTCGGATAAAAATTATACCCTTCAAACAAAAAACGGTTTTTATAATAGTGCCATTATAAAATGTAACGGTAAAATTTTTGTTATTAAGCCTCTTTATAAAAAGGAAGTTTCAACTTTAAAAGAAGCCAAAGAAATTTTTTATAATACTTCCTATGCTCCTAAAAAAGGGTATTATTGAAATCTTTTACTTTAATAGAAACGATTATAGCCGTTACGATAGCGTTTTTGGTAACGATAGTGGCTTTAAACGTAACTAATAGTGCTTATTTTTTTGTCTCAAACGCAAAAGAAAGAAGGGATTTTTCTTATAAAGCAACTGTTAGGATTTTTAATGACGGCAAAAACGCTTATGAAATGGTAAGGGATTTTAATATTACAAACGATAAAGTTATTTCGTCTTTAAAAAAAGATAAGTTTTTTTTAAAAAAAGAGGTAGAATATAAAAACAAAATTACTCTTTTTAAGCTAAAAGTCTTTGATAAGCATCACTCCATAACTTTATACGGACTAGAATGAAAAAGTCTTTTACTTTAATAGAGCTTTTAATTTCCGTTTTGATTTTGTCGGTGCTTTTTTTTGCTTTAAGCAGTTTTATTTCTTCTTTAAAACTCTCTCAAAACTCCATCCAAAAGAAATTTGACTCTTTAAAAAACGATACGTTAAAGGTTCTTTATTACGATATAATAAACGCTAATAACGTCACTATAAAAAACAGAGGGGATTTTGTAAGAGTTTTTATGCAAACTAGCAACTCTTTTTATAATATAGCTAAGCCCTATGTTTTTTGGTATGTGAGTAAAAATAAAAACACTCTTATAAGGTACGAATCTCCAAAGCCTTTTGGTTTTGAAAAAGAGTTTTATTTGGATAAATTTATTCAAAATGTTAAAATTTTCAAAATCTATAAAAATAGAGGAAGGTATTTTATTTTTTTAAAGGCGAAAAAGCCTATTTACTTTGAATTTTATAAAGGATTTTAATGGTTGTAAAAGCGTTAGATAGTAAATACACCCCTACCGATATAGCAGTCGGAAGTGCTAGGAGCTGTTATTTTGGTAAACATATAATAACTCCTAATTATGTTACCAACTGGGATAAAAAAAACGATTTGCTAAATTCCATTTTTAAAGCCGGTCACCATACCACTCTTATGCATTATCATTTTACGTTTTTGATTGAGGGAATGAGCAGATTGCTTATATGGAGACTTTTACATTCCCATCCTTTTTACAATTCCGAACAAGTCTCGCAAAGATACGCCAAAATGAAACTTGAAAACTTTACCTACCCTAAGGGGGCGGATAAAAAAAAGTGGCAAAAATATTATGAGAATATGTTTTTTTATTACGAAAAACTAATTGATGAATTAACTCCTAAAATCGAATCGGTACTGCCGAAATTCAAAAAAAAAGAGGCTAAAAAAAAGGCTCAAGAGTTTGCAAGGTATCTTTTGCCGCTTGGAATGAATGCACATCTTTACCATACTATAAACGTTATTACGGCTTTAAGATACATTAACGCAGCAAAAGTAATCCCCGAAGCAAGAAACGAAGCACACGAATTTGTATCTAAATTAAAAGAGGAGATGATAAGAATAGATAAAAATCTAAAACCTTTAATAGAGTTTGCTCAAAAAGAGGATGTTGTTTTTCCATCCATAGATATTGAAAAAATAAAAAAAGAAAAAAACATTACTAAAAAAGTGGAAGTTTTCGATATAGTGGATTATGATTTTGAGTTAAACGAAAATTATGCAGGGGTTTTAAGAGCTTCCAATATCTACTTAGACGAAGCTATTTTAGGGAGTTTTAATTCATATGTTAAACTCTCTCTTAGTGCCGACGCTCAAAATCAAAGACACCGTCGCTCGCCGGCTATAAGGGCTAAACTTGAAGATATGTATAAAAGAGACTTTTATATGCCTAAAATTTGTGAAAGTGTAAAAGAGCTTTATTTAAAAGCAGTTGAATACTCTTACGATTTTTTTGAAAGTCAAAAAGATATATTAGGTTTTGGGGAAGCCGCTTATGCACTTTTAAACGCTCATAATATAGAGATTATAGAGCATAACGATTTTCATGAGTTTGTTCATAAAGCCCAGATGAGGCTTTGTTATAACGCTCAGGAAGAGATTTTCGATATTGTTTACAATCAGGTAAAAGAACTGAAAAAAGCCGGAGTAAAGGCTGCTGAAAAGTTTTTGCCTCCTTGTACGTTAAGATATGAAGAGAATATAAAACCTATATGTCCGGAGGGAGATAGGTTTTGTGGGGTAAAAGTTTGGAAGATGGATTTTAATGACTATAATAGGGTTATTTAGTGGGTATAAGTGATTATTTGTATAGTGAATTTGACAGTGATATTGTCGAAGAGTTTTTAATGCTGCTTGATGTTTTGGAAGATAATATGGATTTGACGATAGAGAGTCTTTATCAAGATAGTGAATCTTTAAACGATCTTTTTAGGATGTTTCATAATTTAAAATCTGCAAGTGGGTTTTTAAAACTAAAAAGAATTCAAATCTTTGCCCATTTTGTAGAGGATATTTTGCAAGAGGCGAGAGATAAAAACAAAATTACCGAGGAGTTAATAGACTGGCTTTTTAAAGTTTCAAATCAGTTTCATATCTGGTATCGAAATATAACAAACAACGAAGAGCTGGCACCTTTACAAAAAGAGATATTTAAAATTTTAAAATTGTAGGAGAGTAGATGAAAAAAGACAATGAAGCTATTTTTATTGAAAGAATAAATAAAATAAATCCTTCAATTCTTGAAGGGTTAAAAGAAAAAAAAGAGTTTTCTTTTAGAATAAACAGACATAAAGCTTCCCTAGAAACGATTGACGAACTAAGAAAAGAGGGGTTTAATCCTAAGAGGGTTGAATGTAGTGAATGGGTTTATACCCTTCCTATGGAAGATAGAAAAAAGATAACAAAAACCAAAACTTATACGGCGAATAAAATCTATATTCAAAACCTCTCTTCTATTATTTCTGCGTTGGCATTGGATGTAAAAGAGGATGATTGGGTTTTGGATTTGGCGGCGGCTCCCGGTGGAAAGAGTCTGATTTTTAGTGAAATAGCAAGAAAAGTCAGTGCCGTAGAACCGGATAAAGGTAGGTTTTTTAGAATGAAAAGAAACTTCAAAGAACACGGTGCAAAAAATATCCAAACTTACAATAAAGACGGTCGTTTTGTTTATAAAGCCACCGGAGAGATGTTTGATAGGGTGTTTTTGGACGCTCCTTGCAGTAGTGAAGCCCATATAGATTTTAACGAAGGTATCACGTGGTGGAATTTAAAAAGAGTCAGACGTTTTGCAAAGCTTCAAAAAGAGCTTATAATTTCGGCTTTTGAGGCTTTAAAACCGGGAGGTGAGATGATATTTGCCACTTGTACGTTTTCTCCCGAAGAAAATGAAGAGAGTGTGGATTTTTTACTTAAAAAGTATGAAAACGCGGAAATTATGGATGTTAAACTGCCTATTGAGAATATTCAAAACGGTCTTACGAAATGGGAAGATAAAGAGTTTCATCCCGATGTAAGCAAAAGTGTTAGGATTTTACCAAAAGACGCTTACTCGGGTTTTTTCTTTGCGAAAATAAAGAAAAATTAGTTTTTAAATTTTTCTTTTGCAGCTTTTAGAGCCGCTATTACGTCGTCTATATTTTCATACGGAATATGAGCTTTCCAGTCAGGATTGTTTTCGTCTCCGTTTAGAGAAATTCCTATACTTACAACCGGTTTTGAGTTTTCTCCGTAAGGTTCTTGTATATGAGATACGGTAATTTTTCCTTCTTTTGTGTTTGCCAGAGGAAATTCTGCGATTATTTGATTTGTTTTCATTTTAACTCCTTTTTTTTATTATATCATTTTTAAAAACTTTTCTATCTCTTTTTGAAGATGTTTTAAATCTTTTGAATTGTCTATTACAAAATCGGCTAACTCTTTTTTCTTTTCAATATCCATTTGATTGTTTAAAATGGCTTTAGCGTCTTTTTCCGTTACGTTGTCTCTTTTTATTACTCTTTGAATTTGAATCTCTTTTGGGGCGTATACTACTAGGACTTTATTGAAGTTGTAGTTTTGTTTTTCAAAATACAAAGGTAAATCCACAAAATATGCCACATTGTCTTTTTCGTATTTTTCACAAAGTAAAAGCACTCTTTTTTTTACTTCCGGCAGGATTATATCTTCTAGCAATTTTAGCTTTTCTTTGTCGTTAAATACTATTTTTCTAATCTCTTTTCTGTCGGTTGTGTTGAAGAGTTTTTCTATTTTTTCTTTTTTTTCTTCAAAAACTTCTTTACTGATTTTGTCTGCGTCTATTATTTTATACCCGTACATTTTTAAAAAAGAAGCGACGGTACTTTTACCCGTACCTATGCCTCCGGTTAAAACAATTGCGTTTTTAAAGTCTGATAACATCTTTGATATTCTCAAAAATATATTTAGGTAAAACGAAACTTGCCAAATGGATGTCGGTGTGGTAATAGTGCGTGTTTTGTACGAAATCGCTTCTGTGTCTTATTAAATCTGTTGTAGGGTGAATCTCTTTACTTGCGAATACCAAAGCTTTTCTTGTGCCGTCTTCTTCTATAAAATAGTAAGGCATTACGATATAAAAAAGTTTGCTTAAATTTGCAAACAGGGCTCTGTCTTCTAGAGATTTTGCAGTTGTTATGTAAATTCCTTTGTCGTTTAGTTTTTGGTAAATTTCAATTAAATCTCCCGGGGTTTTTTCGATAATTAAGTCATATTTATCTTGAGAGTCTTTATTAAAAATTTCAAACTTTTTGGTTAAGATTTTATCAAACTCTTCATTTAATTCGCTAGGTACCAAAAACTTATCTCCACACTCTTGAGTACAAGCCCCAACCAATGCCATCATCTCTTTTTGAATTTGAGTCATAGTTTTCCTTTTTTGGGCTTAATATATCAAAAAAATTTGATTTTGTAAAAAATTTTGGTATATTTCGGACAAAATTTATCTAAAAGGAGTGGAAATGTTTAAAGTTGATATCGAAAAACAGTGTGGATGTGTTAAAAGAAGCGGACTAGAGTTTCCTAAAACATTTGAAACAAAAGAAGAGGCGGAGTTTGAAGCTTTAAAACTTGCAAATCATATGAATGCTAACTTTTGTAAAAAGCATAGATTTTTCGTAAACGAAGAGGGAGACACTTTTAAAATCTACGTAGAACTTTCTTGCCCTAGCGTAAGCTAAGGGCTTTAGGCTCTTTTATGGTTGTTCATTTATGTTGCAGTGTTGATGCCGGTTATTTTTTAAAACGTCTGAAAGAAGAGTTTAAAGATGAAAAAATTATAGGTTTTTTTTACGATCCTAATATTCACCCCTTTAGCGAATTTAAGTTAAGAAGTTTGGATACCAAAAGAATATGCGAGAAATTGGGTGTTGAGTATGTAGAAGGGGAATATGATTACGAAAGCTGGCTAAAAGCCGTAAAAGGTAAAGAAAACGAACCGGAAAAAGGCAGCAGGTGTTCTGTATGCTTTGACCACTCTTTGGAAGCTACGGCACGGTTTGCTAAAAGTAGGGGAGAGGATACTATTACCACTTCTTTGCTTATGTCTCCTATGAAGTCTCAAGAGCAGTTAAATTCCATAGGAAAAGTGATCAAAAGAAAATATAACATAAACTTCTACGCTCCCGATTTTAGAAAAAAAGGTGGAACTCAAAAGCAGCAGGAGTTCGCCAAAGAAATGAAAATGTATAGGCAGGATTATTGTGGGTGTATTTACGGAATATGGCAGCAAAAACGGCATCAAGAAATAATTGACGAGCTTTTTTCCCCTATTACGAAACAGGTTTTGCCCTCAAGCATTGAAGAGAAACTTTTAATTTACACTAAACGGCTGGATTATGAGGAAAAAGGAATCGAATATAAAATCTTAAAAGAGAACTTTTTAAACTACAGACTTTTGCAAGGTGTTGTTAAGGCTAATAAAGAGGTTGTTGATAGTTATATTCTTTTTTATTCTTATCTAGAGCGTGGTGTAAGAGGCAGGGTTGAATATATAAAAGACGGGGTCGGATATTTTAACAGAATGCAGATAATCTTCGTAACTCTTAAAAAATTTAATGCTGTTTTAAATAAAACATATAAAAATGTCAAAGATGTATTTTTTTCGCCTCTTGGTGTTGATGAGGAGATTTTATTTAGGGAAAAAATAACTCATACCAAATACTCTTTATCTCCTATAATTGTGGTGGATGAGATTGATAACAGATATGAAGTAGATATAAAAGCCAAAGTTTATCCGGATGTGAGAGAAATTTTGATAAAATTATAATAAAAAAGGAAAACCATGGTTTTTGATATTAATCAAATTCAAGAAATGCTTCCGCACAGATATCCGTTTTTATTGGTTGATAGAATTACAGATGTAAAAGAGGGCGAATATGTTGAGGGGTATTTAAATATTTCTATTACAAATCAAGTTTTTCAAGGTCATTTTCCAGGACATCCGATTTATCCTGGGGTTTTAATAATTGAGGGAATGGCTCAAACGGGGGCGATTTTACCGTTTACCGTAATGAATAAAGAAGAATTAAACGATAAAGTCGTATATTTTATGAGCATTGACAAAGCAAAATTCAGAAAACCGGTATTTCCCGGTGATAAACTTGTTTATAAAGTATCTACAATTAAGCATAGAGGAAAAATCTGGCATCTTAAAGGTGAGGCTTACGTAGACGGAGAGCTTGTTAGTGAGGCTGAACTTAAAGCTATGATTATGGACAAATAAATTAAATGGAAACTAAAATGAAAGCGATTATAAAAGGTAAAATAGGTAAAAACTGCAAAATAGGCGAGGGTGTTATTATTGATGAAAACGTAGTAATAGGAGACAATAACGTAATAGAACCTTATACTTTAATTACCGGTCATACTACGATAGGGAATAATAACCACATCTATTCCCATGCAGTCCTTGGTAGTGAGCCGCAGGATTTAAAGTATAACGGAGAAGATACGAAACTTGTTATAGGCAATAACAATAAAATTCGTGAATTTACTTTTATAAATACCGGTACCGTAGGTGGTGGTGGTGTTACGAAAATAGGAGATAACAACCTTTTAATGGGATACGTACACGTAGCTCACGATGTAATTATCAGTAATAACTGTATTTTGGCAAACGCTGTAACGCTTGCCGGACACGTAGAACTTGAAGATTACGTAGTAATAGGCGGTATGACGCCGGTTCATCAGTTTGTAAAAATAGGGGCTCACGCTATGATAGGAGGAGCTAGTGCGGTGGCTCAAGATATACCTCCTTATACGATAGCCGAAGGAAACAGAGCGAAACTTAGAGGTCTTAATTTTACGGGACTTAGAAGAAGATTTGAAAACAGAAGCGATATAGATGCTATAAAAAGTGCTTATAAAGAGCTTTTTCAAAAGGGTAAACCTTTAAAAGAGACGGCACAGGAGATTTTAAATTCAACCGATAATAAATACGTAAAGCATTTGTGCGAGTTTGTACTAAATTCAAAAAGGGGAATTCCATATGATAGAAAAGTGTAGTTTTTGTGGAGCAGTGGAAACTGAAGACAATCCGCTTTTAGCGGCACCGGACGATGCTGCTTTTATTTGTAAAAATTGTGTTTTAACAGCCTATGAAATAATTATGGGAGCGGAAAAAGAACAGAAAAAAGAGAAAAAAGAGTTTAACTTTAAACTTATTCCACCAAAAGCTATTAAAGCTTATCTGGATGAATATGTAATAGGGCAGGAAAGAGCTAAAAAAATTATTTCGGTTGCCGTTTATAATCATTATAAAAGAATTCTTTTCGGGGCGAAAACCGATGTTGAAATTCAAAAATCAAACATATTAATGATAGGTCCTACCGGGAGCGGTAAAACATTAATTGCCAGGACTTTATCTAAACTTTTAGATGTGCCTTTAGCTATTGCCGATGCCACTTCTTTAACGGAAGCCGGGTATGTCGGGGAAGATGTTGAGAATGTTTTACTAAAACTTATTCAGGCTGCGGACTGGGATATAGAAAAAGCCCAAAGAGGTATAGTTTTTATTGATGAAATAGACAAAATTTCACGTCTTTCCGAAAACAGGTCTATTACAAGAGACGTTAGTGGAGAGGGGGTTCAACAAGCCCTTCTTAAAATTATCGAAGGAAGTGTAGTAAACGTACCTCCTCAAGGCGGAAGAAAACATCCGAATCAAGAGTATATTCAAATCGATACAAGTAATATTTTATTTATTTGTGGTGGTGCTTTTGACGGTCTTGAAGAGATTATTCAAAAAAGATTAGAGGGTGCGACGGTCGGATTTTTAGGAAAATCAAAAGAAAAACTCTCTAAAGACGATATTTTCTCTTTAGTAGAACCGGATGATTTGGTTAAATACGGACTTATTCCGGAACTTATAGGAAGACTTCCGGTTATTGCTACTTTAAGTGGACTTAAAAAAGAGGATTTAATAAGAGTATTAACAGAACCGAAAGACGCTTTAATTAAGCAATATCAGGCGTTGTTTGCATTAGACGGTGTTGAGCTTGAATTCGAACAAGACGCCCTTGAAGCCATTGTAGAAAAAGCTATTAAAAGAGGAACCGGGGCTAGGGGACTTAGGGCGATTCTTGAAGAAGCGATGGTTGATGTTATGTTTAATTTACCGGAATATAAAGGTTATAAGGTTATTATCACAAAAGATGTAATAGAGAAAAAGGCTGACCCTATTTTGATTAAAAAGGACGACAATGTTTAATAAAATACTGGGACTTTTTAGTAGTGATTTGGCAATTGACCTTGGGACTGCGAATACTCTTGTAAGTGTTAAAGGCAAGGGAATTGTAATAAACGAACCGAGTGTCGTGGCTATGAAAGATGATAGAAATCATAAAAAAGAGGTTTTGGCGGTTGGAAAAGCCGCAAAAGAGATGGTCGGAAAAACTCCTAAAAACATAATAGCCATTCGTCCTATGAAAAATGGAGTGATTGCCGATTTTAGCGTAACGGAAGAGATGATTAGATATTTTATCAGAAAAGTACACAACAGAAACAGTCTTATTCGACCAAGAATTGTAATTTGTGTGCCTTTTGGACTTACTCAAGTAGAGAGAAAAGCGGTAAAAGAATCTGCAATGAGTGCCGGGGCTAGGGAAGTGTATTTAATAGAAGAACCGATGGCGGCTGCTATCGGAGCCGGACTTCCGGTAAAAGAGCCTCAAGGTAGTATGGTAATTGACATAGGTGGCGGTACTACTGAAATCGGTGTAATCTCTTTAGGAGGACTTGTTGTAAGTAAGTCAATTAGGGTTGCCGGGGATAAGTTTGATAAATCTATTGTTGATTATATCAATAAAAAATACAATCTTGTAATCGGTGAGAGAGTGGCTGAAGAGATTAAAATGCAAATAGGAAGTGCCGTTAAGCTTGAAAAAGAAGAAAAAATGCCTATTCAAGGTAAGAATAAAATTTCCGGACTTCTTGAAACTATTACGGTAACCAGCGAAGATATAAGAGAAGCGTTAAAAGAACCGGTAAAAGAGATAGGTGAGGCGTTAAAACAGGTTTTAGAAGAGACTCCGGCGGATTTAGCCGGGGATATCGTGGAAAACGGAATCGTTTTAACCGGTGGAGGAGCTTTGCTTAAAGGGCTTGATAAATATTTAAGCGATTTGGTAAATCTTCCGGTATATATAGCCGAAGAACCTCTTTTAGCGGTAGCTAAAGGAACAGGTAAAGTACTGGATGAAATAGAAATTTTAGCAATGTTAGATGAGTAAGCGTTTAATACTTCTTTTTTCCCTTTTTTTTATTCTGTTTTTTCAAATTCCTAAAATAAGAAGTTCGATGTTGGAAGGGGTAAATTTTTTAAAAAATAGTTTTTCTTCCGCTCTAACTTCTTTGAAAAACTCTTATTATGAATATATGGAGCAAACAGAAACTATACAAAAGCTTTTAAAAGAGAACCGTTTCTTAAAAGACGAGATACAGAGATTTGCGGTAAGATACGCAACGTGTAAGGATTTGGAGTTTTTTAAAAAACTCTCTTTTCCGAATTTAGTGTTTACTCAAACGATATCTTATGCAAAGTTACCCGACTTTACTCAAATTTATATAAGTTACGATAAACCTTTTAAAACTCCAAGAGGACTTGTTTATAATAATTTAGCAGCCGGAATTGTAGTTAAAAATTATTCAAACTACTCTTTGGCGTTACTAAATTCCAACGATAAAACAAGTTATACGGTTTATATAGGCAAAAACCAAATTCCGGGTATTTTTTACGGTAAAATAAACGTAATTAAATATATTCCACGCTTTAAATCCGTACATATAGGGGATTTGGTGATTACAAGCGGGCTTGACGGGGTTTTTTATAAAGGTGCAAAAGTAGGTATAATTACCGAAGTTATACAAAAAAAACTTTACCAGGAAGCAAAAGTAAAGCTTTTTTATAACGATTTAAACCCGGAGTTTTTTTACGTGGTTGAAACTTTAAAACAGAAAAAGGAGAAATAATGGATACTCAAAACATTGAAAACACTTTAAAAAAAATGGGGCTTGTTTTAGAAAAACTTGTTCAAAAAATTGATGAAATCGATAAAAGAGTTGCAAAAATAGAAGAAAAGGTAGGGGTTGGTGAAAAAAAGTTCTCAAGCGAGGAGTTGAGAGCGAAAACGGCTCCTCAAACACAAAATTCGACTTCAAACAGTTCATCAAGTCCGTTTTCAAGTAGTTTTGGAGGAAGCTTTTTAGGCTCAATGGCCGGTGCGATGGCCGGAATGGGGCTTTATAACCTTCTTTTTAACCATAACGTATCACCGGTTGAAATGGGAGAAAATTTAGGACTTAGCTCAAACGAAATTAATGAAATGCTTGAGAATGATTTAAATGAAATCGATTCGAAACTTGATGAGATTGATTCTAAGCTTGAAGAGCTGGATTCAAAAATGGATGAAATTTCGGGTGAAGTTAGCGATGATGTAATGGATAGCGATTATTTTGAAAGTTATGAGGAAAATATCAGCGATGACGGTTTTGGTGGTGGATTTGACGACTTTGGAGATTTTGATGATTTTGGAGGGGATGAGTAGTTATTTGATATTACAAATAATCTCTCTTACTCCTCTTTTTTCTTGAATTTCAATTACTTCTATTCCCTCAAACGGAATTTTAAAGATATCTTCAAGAGTTTTAGGTTTGTATTTTGCTATGGTTGCTGTGAGTTTTCCTCTGTATGCTTTAGCAAAATGACTGACTACTTTGCCGTTTTTTATAAATTTAAACGTAATTGCGTTTTTAGGTTTATAAATTTTTTCGTAAAATTTGGCTCTTAAATCTATAAAAGGTTCGTTTTTATTAATTTCGGATAAGATAGGCTCAAATACTTCTTTGTGGTGTTTGTAGATATCGAATCCGGGTTTGGCTCCTTGTTTGAGGGTATAGTGCGGTATGAAATCCCCGGCACTTATTACGCCGAAAAGATTTGAAAATATAAGTACGTTTTTATCAATCCATTGTTGAGAGTCTTTGTCTAATTTTTCATATTTTAGATAATCAAAAGCAACCCCACTGTATCTTAAGATAGCTTTTTTGGTCGGGCGATTAAAGATTGAAGTTTTATCATCTCCGAAATTTTTAATATCATCGGTTGTTTTAAGAAATTCGTCATATTTTTTAAGGGCTTTTATTCTTTTATCGTAAATTTCCGGGAAAATAAAATTCTCTTTTGAAATAGGAGGAAAATCTCCTCCTAACGTTTTTCTCTCGCTGGGTGCTAGTAAAATTTTCATAGCTGGATAATAAATAGTTGGTTTTTTCTCTCAACTTCTATTAACGCGTCACCTTTGTCTAAACCTTTTAAAAGTTTTTTAAGCTTTTCAATTGATGTTACGTTTATCCATTTACCGGTTTTTATTGTTCTTATTCTTACTATTTTGTCTCCTTTTTGAAGACCGGCTAAGGCTGCGTATGAATTTGGTTCTATTGAATCTATAATTACGCTGTTTTTATCTTCTTTTAACGTAATTCCTTCTAAAATAGTTGAATCTATTTTTTGGATTTTGGTTTTTAAAGCTTTTAGTTTTGCCGTTAAGGTTAAGTATTTGCCGTTTCTATAGACTGCTAATTTAACGTCGGCTCCAGGGCCTTTAAATGCTATTTTGTTTCTAAGTTCTCCGGCGTTGTTTACTTTTTCTCCGTCAACCGCAACTATAATGTCTCCTACTTTAAGCCCTGCTTTGCTTGCTGCAGAATTTGGTTCTACTTTGTTTATCAATACCCCGTGGTCAACTCCGTATAGTTTTGCTTTGCTTGAATCGATATTGCTTATTAGTACTCCTAAGTAGCCTCTTTTTACCTCTCCGTATTTAATTAAAGAATTAAGCACAAATTTCATCATATTGCTTGGAATTGCAAAACCGATTCCGTTGTTTCCTCCGCTACTGCTGATAATTGCAGAGTTTATTCCAATGAGTCTACCTTTTAAATCAACCAAAGCCCCTCCACTGTTTCCAGGGTTTATAGCGGCGTCCGTTTGGATGAAGTTTTCATAGGCGTTAAGTCCTATTGAGTTTCTGTTAAGCCCACTTACGATACCTTGAGTGACAGTCTCTCCAAGTCCGAAAGGATTTCCAACGGCAAGGACGATATCTCCCACTTTGATTTTGCTAGAGTCGGCTATTGTAATAGGTTTTAGGTTTTTTGCTTCTATTTTAATAATAGCAATATCCGTTTTAGGATCGCTTCCTATTAGTTTTGCTTTATATTTTCTTCCGTCGTGCAGTTTTACCATAATTTTTGTAGCACCGCTTATAACGTGATAGTTTGTGATTATATAGCCGTCTTTTGTGATAATTACCCCACTGCCTAAGGCGTACTCTTTTTGTTCTTTCGGAATATCACTAAACGGTCTGAAAAATTTTTGAAAAAAAGGATCGTTAAAAAATCTTTTAAATGTTTCCGGAATTTTGGTTTTTACTATCTTTTCCGTTGATATGTTTACAACGCTTGGTACTACTTTTTGAACGATACTTGAATAGGAGATAACTCCGTTTGTCGTTGTAGGCGGTACTCTGTGAATGTTTGAATTGTCAATTTTGAGATTTAAATTTCCTGCCATTAAGATAGCACTCAAACCAACTGCTAAAGCCAATTTTCTCATTTCCACTCCTTAAAAGTTAAAATCCCTTTAGCAGTATATATAATTAGGGTTAAAAAACGATTAAAAATATTAAATTTCTTAAAGTTTGCTTAAAGTTTTAAAAGGTTTTGCGAAGTTATAAACAAACGCTATAAAAGCGTTTGTTTATAAATATAAAAGTTATCAGCTTAATCTATTTCTAAAATCTTCAAAATGAAATTCTCTTGCAACCCAAAAAGTTCCGTCTTTTCTTTTAATAACGATACTTGGGAGTTTAATTCCATTAAATGCAGTATTTTTTACCATTGTATAAATCGCCATATCTTCAAAAATTATTTTATTTCCGACTTTTAAAGGCTTATCAAAACTATAATCCCCTATAACATCACCTGCAAGACAAGTAACTCCTCCAAGTCTGTAAGTATAAGGTTTCTCGCCCGGTTTTCCAGCCCCCCTTACATTTGGGCGATACGGCATAGCAAGTACATCTGGCATATGAGCTTCTGCACTTGTATCAAGGATTGCTATTTTCATCCCGTTATCGACAATATCTAAAACCTCAGCCACCAAATACCCGGCATTTAACCCAACAGCCTCACCCGGCTCAAGATAAACGTCTTTAATGTTCGGATATCTCTTTCTAAACTCTTTTATAATCTTGATTAAGTTTTCTACGTTATAACCCGGGCGAGTTATATGATGACCTCCACCAAAATTTACCCACTCCATATCTTTAAGATATTCACCGAAATTCTTCTCAAATCCTTCCAATACTTTCTCTAACGCATCATCAAGCTGCTCACAAAGTGCGTGAAAGTGAAGACCTGAAATGTTTTTTAGTTTATCAGCTTTAAAATTTTCTTTTGTAATTCCAAGTCTTGAATAAATAGCACACGGGTCATAAAGTGCCACAGGAGCCGATGAAACTTCCGGATTTACCCTAAGTCCGATTAACGCTTTATCTTTTACTTTTGTCTCAAATCTTTCAAGCTGATTAAAGCTGTTAAATACAATAGTGTGTGAAATATCCGCAATCTCATCAATTTCGTCATCTTTAAAAGCCGGGCAGTATGTATGCACTTCCCAAGGCTTCATTTGAGCAAGCTTTGCTTCCCAAAGCCCGCTTGCAGTAGCCCCTGCAAGATATTTTTCAAGTAAATCAAATGTAGCCCAAGTCGCATAACCTTTAAGAGCTACAAGAATTTTTGCGTTTGCTTCTTTTTGAACTTTATCAAGGATTTTTAGGTTCTCTTCAAGCAGTTCTTCTTCAATTACATAAGCCGGTGTTTTAATATCCATATTAACCCTTTTTTTATGCAATTATACAATAGAAGGAGAAAAAGAAACGAGCCGGACACTTTAGAAGAGAAAAGAAGAAAAAAGACCTAATTATAAAGTTAGGTCTAAAATTCTGCTAGCTTTTTCGATATCTTCAACACTAGGTTTTCTTTGAGCTCCCAGTTGTTTTAGAACTCTTGCAACGATTAACATTAAAGCACCGATATATTCCGGTAAAAGCTCTTCAAGTTCTTTTGAAATAGGGTATTTTAGAGGTGGAATTTGTTCTAAAAACAGTAATACGTCTTTAATATCAACTTCCTCTTCAAGTTTTTTAAACTCTCTAATACTCTCTTCAAATCCTTTAGTTAAAGGCATATCAGCCGGCATAATAATATCTCTTCCGTTATATCCGGCTTTTTCAACTGCAACTAACAATAAATCGTGAAATTTTTTCTCAACAATATCTACGATTCTATCGGCTTTTGATTTGTCAAGCTCTAAACTTGCAGCTTTTTTAAATACTGCTTCTATTTTTTTAAATCCTACTACCCTTGCCATAGTTTCTCCTTAAGTTTTTTAAAATTATATTAAATGAGGCAAGAGATGTCAATATCTTTTATACAAATTCACTCAATTTTTTTAAAATACAAACCCTACACCACCATAAAAGCTACTGTTATAATTTGAATCAAAACTTATATTTCTATATCCGGCAAACACTTCTCCGTTTTCAATAAATCTTATACCGGCTTCAACTTGAACTTTTGAAAATTTATCTGCATTTTCAAAACTTAAAATTTTCGGAGCATACTCAAACTCCCCTCTTATAAAAACAGGTACTGAAAAGTCCTTTAAATAACTGCTGGCACTAACACCAATAGGTAGAGCCGAATTATTCTTTACATATACATAATCCACAAACAATCCGAAATTAACCGGCACATCAGTACCTATCATTTCACCTTCCGTTTTTAGACCTACATAATAAAAATTATCTTTTTTATCATTAATTAAAGCTCCTCCTCTTGCGTAAATAGGTTCAGTTGTAGAAATTTGAACTTGAGCTTCAGGCATAATAGTATTGTTTGTTATTTTTAAATTAATAAAACTTTCAGCAAAAAGCATACTTCCTAACAATGTGCTCATTAAAATTTTTTTCATACTCCACTCCTTTTTTTAAGTAGCTAATTATACAAAAATTTGTAAAAATTCATTCTATTAGTTATAATAACGTCAAAAATTAAATCAAAATTAAGGAGAAATTATGAAAAAATATATCCTATTTTTAGGAATCGGATTAGCAGTAGCGTTTAGTGGATGTGCCAATAATCAACCTCAAACGAACAGTTTCAGCTGCCAAATAGAAGGAGTTCAAGCACCTAAATGGGTATGCAACCCAGAAGATATGGAAGGAGCTATAGTTGCAGTAGGTTCTGCTCAAAAAAATGCCGGTAACGATTTTCAATTCCAAAAAGAAGAAGCAATGCAAGCGGCAAGAGACGCACTTGCAAAAAGAATTTCCGTTAAAGTAAAAAATATGTTTAAACAATTTAAATCAACTACCGGTACAGGTGCAAACCAAACGTTTGACAAAGCAACTGAAAGCGTATCAAAACAAGTGGCTTCTCAAGTATTAAACGGAACAAAACAAGAAAATTTATGGATATCTCCAAAAGGTACAATGTTCGTAGAAGTTTCTATGCCTACAGCTCAAGTAAAAGAAGCAGTTAAAGAAGCTGTTAAAATCTCATACCAAAACAACAAAGCTCTTTATCAAAAATTCTTAGGTAAAAAAGCTCAAGAAGAACTAGACTCTGCAGTAGAAAAAGAATTCGGTGGAGCAAAATAATGAAAAAACTTTTTTTTTTGCTTCCTTTTATCTTTTTAGGATGTCAAACTCCTAATTTAGACTCAATAAATCCTCTTCAAACAAAAGAAGAATGTAATCCTCAATACTTTTTAGAATATCAATCAAAACATCCAAATAAAATAGTAGGAGTTGGCATAGCAAAGAGAAACTACTACGGAGAAGCCGCTCAAAGAAAATCAGCAATCTCCAAAGCCCTAAACGAAATAGCTTACCAAAAAGGTGTAAAAGTTACATCAATTTCCACATCAAGTGCGGCAAAATACGGAAATAGAGTCAATAGAAACTATCAAAGCTACTCTTTACAAACCGTAAACGGTAAGAGTGTAAAAGCGAAAATAATAAAAGAGTGTAAAAAAGACGGAAAACTTTACATCCTAATGGAAGCTTATTAAGGATAAAATATGAAAAGAGCAATTATAAGTCTTATACTTCTTTCTTCTTTAAATGCCCAGTCTTTTGACGAATTCAAAAAAAATCAAACTCAAGAGTTTAATACCCATAAAAACAACCTTCAAAAAGAGTTTCAAGCTTATAAAGAAACTTTAAATAAAGAATTTAACGAATACAAAAAAAGCCTCTCAAAATTTTGGAAAGAACCTAAACTTACAACCAAAAAAACATTTGTAGAATATTCAAAAGATTTAAAAACCAGAAAAGAAGTAGACTTTAAAAACAAAAAAATAAAAATAGAAGTAATCGCAATAACACCTCAAGAGGCGTTGCAAAAAGCAAAAAAAGCCCTAAAAACGTTAGTTACCGAAACTACCAAAACGGCTTTTAACAACAACCCCGTATTAAAAAAAGTGGACGAAAAATTCAAAAACATAGGGGTTAGAGCGAATTTATCAAATAGACCTATTGTAAAAGACGTAATATTTAAAACCCCTCCTTCACAATCTCAAATAAACTCATACGTAAAAAATCATATAAAGCTTAAAAACTTTCATATAAGAACCTCAAAAGTAAAAAACTCAAAAGTTTATTTGAT
This sequence comes from Nautiliaceae bacterium, assembly GCA_039831155.1. Classification (GTDB taxonomy): domain Bacteria; phylum Campylobacterota; class Campylobacteria; order Campylobacterales; family Nautiliaceae; genus Nautilia. The sequence continues at coordinate 14,065 of JBDONT010000026.1, read as the reverse complement.
AAATATCCCTCTGCCAAGCGACACTTATATAAAAAAAGCTAAAAATCTAAAACCTATAGTAGCCCAAAAATCTTATAAACTTCAAATTCCTCCTTATTTAATATACGCAATTATTGAAACCGAAAGCAGCTATAACCCGATGGCTAGAAGTTACGTACCGGCTTTTGGACTTATGCAAATAGTTCCTTCAACCGCCGGAAGAGACGCTTATAAAATGCTATACGGTACTCCAAAACTTTTAACGCCTTCTTACCTATATAACGAAAACAATAACATCTTAATCGGAACCGCTTATCTAAAAAAACTATATTATATATATTTTAGAGGAGTTAAAAACAAAATGAGCAGACTATATTTAACTATAGCCGCTTATAATACGGGGTCGGGAAACGTTGCCTGTGCTTTTAATTCAAACAACAAAGATTTTAAAGGAAATACTATTTGTTATAGAGTGAGAGGCGATTACTCAATCAAAAAAGCTTTACCGAAAATAAACTCTCTATCTTCAAAAGAGGTTTATAAAAAATTGATTAACAATTTAAGATATGAAGAAGCAAGAAACTATTTACAAAAAGTTTACAGCAGATTAAAAAAATATTTTTATGCAATTAAACAAGGCAAAATTTAAAGCCTTGTTTAAATTTTAGGACCTGCCTTTTCGAACTCTTTACCTTCCGGTACATCTTCGTAGCGTTTGAAGTTTTCTATAAACATTTCGGCAAGTTTTTTAAGTTGCTTATCATATGCATTTTTATCTTCCCACGTATTTCTAGGATTTAAAACTCTTGTATCAACTCCCGGAAGTTCTTTTGGAATTTCCAAATCAAATACCGGTAGAGTTTCAAATTCTGCTTCGTTTATACTTCCGTCAAGTATAGCGTTAATACAAGCTCTCGTATCTTTAATACTCATTCTTTTACCAACCCCATAAGGTCCACCGGTCCATCCTGTATTTACAAGATAAACGTTTACTTCGTGTTTATCGATTTTTTCTCCAAGAAGTTTTGCATAAACCGTCGGATGAAGCGGTAAGAAAGGCTCACCAAAACACGCACTAAATGTTGCAACCGGTTCTGTAATACCTCTTTCGGTTCCTGCTACTTTTGCAGTGTATCCACTTAGGAAATAGTACATTGCCTGTTCTTTTGTAAGTTTACTTACCGGTGGCAATACTCCGAATGCATCGGCACTTAAGAAAATAATATTTTTAGGATGTCCACCTTGAAGTGTGCATTCGTGATTTTCAATATGTTCGATTGGATAACTTACTCTTGTGTTTTCAGTTTTGCTACCGTCTGTAAAGTCTACTTCTCCGTTGTCTTTAATTACTACATTTTCAAGTAACGCGTTTCTTCTAATTGCGTTGTAAATTTCCGGTTCGCTATCTTTATCCAGGTTAATTACTTTTGCATAACATCCACCCTCAAAGTTAAATACTCCCTTGTCATCCCATCCGTGTTCGTCATCACCGATAAGCTTTCTTTTAGGGTCTGTTGATAGAGTGGTTTTACCTGTTCCACTAAGTCCGAAGAAAAGTGCAACATCGCCTTTTTCTCCAACGTTTGCAGAACAATGCATTGAAAGTTTACCTTCAAGAGGCAGCCAATAGTTCATCATAGTAAATATACCTTTTTTCATTTCACCACCATACATTGTTCCACTCATAACGGCAAGATTATCTTCTATATTGAATGCTACGAATATATCACTATTAAGTCCCTCTTCTTGCCATTTAAGATATCTTGCTTTACCACCTACTAAAAACGTAAAATCCGGTTTAAAGTTTTTAAGCTCTTCTTCTGTAGGTAAAATAAACATATTCATTACAAAATGTGCCTGCCAAGCTATAGGAGTTACAAATCTTATACTTCTTCTACTCTCCTTACTAGCACCTACGAATACGTCTATAACATATAGCTCATCATTTTTTGAAAGTTCTTCTTTTGTGAAAGCTTCAAGTTTTTTGAAAGTATTAAGTGAGATAGGTTGGTTAATATCGCCCCATGCTATGAAATTTTCACTAGGAGGTTGTTTTACAAAATATTTATCTTTTGGGCTTCTTCCCGTAAATTCTCCCGTATCAACAGCAGTTGCCCCACTTTTAGTTACCTCTACTTCACCTTTTTTTAAAGTGTCTTCTATTATTTTGTCATAACTGGGATTATGAATAACGTTTTTAGTGTTAATTCCGATTTTTTCTAACTCTTTTATCATAAATTTCTCCTCGATAAATGTGGTTGATTGGAATAAAATTATAACAAAAAATTTACATAGGAAAAACGATTAGGAAGAAAAAGGAGAGAAATTATAAATCTTTTTCCACTCCTGATTTTTTAAGTGTGAATTCGATAAATTTATATGAAACGATAATTAAAATCGGCCACATAAAAAATAGAATTAATCCCCAAGTTGTGTTAATGTGTTGAGCTTCCGGATTAATACCGTTTGGTAAAAGTTTCTCAGAAGCGAAAAGAAAGCTTCCAAGAAATATCATAATTAGTGCTAAAAATTTTCTCATATTCGCTCCTTAATATGCATGAGATTCTGGGTCTTCAAGTTCAGCTTTTGTAATAGGACCCGCTTTTTTCATTTGATACCAAACGTATACGATGTAAGCTAAAACAAAAGGAACAGATACGCTAATCCAAGCCATAACCGCTAGAGTATATTTAGAACCGGAACTGTTTTGAATTGTTAAGCTGCTTTGTAAATCAGCATAACTTGGATAATAAGCCGTTCCGTTAAGTCCAGCTAATGTAAATACGATAATTCCGATTAAAACAGTACCAAGACCGGCAGCCCAGATACCTTTTTTAGAATTTTTAAATCCGCTTTGTAATACACCGATTACAAATAGTACCACTCCTAATAAGAAAACAATTAATTGAGCCGCACCGAATGCTAATAAGTTGTGTAGATATTTACCCGGTTCTAGTGTTACTTTTCCAGTGTGAATATCATAAGCGTAACCTTTTAGAGTTACTAATCCATATAATACAACTACTAAAGCAACAAGAAGTACGATAAAACATCTTCTAATTATTGCTCTAAGTCTATTTATTACGTCTGCAAAATCATTATCGTCTAAGTCGTTGATTAACCATAATGCCCCTAAGATTCTTGCTACTGCAAATACTAAAATACCCATTGCAAGGTTAAACCATGCTCCGTGTTTAAAGTCGATTGCAGCCTCAAGACCTCTTAAGTTGATTCCGTCTTTTGCAGTACCCCACTCTAAAATTTTTGTAGCAGAGTTAAATGTAAAGTTTGAACCTGTAAAGAATGTACCAATTGCCGCACCAAATAAAACAACTCCCACAATACCGTTAAAGTATAAGAAGAATTTATACGCTCCGGAACCGATTAGGTTCCCTTTTCTGTTCATATATTCATATGAAACTGCTTGAAGTACGAATGCGAATAGAATTAACATCCATACCCAGTACGCTCCACCGAATGAAACTGAATAAAATAGTGGGAAAGCCGCATATAACGCCCCACCGAATAGTACTAAAGTCGTAAATGTAAGTTCCCATTTTCTACCGAGAGAATTTAAGATACCTTGTTGTTCTTTTTCCGTTTTTGCAACGTGAAATAGTGTTTGTCCACCTTGAACGAATGTCATAAATAAAAATAGTCCTCCAAGAACCGCAATGATTATCCACCAATAAACTTGTAGATAAAAATGTGTTGCGTCCACTGTAAATGGTGCCCAATTCATTAGTGTGCTCCTTTTGGTCCGTGTTTAACGACCGTAAATAGGATTTTAAGTTCAGCAATTCCTAAGATAACGAATGCTGTTAAGAACATAAAGAATGTCGCTTGAACGTTTGTTAATGCAATAGGAGTTACCGAATGAACTGTAGGTAGAACACCGAATACCGTCCAAGGTTGTCTTCCTACTTCTGCAGTCATCCATCCAAAGCTTGTTGCAATCCATGGTAATGGTACTGAAATAACTGCAAATTTTTGAACAAGTGTATTGTTTTCGAAAGTACCTTTCATAATAGAAGCGTACGCTAAAGCAAATATTAAGATAAACCAAAATCCTAGTGCAACCATAATATGGAATGAATAGAATACTGGTGATACTGGTGGATATAGGTCTTTAGCATTAGTTAAATAACCATAACCCATTAAATCAGCTCTTGTAACTTTAACACCGTCAACATTAGCTACAACTTTATAGAATTCAGCTTTTGCTTTTTCCATTCCGGCTGTGTCGCCGTTAGCTTTTGCTACGTGATAAGCTTTTAGTGCTTCAATAGCTTTTGCACCTTCTTCGTGAAGTTTTTTAAACGGCCAAATACCGTATTCAGGATTACCTTCAACTAAGTCTTTTAATCCAGGTACGAATGCGTTAGGGTCTCTTTTTCCAAGAAGTGATAACATTTTTGGAAGTTCGATTTTAAATACGAAAGCTTCGTCGTTACTTGTAACTTTTGTAGGGTCTAAATCTTTAGGAATACCGATAGCGACAATAGGTGCTCCTCTCTCACCAACAATTAAACCTTCTGCCGAAGCGATTTTTGTAGGTTGAGTATTTGCAACTTCATAAGCGTGTTCGTCTCCGATTACCGCTGTAAAAATTGAAGCGATAAGACCGAATGCCGCTGCAACAGTTGCAGATTTTTTGGCAAATTCAACGTGTTTTTTCCTTAATAAGTAAAGTGAAGAAATACCTAAAACAAATAGTGATGCAAGTGTATAAGATGCACTAATTGTATGTAAGAATTTTACTTGTGCAACCGGTTGAGTGATTAATGCAAGGAAGTTTGTCATTTCAAGTCTAGCAGTATCGATGTTGAATGTACCGAAATCAGTACTTGGATGTTGCATAAATCCGTTTGCAATCAAAATCCAAAGTGCTGAAAGGTTTGAACCAATCGCAAGTAGCCAAGATGCCGCTAAGTGAACTTTAGGGCTAACTCTTTTCCATCCGAAGAATGCGATTGCCGCAAATGTTGCTTCCATAAAGAACGCAGCTATACCTTCAACTGCAAGTGGTGCTCCGAATAAGTCACCAACAACCCATGAATAAGTTGACCAGTTTGTCCCAAATTCAAATTCGTGAATAATACCTGTAGATAAACCAATAGCAAAGTTAATACCGAAGATTAATTGCCAAAATTGAGTAATTTCTTTCCATTCTTTCTTACCGGTTTTTACGTAGATAGTCTCAAAAAACGCTACAATAAAAGACATACCTAGCGTAAACGGTACGAAGAAAAAGTGGAAGATTGCCGTCATAGCAAACTGGGCTCTAGCCCATTCAAGCATGCTCAAATCAATCATGCTATTCCTCCTTATATTGTTTGCTAGCGGTAATTTTTGTCAATTGTTTTAGATAAAGTGCTTCTTTAGCTTGTGTTGTTTTGATTTTAGAATCAATCGTCGGGAAAAAGAAGACTTTTAAAACGACAAAAATCACCACTAACTTTATGATAATGATAAGCCAAAGTTTTTGGCCTAAACTTGACATGTTTTTAAAACCGTCAATGTAAAAAAACAGAATGCGTTTAATCATAAAGCCCTCCTTCGAGGCTATAGAAATTATATATCAAAAAATTAGTAGTGTCAATATTTTAATCTATATTTAATTAAGAAGAAAATTTTTAATATAAAATTTGTGATTAATAGTTGTAAAGTCTATGTAAAGAAAGAAAAAAAGAGGTCGTTATTCGCTAACTTCCACTTCTTTTACTTCACTCTCCCATAATCCGTGTTTAGTACAATAAGCCATTGCGGTAAGTTTAAGTTTGTTTGTAGTAGGAACGATATGAAAATCAACTTCAACATGCTCTTTTTGATTTCCAAGAACTCCCGGAGTGAATGTTGCTTGTCCGAGTAGAGTTTCGCCGTTCCATAATTGAACGTAAGCGATATAATGGTCAAAATCGTCCGGATGAGAATATTCGTTTCCTACTTTTACTTTTACTTTGAATTTTTTACCTTTTTTTGCCGTCTCTTCACAAATTACAAACGGCGAATGTCTGTCGATATAATCTTTTTTTGCTTCTCTGTCGATTTGAGAAATATCTTGATATCTGTTAATTTTTGGCATTTGTGCCTCCTTTTGATAAAATTTGTGAAATTATTATAACACAAAAATAAAAAAAGATAAAATAACTCTTTTATTAATTGATAAAAAATATCTAAAAGGTAACAGTTGAAAAAAATAGAAATTTTTACAGACGGAAGTTCTCTTGGAAATCCGGGTCCCGGGGGATGGTGTGCGATTTTGAGGTATAAATCCCACGAAAAAATCCTAAAAGGAGGAGAAACTCTTACAACCAACAACCGAATGGAACTAACAGCCGTAATAGAATCCCTAAAAACATTAAAAGAACCTTGTGAAATAGAACTTTATTCAGACTCAACTTATGTCTTAAAAGGAATTAGCGAATGGCTTGAGGGGTGGATAAAAAAGAACTTTAAAAACGTAAAAAACCCTGAACTTTGGAAAGAGTTTATAAATTTAAGCCAAAATCATATAATCCATACCCACTGGGTAAAAGGGCACTCCGGACATAAAGAAAACGAAATTTGTGATAAAATTGCAAAAGAAGAAGCTTTAAAAAGGAAAAGTATATGCTAATTTCGGAGGAGAAGATAAAAGAATATTTAAAACAAGTGCCTCCCATACCGCAAAATGCCTTACTTACACTAAAATATTTAAAAGAAGGCAATTTAAAAGAAGCCGCCAAAGAAGCCGAAAAAGATCTGATATTAAAAAAACAGATTGAAGGTGTGGTAAATTCTGCTTATTTCTCAATTCCTAAAAAAGTTGAAAATACCGTTCAGCTTTTTACGATGATTGGACTTGAAATGGCTACCAATCTGGTATATAGTTATATAGTTTCCCTTTTAGAACCGAAAGAGTGGAAAATATTCAACATCAACTTTAAAGATTTTCAAGCGGAATTTTTGAAATCTTACGAAGAGTCTATGATATTTGAATTCGGAGAGGTAAAGTATAAAAAATATCCGGAAATCGGAGCTATTATTCCGGTTGCGGTTTGTGTTTGTGATATGCTTCTTGGAGAAAAAAAAGATAAGCTTGAGCTTATTTTAAATTCTGCTCCTATGGAAATAGCTACTCTTTTAAAAAGATTAACGGGTATGAGCCTTTTTGAAATAGCAAGTAAAATAGCCAAAATCTGGGAACTGGAAGATGAAAAATGCGATATTATAAAAAACAGTGAATGTTTGGAATGTAAAAACGAAATAAGTGCACTTGTTCATTTTTTATTTTTTTATCTTTCAAGTAAACCGGCTTTTTTTGATTTAAATTCTTTGATAGAATTTAATACCGACTCTTTAGAATATTTACCAAAAACAAAACAAAGGATAATAAATGCGTAAAGACATAAGTAAACTCGAAAAGAGCTTGGGGTATCAGTTTAAAAACGAAAAATTGATAACCGAGGCTCTAACTCACAGAAGTTACAAAAAAGAATTTAACAATGAAAGACTGGAATTTTTAGGTGATGCAGTAATGGATTTGATAGTTGGGGAATATCTTTTTAAGCTTTTTCCCAAAGCCGAAGAAGGTATTTTATCAAAATTAAGAGCAGCCCTTGTAAACGAAGATTCTTTTACCAAACTTGCAAAAAGAATTAATTTAGGAGAATTTTTATTTTTATCCCCGGCAGAAGAAAACAATAACGGAAGGGAAAAACCCTCAATCCTATCAAGTGCTTTTGAGGCGATAATGGGGGCTATTTATTTAGAATCCGGATTTGAAAAAGCAAAAGAAGTAGCTCTTAGACTTCTTGAACAAGAATATCCGATAATTACTCCGGAAGAACTTTTAAAAGATTATAAAACGACTCTTCAAGAGATTACTCAAGCTCATTTTGGCGTGGTACCGGAATACAGACTCATAAGCACAACCGGACCGGACCACAAAAAAGAGTTTGAGATAGGAGTTTTTATCCACGATAAAGAGTACGCAAGAGCAAAAGGTAAAAGTAAAAAAGCAGCTCAACAAGAAGGTGCAAGGCTTACAATTGAGAAATTAAAAAAAGAGCTTAATTTAAAAGGTTGATTAATGTTTAACAGTTTTGGAGAGATTTTTAGGTTTACAACTTTTGGAGAATCGCACGGAAGGGCAATTGGTGTTGTTGTAGACGGGGTACCGGCCGGGATTGAGTTTGATGAAGAGTTTTTAGTAAATGAACTTGCAAGAAGAAAACCCGGAAAAAACAGATTTGCAACTCAAAGAAAAGAAGATGACCTACCGGAAATTTTAAGTGGAATATTTGAGGGAAAAACAACCGGGACACCGATTTCTATCGTAATTTTTAATAAAGACCAACGCTCCCGTGATTATTCAAATATAAAAGATATCTTTCGTCCGGGACACGCCGATTTTACTTATTTTCATAAATACGGCATAAGGGATTATAGAGGTGGTGGTAGAAGCTCTGCAAGAGAAACAGCTGCAAGAGTGGCGGCCGGGGCTGTTGCTAAGATGCTTTTAAAAGAGCTTAATATTGAAATAGAATCGGGAGTGATTGAAATAGGTGGGGTTAAGGCAAAAGAGACAGACTATGAATATGCAAAAACTTCTCCTATTTTTGCCCTTGATAAAGATGTAGAAAAAGAGTGGATTAATCTAATAGATAAAGCAAGAGAGGAACATAACTCTCTTGGAGGGGTTGTAAAGCTTAGAATAAAAAACCTTCCAATCGGGCTTGGTGAGCCGATTTATTATAAGCTGGATAATATACTTGCAAGTGCAATGGTTAGTATTAATGCGGTAAAAGGTATTTATATAGGTAATTCAAACGCTCATAAACTGACAGGGCTTGAAAATAATGATGAGATTAGTAAAGACGGATTTTTAAGTAATAACGCAGGTGGAGTGCTTGGTGGGATAAGTAACGCAGAAGATATGGAAGTTGAAATTTTCTTTAAACCGACTCCGTCAATTTTTAAACCTCAAAAATCTGTTGATATTCACGGGAATGAAGTAGAAGTAAATCTAAAAGGTCGTCACGACCCTATTGTCGCTGTTAGGGGAAGTGTGGTAACGGAAGCGATGGCTGCTGTGGTGGTTGCTGATATGTTGCTTTTGAATATGACAAGAAAGCTGGAAAATATAAAAAAAGTTTATTCCATATAAACGGCAAGCCAAATTGCCGTTTTTTTGGTTTTTAACAAAGTATGGGGAGTGTTTGCCGGAATAAAAAGCCAATCTCCCGTTTTTAGTTTTTTTATTTCCCCGTTTATCTCTATTTTTGCACAACCTTTAAGAAGCACTACGAATTCGTCCTTTTTATCACAAAAGGTTTGAGGAGTTTTTAGAGTATTTGAAACTATCTTTTTTACAGTTACGTTTTTGTGTTTGATTAAAGTTATAAAATCCTCACTATCAACAGGAGGCAGTTTTTCTATTTCTAGCAAATTCATCGGCTTTTTTCCAAAACAGTTTTAAGGCTTTTTTTTCTCTCCAACCCAGCTTATAGTAAATAATTTTATCCAGATACTCTTTTGCTTCCTTTGGGGAAATTCCTATTTTTTCGGCGTGTTTTTTAAGTACCGAATAAGGAATCTTCTGTTTTTTAAAAGCAAACTCGAAAATTAGTTTTTTGTACTTTTTATAATCTTTGTTTACACAAAAAAGAGCGAACACAAAAGGAAGTTTGTATTTTTTATACCAAATAGCCGCTAAATCTATACAGTTTTTTTCTTTAAAAGCCTTATCTCCTATAACCACTTTACCGTCTATTTTTAAAATCTTAGCAAGAACGTTTGAAGTTGCAGACTCCATATCTTCACCTCTTCCCGGACATACCAAAACACTTTTTACCTGCTTTTTAGCTACAATACCTATATAAAAACATTTCTTATTTTTAGCCTTGATAGAAGATATAAAAGCGGCGTCTATTTTTTTCTGACAAAACCATTTATTTACAATAGCTGGATAGGCACTTTTTGTTTTAATCCCTTTTTTCTTCAAAAATTGGTAAAATGGCAAAAGGTTTAGATATTCAATATGTCCGATTTTCATAAAAGCCTTTTTAGTTGGAATTTTATCATAAAGGAAAAAAATGGTTATAGTGGAATTTTTAGGTCCTATAGGAAAAGAACCTCTAAAACTGAAAGTAAACACCCTAAAAGAGTTAAAAGAGGAACTAAACAAAGACGAATCACTCAAAGAGTGGTTAAAAGAGTGTGCAGTGGCAGTAAACGATAAAATCGTAACATCCCTTGATGTAACTTTAAAAGAGGGAGATAAAGTTGTAATTTTACCACCGGTGTGTGGTGGATAAGGAGAAGTTATGATAGAAATATTTAAAGGAGGAATACCGGTAATTCCAACACTTGACAGATGGTATGAAGAGTTTAAATTACAAGGGTATGGAGCTATGATTCCTTTTATAGGGATAGTAAGACCCGATAACGGTATAGAGGGGTTGAGTTTTGATTTATATTTACCTATGCTAAACGAATGGTTTAGTAAATGGAAAAATTTAAAAGACGTCAAAATTGTAATGGCCCATAGTTTTTCAGATGTAAAAGTGGGAGAAAGCAGTTTCTTATGTGCAGTATTTACTACTCACAGACAAGAAGGGTTTAAATATTTAGAAGAGTTTGTGGAAGATTTCAAAGCAAACGCCCCTATCTGGAAATACGATATAAAAAACGGCAAAAGAATTTTTGCAAGCGACAGAGCAAAAAAACTACCGGGTGCCGGGATACTTAGCTAAAGGAGAGAATATGCATATAAGTTTTGAAGAATCTATAAAAATATTAAATCAAAACCTACCATCCCCTAAAGACAGCGAAAAACTGTTTATTCAAAACGCCTTAAATAGAGTGCTTGCAAAAGATATAAAAGCTAAATATAATAATCCTTATATGCCTACGGCTTCAATGGACGGATATGCGATTAGATATGAGGATATCGACAAGGAAATAAAAATTATAGGTAAAAATCCGGCCGGAAAATTTGAATATACGACTATCAAAAAAGGGGAAGCCGTCAAAACGTATACCGGAAGTTTTATGCCAAAAAACAGCGATACGCTGGTACCTATAGAAAACGTAGAAGTTAAAGGCGACAAACTTATAATCAAGGGAAAAGTCCCTAAAGGATTTTCGGTAAGGGAAGTGGGAGAAGATTTTAAAAAAGATGAAACGTTAATTAAAAAAGGAACTCTTCTAAAACCGGGAGAGATAGGAGTTTTGGCTTCTTTAGGAATACCGGTTGTGAATGTTGTAAAAAAACCTATAATATCTATTTTAGCCACCGGTGAAGAGATTGTGGATTTGGATGAAGAGTACCAAATGGGACAAATCAGAAGCTCGAATAATTATACTTTAAGTGCACTTAGCAGTTATTTAGGATATCATACTCTAAATTTAGGCATAGCAAAAGATAACAAACAAGAGATAAAATCCAAAATTCTAAACGCTTTAGAAAATAGTGATATCGTAGTAACAACCGGTGGTGTGAGTGTTGGGGATTTTGATTTTGTAAAAGAGATTACGGGAGAATTTGAAGTACTTTTTCACGGAGTAAATATAAAACCCGGTCAATGGATTATGGTAGCAAAGGCAAACAATAAATACATAGTTTCACTGCCCGGATTTCCTTATAGCAGTTTCGTAACGTTTTTATTATATGTAGTGCCTATTGCAGATGCGTTTGAAAATAAAACCTCTCTTCAAACAATAACGGCAACTTTAAAAGAAGACTTCGAAAAAAAATTCAAAAAAACCCAGTTTGTAGCCGTAAATCTGTATTATGAAAACGGAGAGTATTTTGTAGATACAAAAGGTAAAAAACAAGGCAGCAGTGGAATTTTGACAAATCTTATAAACAACAGAGCCATTATGCAATTAAAAGAAGGGCTTTACAAACTAAAAAAAGGCGAAAAGATAAAAGTAATTCTTTATTAAATTTTAAGCCTTTTTAGGCTTTTTCTATTGCATTTTGAATAATTTTTATATATAATTCTAATCCGATTGCGGGCTTAGCTCAGTTGGCTAGAGCGCCACCTTGCCAAGGTGGAGGTCGCGGGTTCGAGTCCCGTAGCCCGCTCCATTGGCGCCATAGCCAAGTGGCTAAGGCAGGGGCCTGCAAAGCCCTGATCCCCGGTTCGAATCCGGGTGGCGCCTCCATTTAAGCAAATTTTAAGATTTGTTTGATATACTTTCATTTCACAAGCCCGGGTGGCGGAATTGGTAGACGCAAGGGACTTAAAATCCCTCGGGAGCTTTTCCCGTGCCGGTTCGAGTCCGGCCCCGGGCACCATTTCCTCAAATAAAATCTGTTTATTAGATTTTTAAATGGAGAGGTGGGTGAGTGGTTGAAACCGGCGGCCTTGAAAGCCGTTGAGGTCGCAAGGCCTCCGCGGGTTCGAATCCCGCCCTCTCCGCCATTACTTCAAAAACTCCGTAAATTCGGTATCTTTCAAAAATCAATAAGGTAAGTGTCAGTCGTTTTTGGCGGATTTTTACTGACAGTTTAACTGACATTTTATATCATCTATTTTTACCAAATAATAATTTTTCTTTGGTTTCTTCATCTATCTCGATATCCCACCTATCAGATAAAAAGTCTAATAATTTCATTCCTCTTTCATAAATTTCTTTAGGTGTCCATTTTTCATATTGAGCAACTTCTATTTCTGAATAACTACCGTTTTTATATCTTTCTTTTTTATCTTCAAAACATTTTTTTCCTAAACTTGCATTTTTAGAAATACTCAAGAGTAATAAATTTCCTAATGAATGTAAATATTTTCTGTTTTTACCTTTAAAAATCTTTTTCCAACACTCTAAATTTGAAGTTTCAGGATAAATATGTTCTATACTATCTTTATTAATATCATCCCATTTAACTTTTTGAGTTTCTTCTTTAAATTTTTCCTTTTGAAGATATATTTCATACTCATAAAGAAAATAATTCAAATATTTCCAACTATACCATCCATCATAATTTTTAAATAAATTATCAATTTCATCTATAAAATTATTTATAGCTACCCACTTATAAGTATTTTCATCTTCATATAATTCATTTTTAATTTTCTCAATAAGTTTATCTATATCTTTATTCTTATGAAAGTCATTAGCGTATCTATAAAATCTGCTATTTCCAGTATCTCCCCTTCTCTTTGAAATAATAAAAACTAAAAAAACATACAATTCTGCTAATTTTAAAACTTCTAAAATTTTATCTTTTTCTAAATTATCATACTCCATTAAAACTGCCATTATCAATGGCTTAAATGCTCTAAAACCTATTATATTTAGTTTTTTTAACCATTCTTTTATTTCATTTGAATAATTAGACTTTTCTGGATTTAGCATATAAAAATATACTTTTACCGCTTTTTTTATATTTTCTATATATTTTTCAATATCATTATAATCTACAATAAACTCATTAATTTTATTTTCTGCTCCTATTTCTTTAAAAAATTTTAATTTTTCCTCATCATACTTTAATAATACATTATTTTGAGTAAAATATTTTTCTAATAAAAACTCTTTTTCAACATTCGCCTTACTTCTATCATAAGTAAAATACATAATCCAATGGTCTTTTAAAAAATCATCATCTTTAATTACTTTTTTTGGATTTTTACCTAAATATTCATATATAATTTTCCAAGCATTATTAATATCATTTCTTAATTTTGCAATTTCTTCTCGTGAGTAATCTTTAAATAAAGTTGTTAAATAAATTAATCTATTTTTTAAAAGCTCTAAGGTAGTTAAAGGTATAATACCCCAAGAAAAAGAACAGAATAAAAAATGATAAAATACAAACAAATAAAATAAAGGGGATAAAAATGCCAAGAGGTAAAAAATACAGCGCAGAATTTAAAGTGAAACTTGTATTGGAAGTGTTAAAGAATGAGAAGAGTTTAAACCAAATAGCACAGGAGAATAATGTATTGCCAAAGAATTTAATGAATTGGAAGAAACAGTTTTTAGAAAATGCTGAAATAGCAATGGAACCGTCTCGTGCAGTGAAAGAATACAAAGAACAAATAAAAGAACTTGAGAAGAAAGTAGATAAATATGCAAAAACTGTAGGTAA